>MNEA01000075.1 GCA_001917435.1 Acidobacteria bacterium 13_2_20CM_2_57_6
TGATAGCGCGCTCGTTTGTCTTGGACGTGGATATTTCTGATCTGGAAACTCTTAAAGAACGATGCCCGGTCTGAGTCCCTTCTCCGATGCGGCCTCTTCTACAACTGCATCGTGCCCGGTCGCGTGGCGATTCTCCAGTCACCAGAGATGTTCGTTGTCGGGCTTTGATAAGGGACACGGCCGCATCGCAACAGAAGAGGAGGGAGCATGCGTAGCACCAGTATCGTCAGGTTAGTGACTCCGTTCGCTTTTGGCCCTTTCCTTGTCGCTGGCAGCCTGGCGCAGGAGCCAACGGCAGCGGCACCCTCGCCGAGCGCGGTCGTGCAGGCACAGGCGACGTCAATTTCACGGTTTGTTGGTGACGAGCGTTATCGCATTGGGCCTGGGGACGTGCTGGAAATTCGTGTATTTGAGCGTCCGCAATTGAGTAGGGAGACCATGCGTGTGGATGGCAACGGTCGGATACACTTGCCGCTAATTCAGGATGAGGTCGTCGCAGCGTGCCGAACGGAGGTTGCCCTTGCCGAAGAGATAGCCGGCCGATACCGTACATATCTCAAGAATCCGCAAGTTGACATCTTCGTGAAAGAGTTTAACTCTGCACCGGTCTCTGTGATGGGCGCCGTCAACAAGCCTGGTAGTTTCCAGTTGCAACGGCGAGTTCGGCTGCGGGAACTACTGACGTTCGCTGGGGGTCTGAGCTCAGATGCCGGCAAAACGATCCAGTTGATTCACGATGAGAATAGTGCGGCATGCGACGTTGCCCCACCCAGCACCACGGTGGCCGATGTAAGGGTCACGCCAAGAGGTGGAGGTTGGGCCATGAGTGACGGGACGGACGCGAATCGTGTGCCTGAGGCCATGCTAGTTGCTGTCGACCTGCAAGCGCTATTGCGCGGTGACGCCAATTCCAACCCGTACATCCGCCCGGGAGACTTTGTCCACATTCCGAAGGCCGAGCAAGTGTTCGTGGTCGGCAACGTCTACAAGCCTTCATCGCTACCTTTAAATGAACCATTAACCGTATCGGGGGCCATTGCCCGAGCGGGGGGCGTGCTTCCCAACACCAAGCGCTCCAGGATTCGCATTGTCCGAAGCGGGCCTGCAGGGACTGCTGAGACGTATGTCGATCTGGAGCGAATTGAGCACCACGAGCAAACCGATCTTCTACTGAAAGCTGAGGATATCGTTGAAGTCCCCACTTCGATCGGCAAGCTAGCGCTGCGTGGCTTTCTGGGTGGAATCGTTCCGGCATACGCGGTTTACGCTCCACTGACAGTCATTCACTAGGAGATTTTTGAATACTGGGGTACAGGTTGAAAATTAAGGCGAACCTGAAGTGCAGCCCTGACTTTGGCGAGCCTCCTTTTCTTAGCGAAGCAGTCGGCTGTGCAAAGCGGAGAGGAAATTCAGAAGGAAACCATGAGTCGCATTAACGATGCATTGAAAAAGGAGGGGGGAGAGCTTATCAGGCAAGCGGGATCCGGCGTGGATGACGCTCAGAGGCTGGAACTTGTGTATGGAGCGGAGGGAAGTGAAGAGCGCCAAATGACATTGCGCGATCACTGGCGCATCATGCGTAATCACGCACGGCTAATCATTTCCACGGCAGTTGTGGTTACCCTGCTCGTGACCGTCTGGACGATGCTGTCTCCGGACTACTACGAAGGCAGCGCACGGGTCGAGATCGATCTGGAGACCGCCGATCCTTTACCGAGCGAACCCGAGACGCGCGTCGCGGCGCTCGATCCGGCGTACTTTGCGACGCAGCTACAAATCATCCGCAGTCCCATGGTTCTCGAGCAAGTTGTCAAGGCCCTGGACTTGCCGCACGATCCCATTTACAAGCGATACGTGGGCACAGGCGGGCGCAAGATTCGGCAGCTGCTGCGGCTAGCCTTCCTCGCCAAGAAAGATCCATTGATCGAAGGAGAGCCTGAAGAGCCACCGCTGGCCACGGCGCTCGACCCCGCGATCTCTCACGAGGACTTGAAAAGATCCAAGGACCTTGAACCCTTCGTTCGGGACCTCCAAAGGAGGCTAACCGTAGAGCCAGTTAAGGAGCCTAGTAGTGCCATTAAGGATACGCGGTTAGTCAGCATTGTGGTCAGGCATCCCAGTCCGATGTTGGCCGCGAAGCTCGCAAACGCCATCGCTGATGCCCTGGTGCATTCCAGTAAGGAACGGAGGCTGCAAGCAGGAAAAACGACCAATGCCTATCTGACGCATCGAATTGACGATCTGCAGTCCGAAATCCGTGAAGCCGAACGATCCTTGGGAAAGTACGCCAGCAAGCACAACATCCTTTCTCTCGATCCGACCCAAAACACCGCCATCGACCGCCTTACCGCGCTTAACCGCCAGTTGGTAGAGGCGGAAAATGCACGCAAGGAAGCGGAGGCAGGGTATCGCGAGGCCCTAGCGCCAAAAGCTGAGGCGCCAAGCGCGCCGATGAGCGCGGAAGCAAATGCCCCGGTGGCAGCAACCCCTGTGGAAGTACGCCCGGCCGTGCGGATTCATTCAGGCGGGAAATCCGTGAATCGCATGGAATCGTCGGAAATTCCCTTAGTGCGCCGGATCCGGGTTGCCCCGAATGGCGAAGCCACGCGCATCACGATCGATCTTGAAGACAGCGTGCAATATACTTCCAACCGCCTCGCCAATCCCAATCGGGTCTTTTTCGATTTGCAGGCGGCGCGGTTGACGCCGGAAGTCGCTCACGGGAATGTCCACGTTGATGGCGGCCTGGTGAGCGGGGTCCGCGTCGGGCAAAATGGTGCGGACGTGGTGCGCGTCGTTTTGGACGTGAACGAAGTGAAGGATTACACCGCTTCCCTGGCGAACAATCCACCGCAGCTTTTGATTGATTTATATGGGAACTCAACTCCGATGGCCATCGCCGAAAACTCTGGACGCAAGAATGCCGAAGGGCCGGTCGCAGGTACCGCTCAGGGCAAGGCCAACTCGGATCAAATGCCGGTATTAACAGCGGCGAGCGCATTGGCTGAGCAAAACGCAAAGCAAATGGCTGATTTGGAAAGCAAGCTAGCCGACTTGCGCCAGAAGCGGGCGCAGTTGCTGGTTGGTGCGACCGAGAACTGGCCGGAAGTGCAAGAGGTCGACCAGCAGATTGCATCGCTCGAAAATTCGTTCGGACAAATGCGGACTCATGCTACCTCTGTGGTTCTCACAAACCTGGAAACGAAGTACCGACAGGAACTAGCGCACGAATCGTCAATCCGCACTGCGTTGGACTTGCAGCGTAGTGTCACCCAGGTCCAGAATCAGGACGCCGTCGAGTACCGCCTGCTGCAGCAGCAAATAGAGACCCAAAAGAATCTTCTCAACGGGTATTTGAAACGATTTGGCGGAAATGATGTGGCCCAAGTGGCCATGGCCAGTAATATCCGCGTCGTGGACTATGCGACGCTACCCACGCACGGAGAGGCGGCCGGACCCTGGCGGTTAGTTTATGTCGTGCTGGCTTTCCTTGTTTCAGTTTCGCTAAGCATCTGCCTGGCACTTTTCCTCGAGTATTGGGACGATACGTTTCGTTCGAGCGACGAAGTTAAACAAGTGACGCGTTTGCCCGTCTTGGCGGTCATCCCGGCGGTTGCAAACAGGAAAGGGCAGCGTTTACTCCGTGACACAGGGCTGCAATTGAACGATAAATTAACTAGCCCAGCGTTGTTGCTCAATCCCAGGGTCTCACCTATTGTCGTGGAGAATTATCGCCGGCTGCGCACTGCTGTAAGGTCCATGATGCCGGAAACTTGCAAGGTTCTGTTGGTGGCGTCCAGCCTTATGGGGGAAGGAAAGACGACCACAACGGCCAACCTCGGAATAAGCCTGTCTCAACTACATTCTCCGGTGCTTCTCATCGACGGCGACATGCACCGCCAACAGTTATCGCAAGTGTTCGGTGTGGGTCCTTTCTCCGGCCTCCAGGAGTTACTGGCAACTCCCGGAGAGTTGGACGAGAAGAAAGTCTTCAGTGTCCTTCAGAAACACGAGGCGACTGGAGTGTATATTCTGCCGGCGGGTCGACGTGAGCACTGCGCCGCAGAATTGCTTGGCTCCACGCATTTGAGAAGCTTGCTACGAATCTTGAGGTCGCGATTCTCCTACATTCTCATTGACTCGCCAGCTGTAACAGCGTGTGTAGATACGATGATTTTGTCCAAGGTAGCAGACTATTTGTTGTTGGTTGTGAAAGGTGGGGAGAGCTCCCGTGAAGTTGTGAGGCACACGCAAGAGGCTTTGGTTAACGTCGGAGCGGAGTTATTGGGCGTCGTTCTGAACAACATAAAAGTCATGTCGTATTCGTATAAATACGATTATTACATTGCGTCCGAAGCTGAGCCAAAGGCGAAGAGCGCTGGGGTCGGGGCGAGATAAGGTTCTGACCTACGGTCGGTCAGGGATCAATGAAGGTCGCTTGCGAGCAAACGCGGCGCGCGCGCCCCCGTGGCGAAATAAACGGGCCTCCATGGCAACATCGGTCTATTCCTGCTACTAGGATTCCCATTATCCGAGATACCAGCATGGACCTAGCAGTTGGTTCCTGGGCCACGACATCGAGACCGTCGACAGGCTATAGCGCGCCGAAGCGCTTTCTAAGGAAAGCAAGTCGCGTGCCGGTTTACAGGCACGGCAACTCGAGCGTCGCCGAGGCTATTGCGAGATCGACCATGGGTCTCCGCTAAACTACCGCAGCGAACATACCAACGATCCTGATTCGATTGCGAAGCGCACCCCCCAAACGATGGCACACGCTCTGTCACCTAACAAGGCACTGAGTTTGCAATTGTCCGCGATTACTGGGCTACAGATCCTAGTGTCGTTCGCCATGCAGTGGTACGTCATAACGTACTTCGGTGCCGGCGTCCAAACAGATGCGCTCTACACCGGGGCTACCATACCGCAGCTGGTCACCATACTGCTGATCGAGAGTCTAACTGTCGTGCTGGTGCCACTACTGGCGACGAGTTCGGAACACGAGCTCAGGGAGCGCGGATGGTTTCTGTTCATCAGCGTGGGACTACTCTTTGCCACAATTTCCGTAGTCCTATATTTCACTTTACCCCTTTTGATTCCCTTGATTGTGCCGGGCTTTTCCCATGCCGATAAACAGAGAACCGTCGCACTCGCGCAAATTCAGGTTTTCGGCTTGATCGGTGGAGCGTGCTACGCCGTTCTCGCCGGCATGTACCAAATTCGTGACCGTTTTGTCGTGCCGCCAGCGGCAATTTTCTTGTCCGCTCTGTTGAGTTTCGCGATGTTGGCTTGGCAGTTGCCACGCTTCGGCATCCGCCTGGCGGCCTGGGCACAGGTCATCAGCACTACGTTACCGGCGATCCTGTTGCTGCCCGTGCTGGGGTCTTTCACGCGACCTCAATTGCCGCGTCAAATCGCGAAAACCATGTGGACCCGTGTTCGCCCTCTACTGCTGTCAAAAGCCTATTACATGACCAGCGCCCCGTTGGACCGCATCCTCGCCTCGTTTTTGGCTCCCGGTAGCATTGCCATCTTCGAGCTGGCCGGACGTTTCTATGGCGCCGTGACTCGCATTATTTCGCAGGGGATGGTGACGCCGTTCATTCCGTGCCTCTCGAGGCTTGCCCACGAGCAGAACTGGGCCGAGTTCCGCAGTCAGTATCGCAAGCAATCGGTTATGGTAGCCGTGCCGAGTCTGGTGGTTGTTCTGACGGTGGTCTTCGCGGGCGTCGTTGCCCTGCGACTGCTCCCCGCTACTCCCGCTCGCGCCGTCGTCGGTAGCCTCAGTGCCGAGAGCTTGTCGAAGATGTTCCGCGTGCTGGTTTTCATGTCAGGTCTTCTGCCCTGCTTGGCGCTTGCAAACTCGCTCATCAACGGCTATTACGCCAAAGGTGATACGCGCACGCCGACCCAGGTGGGAGTAATTGCCTACACGATGGGAATGGGTGTGAAGATCGCGGGCTATTACGCCGGAGGAATCATGGGAATGGCCATCTCGGTCTCGGCATACGCTGTTGTTTACTGTATGGTGTTATTTATCATCCTGGAAAAACAAACCGGTAAGCTCATCGCGGCGACCGTGCTGGCCAGTCAACTGCCGCCGCAAGGTGTCATCCAGGCTGTCGACGTGACTCCAACCCTCCTCTGATCCTTCTAGGATTCACCTGAGTCATTATGGCAAGCGCCAAAGTTACAGTGTTCACGGCGGACGGTTCTAAAGCACCTACGCGCAGCAGAGGAACCCTTCGCGCGCTCCACGTCATTCCGGGACTGCCGGATGGGTCGTTGATGATCTTCGCAAGAAGAGAATCGGCTAGCTTGAAGTATGCGGACATCGAAGTGCGACAGTTTTTCCTCCGGTCCCGGACATCGCCCGTCTGTCTCGTCAAGGAGCTATTCAGGTTTCGCCGCGAAATTCAAGATTTCAGGCCACACGTGGTTCATGCGCATTTTGGCACGGTAACGGCACTTTTTTGTGCACTGGCCACGGCGCTGCCTCTAGTGGTGACTTTTCGCGGAAGCGATTTGAATCCATGGCCAACGATGAACGCACTGCGTCCACTTATTGGGCGGTTATTCTCGCAATTGGCGGCACTGCGTGCATCGCAGATAATTTGCGTGACCAAGCAATTGAAGGATCGCCTGTGGTGGCGCAGCGATCACGCCACGGTCATGCCGGGTTGTGTGGATCTGAGATTATTCTGTCCGCGGCCAAGAGATGAGGCCCGAGCGACCTTGAGATGGTCATTGACAAACAAGATCGTGCTCTTCAATGCCGGGACAGCTCCTAGAACCAAGAGACTAGATCTGGCTAAAGCGGCCCTACAGGAGGCCAACAAGCTCGCCGGTGGGATAAAGATGATCGTGCTGAACGGAGATACCGATCCGAGTGCCATCCCGCTTTATCTGAATGCCGCAGATTGTCTGCTCGTTACCAGCGACTGGGAAGGCTCGCCATATATCGTGAAGGAGGCGCTTAGTTGCGATTTGCCGATCGTCTCCGTAGATGTCGGCAACGTCGCGGAGAGGGTCAAGGGCGTAACTCCCTCGCGGATTGTTCCCCGTGACTCACATGCGCTCGGGAGGGCCCTGCTTGAAGTGTTGTCGCTAGGCTGTCGTTCGAACGGGCATCTGGCCACGCTCGATCTTTCCGAAGATAAAGTAGCAGAGAGAATTCGCTCGATCTACGAGCGCATTGTTTCGCGCGATCGTACCGCCGCATCAAGAAACGTCCACTAATGAAATCTCCGGTGGAGTACGCATGAGTTATTACGCCGTTTTGGGGGCTGCCACCTTTCTCTTTCTCCTCCTCGGACTAGCGATCTGGGCAAAGACGAGGTCGATCGCATTTGTCGTGGGTCTGGCGTTTGCCTATTACTGGACGCTCTGGGGAGGTTGGTTCGTCGTCTACGACCTGAATGGCGGCAACAGCGGTCTGCTGTACGATTATCTGTACTACAAGCTTTTTCCCATACATCTGGACTCTGATTATTTCTGGGCGCTGGTCCTCTATTCCACGTTTATTCTGTTCATTGAAATTGCGCTTCTTTTTTCCACGCGATGTAATATTCCGCAGCTCCCGGTCCGGCCGATTCGCATCTCTCACAGTAAGATGCTTTTCATCGCCGTCGTGTCAGGAATACTAAGCTTCTGGATCGTCAAGGATACGCTGAGCAGCGCGGCTAGCCTGGGGTTAATGGCATATCATTTCGTATATCAAGACACTTCGATCTCGCGCTTATTTACGTTGCACCAGATTCTTAACCGCATTTGTCTGTTCACGACGACGATGGGCTTAGCGATCTACTCTTCTGGACCTACTGCAAAATACATTGTGGGCCACGGCAAGTCGACGCACAGGGCGTTGTATCTCATCGTCCTTTCAGGAATATTCGTCATGAATCTTCGGTTAGGTTTTCGCCACTATATGGTTGTCAGCTTCTTGACGAGCGCCCTCTTTTATTTGGTTAACGCCCGAAGGCTAAAGAGAATAACTTTGGTGGTCGCCTGTTCTACGGCACTCCTTGCCGTGGGGATCGTAGGAATGACGCGTGGTGCCGGAGTGTCAGAGACAGTGGGCGATATGGGGGGTATCTCGAAAGCTGCAGTTGCTCCGCTGGGAAGTTACGTCGTGAGCAACGAACCGTTTGCCGCACACATATCCATGTACGGCACGCTGCACAAAAATATTGGGCTTACGTATGGTTCCAGCGTTATTGCCTTTCTGGCTTCCGCCATTCCTCGAGCACTGTGGTTAAATCGTCCGGCAGAGATTTATACCTATTATGCCTTCGAGGTCGGCGCAGTGGAGGGGCAGGGATACACCATTCACCACGCCACCGGGTGGTATCTCAATTTTGGCACTCTGGGCGTAGCCATCGGGGGGCTGCTCTTGGGGTGGATCTGGGGCACTCTCTGGACTCGATTTCAGCAGGTCGCTAGAGCGCGAAGCTACTGGGGACGAATCTTTCGAGCGATCGCCTTCTGGAGTTTCACGGCCTCCATTTCAACGGTGATGCGCGGCGGACCGGAGGTCTATAAGCTCGTTCTGGTTGAAGAGTTGCTGATCCCAACCTTAATATTAGGAGTTGCGGGATTGCGACTGGTCTTGCAATTTAACCGGCCAAGATTGCTATTGGGCGAAGATTCCCTATTCACGGTCCGGCAGGGAATAGGGTTCGAATCGTAAACTTAGTTCCGCATAGGCTGGAATGTTGGCACGATTTGTTTTATCCACTGACTCAGGCTCCTTGAGTCAAACGCAGGCTATTTGAAAGCCCGCACCGGTCCCCGAGACTAAAGTCGTGAGCTGCCCTCAATCATGGCGGAGTGATCTGATGATCGGAGAACACCCTTGGCCCAGCCCCAGATGATGCGGAACACTGCGACGCATTCTGGCGTGCGCATGGAAGTGCCTTTCTTCCGCCCTAAAATCAGCGAAGAGGAAATCGCTGAAGTCGTCGACTCCTTGCGCTCGGGATGGCTGACCACGGGCCCCAAGGTCCGACAGTTTGAGCAGGAATTCGCGAAGGCAATTAGAACGGCACGTTGCGTTGCTGCGAATTCTTGTACCGCGGCCCTTCACTTGGCGTTGGAAGCACTTGGATTGCGACCAGGGCAAGGGGTGTTGGTTCCCACGATGACCTTCGCCGCCACGGCCGAGGTTGTTCAATACCTAGGTGGCATTCCAATTCTTGTCGATTGCGACCCATGCACAACAAACATGAGCATCCAAGATGCGGCCCGCAAACTGGACCAACTCAAATCTGCGAAATTCAACAAGTTGGTTTCGCAGAGAGTGGAGGTCGTCGGCATTGTTCCTGTTCATGTTGGCGGACTGATGATGGATATCAATGCAATCAAGCAACTGGCCAGCGAGCATGGGCTGTGGATCGTCGAAGACGCTGCTCACGCGTTCCCCGCAGCGTGGCGTTCTAGCCCCGATGCACCGTGGCAACGCTGCGGTGGGGATACAGCGACGGTTAGCTGCTTCTCCTTTTACGCCAATAAAACCATCACCACGGGAGAAGGTGGAATGGCGGCAACCCACGACGAAGAGGTTGCCAATCACATGCGCATGATGTCGTTACATGGACTATCACACGACGCCTGGGGCCGGTATTCCGGAACGGGAACCTGGGACTACAAGATCATGGCTGCAGGCTTCAAATATAACTTGACGGATATCGCTGCGGGTCTTGGCATCCATCAGCTTGCCCGTGCGGAACAGATGCGGCACAACCGAGAACGGATCGCCACACGCTATCTTGAAATGTTGGGAGATCTGGAGGCCATCGAACTGCCCCCGACAAATCGCAACCGCATCCATGCCTGGCACCTGTTTCCGATTAAGCTGCGCTTGGAGCGGCTTAGGATCAGCCGCGATGATTTTGTTTCGAAACTCCGCCAGTCGGGAGTCGGATTCTCCGTTCACTGGAGGCCGCTGCACCTCCATCCTTATTACCAGGAAACGTTTGGCTGGCGTCCCGATAATTTCCCGGTTGCAACTGCGGTATGGGAGCGGCTGGTCAGCCTGCCGATTTTTCCAGACATGAACGACCTTGAGCTGGAGTATGTCGTGGACACCGTTCGCTCGCTGTGTGCTGAACACGCCCGGTAATTGTTCCGCCCAAAAATGGCAATGCAAGTGACTTCGCAAACGTCCCATCCGGGGCTGCCGCGCGCCATCGAAATTGTATTGGCGTCTGCAGGTCTGGTCGTTTTCGCACCGCTCTTAATGCTGGCGGCACTGATGATAGCGATTTCTTCGCCTGGCCCGATCTTGTTTCGCCAGACGCGGGTTGGCCGCTATGGCCGGCTCTTCAAGTTGTATAAGCTACGGACCATGCGGGTATCAAGCGGCGGTTCGCAGATCACCTCCGGCGCGGATGACCGCATCACACCGATTGGGCGGCTCCTGCGTTTTACAAAGATCGACGAGTTGCCGGAGCTGTGGAATGTCGTCAAGGGAGAAATGTCGCTGGTAGGCCCCCGCCCCGAAGTTCCTGCCTTTGTCTGTCTCGAAAATGAGCTCTGGCAACGTGTGTTGCAGACCCGTCCGGGAATAACCGACCACATCACATTGACGCTTCGCAATGAACAAGCGCTACTCGCCTCGATCAGTCAGGGGCACGAGAACTTTTATCGACAAATCCTTCAGCCTTACAAGCTCCGAGGCTATGTTGGTTATCAACGCGTGCGTGACTGGAAGAGCGACCTCAGAATTTTGGTCAAGACGCTGGTCACCGTGTTTGTTTCTCCCAAAGCAACACCTCTGACTGCCGATCAGATCCGCGAAAGTGTCCTTGCCGGTGGAGGTTTCGCCGCCCGGGAAGATCTAGGGTCAACAGCGCGCGCTGATACACAGGGCACCGATAACATGCCAACTGGTGAACATCACCTGGGAATCAAGGATAGGCTGCAATCTGCCGCGGAATTTCTCTGGATCAAGCGGTATCAAATTTCTGTCGATTTTGCTTTGTTTGTGCTTGCCTTTGTACTGTCGTACTTGTTGCGGTTCGATTTCTCCATTCCTGCTCGAGAAGCCCCGGCCCTAGAGCGTCAACTTTTCTTTGTTGCGACACTGCAATCCGCGGTGATGTCGCTGTTTGGCGTTTACCGTTTTATTTGGCGCTTTATCGGGCTGCGCGAAACCCGCACGCTTTTCGCGGCGGTCGCGTATTCCTCCCTTCCTATCCTCGCATTGCGTCTCAGCTTAGCGGACTCCTACGCACCTTGGCGCGTGCCGCTTTCGATCATCGTTTTCGACGGCGTGCTGGTTTTCACAATGGCCGTCGGAGTTCGCGTTCTGCGGCGAGTCATCTACGAATGGTCTCTTCGCCGCTCAGGAATTTCTGCTGACAGCGATGGCCCGCCGAAGCCGGTCTTACTCGTCGGGGCGGAAAGTGCCGGCCGCTGGGTCGCCAATGAAATTAGAAAGCGGCGCTCGAACGATCTGGAAATCAAGGGGTTCGTCGATGATGAGCCGCAGAAGCTTCACGCGGTGATCGAAGACATCAAAGTTTTGGGAGCGACCGCCGACTTACCGCGACTCGTTTGCGAGCACAACATCGATCATGTCATTCTTACCATTGCAGATACCTCCCGCAAAGAAGTCCGCCGCATCCTAGCCGTGTGCGAAGAAATTCCTGTGCGCGTGCGCGTAGTTCCCAACCTCTCAGAGATTATTCGCGGGGAAATAAAGTTCACCCGCTTCCGCGACGTGCAGATCGAGGACCTGCTGGGACGCGAGCCGGTTCGCATGGAACAGACGGCGATGGCGCAGTTAATTCGCGGGAAAACGGTGTTGGTGACCGGTGCCGGTGGGTCCATCGGTTCCGAACTGGCGCGACAAATCGCGCAGCACGAACCAGGGAAGCTGCTCCTTGTGGAGCGCGCCGAGTTCGCCCTCTTTCAGATCGACTCTGAACTACGACGGTTCTTTCCAGAATTGAACATTACCACGCTCGTCGCGGACGTTGGCAATAAGGAACGCATTGGGAAGATCATTGCGTCTCAGAACCCGCAAGTCATTGTTCACGCTGCTGCTCACAAGCATGTGCCGATGATGGAGGAAAACGTAGCGGAGGCGGTTGGTAATAACGTGCTCGCCACATACGATCTGTGTGAGCTAGCGGGCGCTTGTGGCGTAGAGTGCTTCGTGCTGATTTCAACGGACAAAGCCGTGAAGCCGACTTCCGTGATGGGAACAACGAAGCGCATCGCCGAATTGGTCATCCAGCACATGAACCTGCGATTTACCACTCGCTATATGGCCGTAAGATTTGGAAATGTAATTGGCTCAACGGGATCCGTGATCCCGATCTTTCAGGACCAGATTCGACGAGGCGGACCCGTTACCGTGACCCACCCAGGCATGACGCGGTATTTCATGACCATTCCCGAGGCCGCGCAACTGGTCCTCGAAGCCGCAGCCATGGGCAAGGGCGGTGAGATTTTTGTGCTGGATATGGGCGAACCCGTGAACATTGTAGATCTTGCGAAACAATTGATTGTGCTCTCCGGACTCAAGCCCTTTGAGGACATCGACGTCGTGTTTACCGGAGTCCGCCGCGGGGAAAAGCTCTCGGAAGAGTTGCGGCTCCCCGAGGAATGCATGTCCAAGACGCGTCATCCTAAAATTTATATAGGGAATATAGTCGGGCATTCCAACGGGGAGATCCTCGATGGGATTAAGCGTTTGGCTAAGCTTTGCGGGGAGGGGGATGAACGAAAACTTCGCGAGGCACTCGCCCAAGTAGTGTCGGAAGCTCAACTGGAAACCGGTGGAATGCCTTCCGAGGCGCCTTTTCCCCTAAAGACCCGCGCGGCGGTAAGCGGCTAGCCAGAAGAATCGTTCTTGCCTTTGCGCTTGGGCTTGTTCAGTGACCACCATCAAAGACAACATTCGCAGAGTCGCATCTGCCCTCGGTTGCCGCCTTCCAGCGCCGCGATTTCTCTCGCCCCGGCTTCCGGCGATTCTTGTTTACCATGGTGTGCCGCGATGCGGGCCGAGCGTATCCGCAGAAATCTTCGAGCGACAACTGCTTTTCTTGAAACAGAGGTACGAACTGGTGTCCTGGGAACGACTGGGACTCCCGCGGTCGCGCTTGAACAAACTTCAAGTCGTGCTCACGTTCGACGACGGATTCCGCAACAATGCCGAAGTGGTTGCTCCCATACTGCGCCGCCACCGCATTCCCGCAGTGTTCTTCGTCTGTTCGCGCCATGCGGAGCCTGGGCGGTATCTTTGGTTCAGTTATTTGCGAGCATTGGAAAAATGGTTCAAAGGCGCTGGCTTTCAGTTCCGCGGACGGTACTTCGACATGGGCGCATCCAAACGCCAATCGAGTGTTGCTGAACTTTGGTCGCTGCTCTTGGACTTGAGGCCACACCCAGGGGCCATGTATCGGGCGATTGAGGAAGAGTGTCCGCGTTTGCAAGATTTCGCGCCGGAATCGGACCTCGCGGATTGCTTTGCTGGTATGTCCGCCGAACAGGTGGAGGAGCTTTCCCGAGATCCATTGTTCACGATAGGGATCCATACCGTTGATCATCCCTACCTGACCAAGTGTGATGCCGACGAGGCTGGCCGGCAGATGGAAGACAACAAGTTATGGATAGAGCGCTTAACGCAGAAGAAATGCGACCTGATTGCTTATCCGCTGGGTGACTACAGTGCGGATGTCCTACGGCACTGTGAGCGATTGAATCTTCGATGGGGATTCAGTGTCGAGAACAGCATCGAGGGTGACCCTCGGCTGCAGCTGTTGCGGGTTGGGATTTACCATCCGTCGCTCGACGAACTTGGCTTCAAGGTGCGCTGGGGCCGGATGCTGATGCATGCCCATCGTTACGGATACCTGGTCAACCACTAACTATCGGATTTCCCAACCCATACGGCAGGGGGAAAGTGCAGGTTCCTATGCCATCTTCCAGCATAGAATTCCGCGAACTCGAAGTTAGATTGATGAAAGAAGTAGCCGTCTTTGATTGTGCCGTTCGCGCACGCGGTTCTGAAAGCGGCAGCTCTGAGATCCTTGCTTATATTGTTCCTTTGGGTGCTTTCCCGGAGGAGGCCGTGCGCAAGAATTTGCAGTCGGCGTTCCCCGGCTCGCTACTGCCAGACCGTTATGTGCTGCTCTCCAGCTTGCCTTTCTCGAGCGATGGGACGGTGGACGAAGAGGCCCTTCTGCGCTTAGAAATTGTGGACGAGGGATTGGCAAGGGTTTGGGAACAGCAGCTTTTGTCCCTTCCGGGAGTCCAGCAGGCGGCGGTAGTGATCGAGCCGCGGGTGCCGAAACTGAAACCACTCCATATTTCGGATCTCCTTCCCCATGCAGAAGCGTTTACGGCACGAGAGAGCAAGCAAGCCTTCCCCTCGACCTCCGAAGTTAGTGTCGGATCATCGTCCGAACGCAAGAGGGTAGCAATCAGCCACGGCGAACCGCTTTGCAACCCCCAACAAGTGCCAGCAACTCTGCAGCAGGCGCTGAAGCGCGCCGCGGAAACCAAGCCGGTCCGTGACATTACCTACGTGCAAAGGGATGGATCGGAGGTCACCCACACGTACCAGGAACTGCTCGAAGATGCCGAGCGCATCCTCGGCGGGCTGAGGAGTCTAGGGCTCGGACCAGGGGACAAAGTTATCTTCCAATTCGACCGTGACCAGGACTTTATCCCGGCTTTTTGGGGGTGTGTCCTCGGCGGCTTTATTCCTGCACCGATCTCGATCGCTCGCAACTACAGAGAATTGAACAGCACGATCAGCAAGCTCCACCACAGCTGGGAAATGCTGGAACACCCGGTGATCCTTGCTGGCCAGGACCTCGCCAACGAGGTTCAGGGCGTTGCTGGACTCCTCGGTCTCGAGAACTTCCGAGTTGAAACCGTCGGAAGACTGCGGACCTCCGCTGCAGATCACCATTGGCACCAGAGCCAGCCGGACGACGTGTGCCTCATCCTGCTGACCTCCGGGAGCACCGGGTTGCCGAAAGGTGTGTTGCAGAGCCATCGAAGTCTTGTGCACCGATCTGCCGGTACCGCCCAGTCGACGCAGTTTGACACAACGGATGTTCTGATCAATTGGTTCCCCCTCGACCATGTCGGCGGGATTGTGATGTCCCACTTGATGGCTCTGTTTGGTTGCGCCCGTCAGATTCATGTTCCGACCGAAGTGATCCTTCAAGAACCACTCAAGTGGTTAGACCTCATCGAGAGTCATGGCGCCACCGTTACCTGGGCTCCGAATTTTGCCTTCGGGCTAATCAACGACCGCGAAAAGCAGCTGCAACTGCGCCGCTGGGACTTGCGTTCGATGAGGTTCATTCTAAACGGCGGAGAAGCCATTGTTCCCAAGACGACGCGAAAGTTCCTACAACTTCTTGCGAAACACGGCTTGCGCGCGGATGCCGTACACCCGGCATGGGGCATGTCTGAAACTTGTTCCGGCGTGGCCTTTTCTGATCGATGCTCACTCGAAACAGTCCGGGATGAGGACTCTTTTGTCGAAGTGGGAATGCCTATCCCGAGTGTGTCTTTTCGTATCGTCAACGGCGAAGACCAACCGCTCGAGGAAGGGCAAATCGGGCGCCTGCAGGTAAGAGGTCTTCCCGTTACAACGGGGTATTACAAGAACCCCGAACTCAACCGAGAGTGCTTTTCCCAGGACAGCTGGTTCAACACAGGCGACCTGGCCATGCTGAACAACGGTCGCCTGACAATCACCGGCCGGTCTAAGGACATGGTCATCATCAACGGCGCGAACTTCTTCAGTCACGAAATTGAGTCCGTCGCGGAAGAAGTGCCGGGAGTGGACGTCTCCTACACCGCGGCTTTTGCGGTACGCGTAGCCAACGACAATACCGATCGCCTCTGCATCATGTTCCATCCGCTGGTGCCAGATTGGGCGCAACAACTCGCGCTTATCAAGAGAATCCGAGAGGTGCTGGTGAAGAAAGCCGGTGTGAATCCGGCCTGGGTCATTCCCGTTGATCGAGGCGACATTCCGAAGACTGCGATCGGCAAGATCCAGAGGTCGGCTTTGCGGCAGCGATTCGAGGCGGGCGAATTTGACTCGATCGTGAAGCGAATCGATCTTGATACCGAGAGCAGCCGGACGCTGCCGAACTGGTTTTTCCGGAAGTCGTGGATCGCTGCGCAGCCCCGGATCCTAGATTGGGAAGCGCTCGAAGGACGGTACTTGGTGTTCGCCGATGCAGGCGGCCTGTCGGACAACCTGCGCCGTGAGATAGGTGAGCGTGCCCTGGCCTGGGTCGAAGTGGTGCCAGGTGAGGAATTCGCGCGCATTGATAGCTCGCACTACCGTCTGAATCCGGCCGAGGCCTCGAATTATGAGTTGTTGTTCGCCGCGCTCGCAGAGGACCGGATTCATGTCGATCACGTCGTGCATCTGTGGACGTATGGAGGAGATAGCACGCCATGCACGAGCAGTCGCGAACTGGCCGCCAGACAATACGCCGGAACTTACAGTGTGGTGCGTCTGGCACAAATACTGGACACCGTGCATTCTGCTCGTCCCGTGAGCTTTTTCCTGGTGTCCAGTCAAGCGCAGGCCACGTGCGAAAAGGACCTTGTGGCTTGCGAAAAGGCGACTTTGCTCGGATTACTCAAGACTATTTCCTTGGAGATGCCACTGCTCGAGTGCCGGCACGTAGACCTCGAAGGTAATTCCGTCCAAACAGATGCCCAGTCGCTGTCGCAAGAACTCGCCATTCCGAAGAGCCGGATGGAGGTGGCCTATCGCGGAAAGCGGCGCTTACAGGCAGCCCTCTCGCAGGTCGACATGCTCGCGCAACCGACGCAGCCACTTCCGATCGCCGAATCCGGATTGTACCTGATCACCGGAGGACTGGGGGGTATCGGAACGCATCTCAGCGAATATTTGAGTCGCCAGTATAGGGCAAAGCTGATCCTTGTTGGCCGGACGGTGTTGCCAGATAAGCACCAATGGACCGAAGGCGCGGATCAGGATCCAATACTGGCCCGGCGCATCAGGAATCACCGCAGGCTCGAAGCTTGCGGAGTTGATTTTATGTACCGATCTGTCGATATCTGCGATTTGGATCGCTTGTGCCAGGTGGTGAGCGAGGCGGAAGACCACTGGAAGCAGCCTCTGACGGGCATCTTTCATTTGGCCGGCGAGGGGAATCTGGAACGGCATTGGAAAGCAATGGATCGGCATTGGGTGAAAGTAGAAAGTATCGGCACGTTTGAGGGGATGTTCGCGCCAAAAGTGTACGGGACCTGGACCTTGTTTGAGCTTATAAAGAATCGTCCTGAAGTTCTGTTCGTCGCATTTTCGTCGGTGTTCAGTTTGTTCGGCAGTGCCACATCAAGCGCGTATTCGGCTGCGGGCAGTTTTCTCGACTGTTACTGCGAGGCCCGTCGGAACACCTCCCACCCACGCACGTATTGTTTCAATTGGACGGCATGGGAAGACGTCGGGATGAGCGAAGGTGGCCCTGCGTCTGTTGCAGAAGCCCTACGGAACATGGGTTACTCCGTCATGTCGATTTCGCAAGCGCTCGACTCCATGACCGCCGGACTTCTCCGCCAACAGCATCAGCTTGCCATCGGGCTGGATCTGGCGAGTCCGCATGTCCAGCGACATACGGCGCACCGACCTTGGCCATTGCGCGGCCTTTCAGGTTACTACACTTTACAAGAGGGTGCCGATGCTACGGCTAAGGTGGACGGGATCGACGTGCGAGATCGTTTTGCGACGAAGACCCGGTGTCGACTCGTGAATGTTCCGCCTGCGGCATTAGCCGATATCGGTAAGACGTCCCCGAACGGGAACACAGAAATCGAAGCGAAGAAGCGGATCCCGCCGGGTACTGAAACTGAACACCAGATTGTTCGCATCTGGCGCGAAGTCCTCGCGGTATCGAATGTGAGCATGGATGACAGGTTCTTCGAACTGGGGGGAGACTCCCTGCTCGCCATGCGTGTGGCGAACCGACTGCGAGAGAGTCTCGGCGTCACAGTCTCCCTTCGCGATCTTTTCGAATTGCCTACGATTCCGCAATTAGCGCTGGCACTCAGCGATAGGCTTCGACAAGAAAGCAATGCCAGCTCCCGACTTGCTGACCAGCATCCGGCGGATTCCAACCAGGAACTATTGAACCGCATCGATCAAATCCCTGACGAGCAGGTTGATGCTTTGCTCGAAGAGTTGGCAAGAAACGAGTCTGCCGAATGAGCGCCTCTTCCATTGAGAGGGCCGCCCTGTCACCCGCAGAGAAGCGCGCACTTCTGGCCGAGTTGTTGCGCAAGAAGGTCGGAGGACAGGCAGTTGAGTTTCCGCTGTCCTATGGTCAAAAGGCGCTACTCTACCTGACGCGCCTTCAACCAGGCACTCCTGTCTACAATACGATGTTTGTAATTCGCGTCGACGCTAGAATCAGCATCGACGTCCTCCGCACCGCATTCCAGCGAATCATCGATCGCCACGCCGCGTTGCGCACTACGTATGCGCTCAAGGGGGAGCACTTTGTCCAGCAGGTCCACGCAACATGGGAAGCCGATTTTGAGGCATGCGACGCTTGCATGTGGGATGAGAATCATTTGGAGGCACGCCTTGTCGAGGACGGCTGTCATCCGTACGACTTGCAACGCAACTCGGTCATTCGGCTTAAGGTGTATTCACGCTCGCCCGAATCCCATGTGTTGTTGTTGGGAGTACATCACATTGTGTTTGACTATTGGTCTTACGACGTCTTTGCCCACGAATTGACGGAACTATATGCGTGCATTCAAGAGGGCGGGCAATCAGCGCTATCGCCGCTAAGATGGCAATTCACGGATTTTGTCCAACGGCAACAAGACATGCTGACCAGCCCTCGAGGCGAGAAACTGTTGCAGTATTGGCAAAGGGAGCTTGCTGGCGAAATACCCGCCCTGAATCTTCCCACCGATCGCGTTCGGCCGACAATTCAAACCCATACAGGCTCTTCATTTAATTTCAGTTTAGAGGACGAGTTGGCGGGCCGCCTGCGAGTCCTAGCGAATGAGAAGGATTTGACACTCTACGTTCTCCTTTTAGCTGCCTTTCAAGTGCTGCTGCATCGCTATACCGGCCAAGACGACATCCTCATTGGTTCGCCGATGGTCTGCCGCGACTCAGTCCAATGCGAAGACCTGATCGGGTACTTCTCCAATGTCGTGCCGTTGCGTGCGAATTTGGCAGGGGATCCTTCATTCAACTGTTTCGTTGCCCAGGTGCGGGAGACAGTGTTGGGAGCATTGGAGCATCAGGACTACCCGTTTCCACTCATTGTGGAACGCAT
Organism: Acidobacteria bacterium 13_2_20CM_2_57_6; assembly: GCA_001917435.1. GTDB lineage: Bacteria > Acidobacteriota > Terriglobia > Acidiferrales > UBA7541 > Acidiferrum. The sequence goes on from MNEA01000075.1 coordinate 19,308, forward strand.
TGCTCCGAGCCGGGACCCGAGCCGCTCGCCGTTGATTGATGCCGTATTTAGTTGGGAGAAATCCCGCTACGGCGCACGGCGGCAGATCTTCACGGAGGGCAAAGGAATTACCGGAGCCCAGCTTCCACTCCATCTTCTTTATGCGCGGCAGTTGGGGTCTCCTTTCGATGTGACCTTGCTGATCTTTGAAGGCCAAGAGCGTGTTTCTGGGACAGTCCTATACAACAGCGACCTGTTTAACCCGGAAAGAATCGCCCGAATGGCAGCGAACTTCACAACATTGCTCGGGGGCATTGTCGACAATTCCGCGCAGAGGGTGTCGAAGCTTAGGCTGATCTCGTCCGAGGAAAGAATGCGATTGGTGGTTAATTGGAATGCAACCTCAACTTCGTATCCACGGGAGCTGTCACTGCAAAAGTTGTTCGAGTCGCAGGTGGAGCGGACACCGGGAGCGCAGGCGGTAGTGTTTGGGGAGCAGTGCGTGAGCTACCGGGAGCTGAACCGGCGGGCGAACCAGCTGGCATGGTATCTGAAGAAGCGAGGAGTGGGGCCAGGAGTACTGGTGGGAGTGTGCTTGGAGCGTTCGGCGGA
>MNEA01000121.1 GCA_001917435.1 Acidobacteria bacterium 13_2_20CM_2_57_6
CGCTGGTTCAGGAAGTGAATTGGTGGCCGCGCCAAGCCTCCCCGGGACTTCGTACCAATCGGATACCGTTGAGCAGATTCTTTTCTCTTTCTACAACGGCGAACTCTACCTGATGTCCGTGACTTACGATCAAACCGCCACCAAAGGGCTCACTGAGGAGGACATGGTGAAGTCCATTTCCGCGAAATATGGCCCGACCTGGAAGCAGCTCGGCAGAAAAATCGGAAGATTTTTCGCCCGTAACGCGCGGGAGTACAATCGAGATTGCCATGGCGAAGCATCTCCAAGAGGCGCCATCCTCGCCGATGGATTCTCGCGAACCTCCCGACCAGGAGGAAGTGTTCGACATTGTTGAAGAAGCATCCCTCGAGTCCTTCCCCGCGAGCGACCCGCCCGCCTGGAATACTGGGGGCAAGAAGCTGCAATTGCTGAAACGCGCCAACACCGCTTAATTCCCGGTCCGGCCTCTGAATTTTGTCAGAGAAACTTCACCAGTGCGTCGGTCGTCTCTTTGGAGTTTTCCTCAAGTATCCAATGCCCGGTGTTCTTGAGCACCACCGAGCTTAAATCTGATGCGACCAGCTTCATCTGTTGGCCCAGGAATTCTCCCAAGGATTTATCCCCGCCGATCGCGAGAACCGGCATGGTTAGCTTGGTTTGAGAGAGCTGGGCGAAATCCTTCGCGGCTTGCTGGAACGAAACGAAGTAGGACCAGCCTGCCCGCATGCGTCCGGGCCTGGCGTAGGCCTCCGCATATGCTTTTCGATCGGCTTCCGGAAGCGAGCGCGTCCTGTCGGCAGCGAGATCATTCCAGAAATATTCAAAGTACAGCCGCTCGCGCCCGTGAACCAAGGCTTCCGGGGTTGGCCCGTTGAAACGGAAATGCCAGATAGCCGGATTGTTGTACACCGTTCCCCACTCCCCGACGCCCGGGAGGAACGCGTCCATCACCACCAGTTTCTCGACTTCCCCCGGAAACTGTGCGGCGTAGGCGTACGCCACCATGAGGCCGATGTCGTGTCCGACGACTCTGGCTTTCTCAACTCCAAGCGAGCGCGCAAGCGCGTGAATCCGAATCGCCGCAGTCTTCAGGTCTAGGCCGTCCGCAGGAATCGAGGATTCCCCGATGCCGGGCAGGTCCGGCGCAATCACCGTGAATTTCTCGCCAAGCACGGGCAGAATCGGCGTCCACATGCGCGATGTTTCCGCGTAGCCATGGAGCAAGATGACCGATGGACCATGTCCACCGGTCGTGTAACGCAGCTTCACTCCGTCGATTTCCGCGCTGCGTGAAACGAAGGCCTGCTCTGCCGCCCTCGCGGAAACGGTCCCCGAAAATGCAGCGCAAAAGAAAAGCACGCCGCACACCGCCACGCGTGCCACCAAGAGAATCACACGTTTCATAAGGTCGCTCCTGGAGAGAACCACCGAGTATACATGGCTGGAAGCGCCGGGACTCCACAGCCCACTGGCTTCAGAGGCTTCGCGCGAAACTACTTCCCGGGCAAAACAGTGAAGACAGCGGAGGAACACCCCTTCTGTCCAAGTTCACGGATCCTCGTCGGCGACTGACATTGACTGGAGGGAGGAGGCGGCCTGCTGCAGCTCGTCGGCGGAATAGGCGTAAATCTCAATCGTGAGCAAATAATCGCCGGCGATGGTTTGTACAAAAGACTGATAAATGCGCGTGGCGCCAACACTGCGTTCGAAATCGGCGCGCGCAAAGGAATGCTTGTTCACGTGGAACTCGGAAGCAGTGCCGATGATCTTTAAGCCGGAAGCCGTGGCCATGTTCGAGATCATTTGCTGAAAACTGTCCAGATTGATGGAGTCCAAGCGTGAGGGAATGGCCCCAATGCGAACAGACGGTAGGTTGATGTGCTGCCCGTCCCAGTCTCCCTTTCTTGAAGCGTAGAAAACCGTCTTGGGCAAGATCAAGTTCGGGGAGTTGGCGAATTCCGGATGCTGCTGGAGGATTGCCGCCTTGGCTGCGGCTTCGGCGCGCCCGTTGAGCGTGCGAAGTGAATCGGGATTCGCGGCACGCCAGTTTTGTGGAAACTGATACGTCATTCCGAGGGCGGCGTTCTTGTAGATATTCCCAGAAACGGCGCCATCCTCAATTCCGGCTGACGGCGATGCGGAAGCGGCGCCTGCCTTTTCGCTGTCTTTGGCTTTGGATACCGCGCTTGAGGCGTTCGCAACAGTCGCGTCTCGTGAGGCTGCAGGGTCGCCCGAGCTCATTGCGCGTGATGCCTCGGCAGCAGCTGCGGCAGCAAGTTTAGGATCGGATTCGCGCTTAAGATACTTGCCAATAGCATCTTCCAGATCGCCCGCGGTTGTCGGACCTTCGCCCGATTGACGGAACCGTACAACGCCGTCCTTGTCCAGCACGACAAAAGTTGGAAACGAATCGACTTTGAAAGCCTCCAGAACATCTCCCGGCAAATCGATATATTGGGACCAATCCATGTGCTCCGCTTGGAGATACGTTTTCCACACGTCTTCATCGTCATCGGAGCTCACGCTCACCAATTGAAACGGCTTACCCGCGTATTTCTTATTTAGGCTCCGCAGGATGGGAACCGATTCTCGGCAAGGAGGGCACCACGTGCCCCAAAAATCCAGGAGCACCACTTTGCCGCGGAGGGCGGCGTTCGAAAGGTCCTGATTCTGGCTCGTGGTGAACGAGAAATCCGGCGCGAAGGGCGCACGAGCGCGCACGGGATTGGCAACAATACGCCGTGCTTCCGCGACGGTCCCCGAATCCGCGCCGGGCATTGCCAGGAAAGCGTTCATCTCGGCAATGCCTTCTGGGTCGCGCTCTTGTTTGAGAAGCACGAAGCCCAGGTCGTAATGGGCCACAGCATTCGCGAAATCCAGCGCCAGCGCCTGGCGGATTTCGTCTTCTGCTTCCTTCAGCTTCTTGTCCGTGGATTTTCCCGCCATCTGAGAAAGCAGGCTCGCGCGCAATAGGTGGGCGCGTACGGCGACGGATTTGTCTTCGCCGGCTACCTTCACGGCCTTCTTTGCGTCGTCGAGCGCGGAGGAGAAATCACCGAGCTTGCGTTCCACTGAGGCGATTTTCAGATAGCACGGTGCCGAGGAGTGATGCGAGAGCTTGTCGGCTTTGTGATAGGCGTCCAGCGCCAGTTCGTATTTCCTCTTTGAGGAGTAGAGATCGCCTTGCGAAAGGGCTTGCGTTATAGGATTGGAGGATTCTTGCGCGACTAACGTCAGGAGGGCGAGGAGTGCAAGGAACAATGTCAAGGTAGTGCGAAACACGGATGCTCCTCCTCAAAAATCAAGATCGAAGCGTTGGGAAACCGACTATACCACTATTAGAATTGTCGCGGGACTGCTGAGCGTGGGAAGACTGCCGATGCTCAACCCAATCTCTGGAGTTCGAGACAGGTCGCGAGAGACGGTATCGATAATGGGTTGCCAGGGTGTGCTAGACTGGCGCTTTCGCGGGTGTGTCCCGTTGTTCCCCCGCGGGACCGAAATCATCGTTGCGGGTTAGCAAGAATGCGTTGTTCCTACTGGGGTGTTGCCTTTCTCCTCCTTTCTTCTTGTGGCTCGGCGTTTGCCCAAACGATTGTTGACGGCTCGGTCTATGACAATTCCGGCCGCCCTGTCGCAAACGCTTCCGTCTCTCTGGAGCGTCAAGACGGCGCAGCCATCCTGACCGCATCCACCGATACAGATGGAAAGTTCCGAATCGCGGCCATGGAGGCTGGAGCCTGGCGGCTCCGCGTCCAGGCCGCCGCCTATTACCCCTCTACTTATGACTTTGTGCTGCGGTCCCGCCAGCCCGTTTCGCTCAACATTGGGCTGCAAAAAGAAGAGACGGTGCGCCAATCCGTCGAAGTCTCTGCCCGCTATTTGACCGTTGATCCGGAGAAAACCGGCAGCTCTTACACTTTTTCGCGGCAGGATCTCGAGCGGCTGCCGGATCCCATGGTGGAGACCACCAACGACCTGGTCAACAACCTGATGCCTGGCGCCAGCGACAGCCACGACAATTTTCTGGCCGTACGCGGCACGGAATTCTCCCTGCATGAGTTCATCAACGGCGTCTCTTTTCTCGACAACACGCAACCCCAGTTTTCTGCCGGAGTCAGCCCGCAAATTTTCGAGACCGTGGATCTCATGACCGGCGGATTCACGCCCGAATTTGGCAACCGCTTCGGTGGCGTGCTCGATATCACCACGCGCTCCGGAGCCGATCTCGCCGGGCACGGCGATTTGAATTTTCGCGCCGCTACGCTGGACAACTACGATTTAAACGCCGACTACGGTGGGCAAGCGGGCCGGCTCGGCTACTACTTCTTCGCGGACGGTTTCACTTCTGGGCGCTATCTTGATCCGCCCGAGCCGCAGGAGCTCTTTGACTTTGGCAAAGGATCACGGGCCACCGCGCAGTTCGACTGGCACGCCGCAAACCAAGATGCATTCAAATTATTACTGATGGGCTCGGGCGCGAACTTTCAACAGCCTAATATTACCGATGACCAGCTAGTCGGCCGGGGCGCTCAGCGCCACCTGCGCCAGTACACCGCGATCCTCGGGTGGCTGCACACCTTTTCTCCGCAGACTTTGCTTCAAACTTCGGTCTACGAGCGCACCAGTTCGGACAAGGTTCTCCCCACGACCGATCCGGTCACGCCCCTTTCGGACGCTTCGCGCGCGTCCTTAACTCTCGGCGTCAAGAGCGATCTTTCGCACTCCTGGCGCGGACATCTTTTCAAGGCGGGCGTTGATTTTGTCCGGCTGCGCGAAGGAGAGAGTTTCTTTTTCGACAGCCGTGGCGACCCCGATGTGTTTCCTCCTTTTCAGGGCTGGGGTAAAGGCGGGCAAGCCAGCTTCTATGTCCAGGATCATTTCTCGCTCGTTCGAAACCTGATCGTGGACCTCGGAATTCGCTACGATCATTTCGACTTGGTGGATGCGGACCAGCAAGCCAGTCCGCGCCTCGGCCTGGCGTACCATCTCGCAAAAACAAAATCGGTGATTCACGCGGCTTACAATCGTTTGTTTTCTCCGCCGCCCATCGAATATTCGCCGCTCGCCAGCTTTATCGGGAATAACGCCATCGATCCGGCGCAGCGCGTCGGCAACGTGCGCCCTTACACGCAGAATTATTACGAATTGGGATGGTCACAGGAACTCGCGCCGCGCGTGAGCCTGGAGCTCAACGCTTACGTCCACATCGGCCGGAACAGTTTTGAGAACCATGAGATTTCGATCTCGCGGATTTTCGTGCCCATCAATTTTGACAGCGCGCGTTCGAAAGGTCTGGAACTCGTCGTCAATATGCGCCAGCTGGAGCGCCTGGGAATCTCCGGCCGCTTCCAGTATGCGCTTGCCAAAACTTATTTCTACGGTCCGATCACGGGAGGTTTCGCGGGCGATGAGCCGCTCGTTGCGGGCGAAAAAATTATTCCAGCTTTTGATCAGACGCACACCGGCACGGGACAGATTTTTTATCATAGCCGCTGGCGCGGACTTTGGGCGGGCAGCGCAATGCGCTACGGCAGCGGCACCATCGTCGAAAATGGGCCGCGGTTGCCGCAACATTTTACGGCCGACCTGGCCGTGGGGCTAACCCTGTGGAAAGCCGGGCCGCGTTCCTGCGAACTGGAATTCGACGTGACCAACGTCAGCAACAGCATTTACAAAATCGCCAAAGAGAGCGAAGAAATTCCCATTCAGTACGCGCCGTCCCGCACGGCGGGCGGCAGCCTGAAATTTCATTTCTAATTCCGTGAAAAGCCGCCGCCCCCGTCGCGTTCATCAACTCCTGCTGAAAACCTGGTAAAAAACAGGAGGCCAACACTCGCTTGCATTCTGAGACGCGCGGTGTGCAGTCGAAGTTACAGGACTCACTTAAGATTTTCGGAGGGCCTTCGACGAATCGGAGCGCCCTCCGGGCTAACGTTAGGCCTTGCGCCTTGGGCGTTAGGCAATCGGCGTTAGGCCTTGGGCTCCCAGGCTGAAGCGATCAATTCCTGAGAGAAGGCCGGCGGCACCTGCTTGAAGCAGGCGTAGCGATAGAGCGCCGCGTTGAAAATTCCTCCCACCGCGGACATGAACACCGAAAGCAGGAGGAAATAAAGGAACATGATGGCCAGGCCGAAGAGCAGGCCTGCGGCGCCGCCAAGGTAAGCGGCAAGGATCACAAAGCCGATGCCGGGTAGCATGAGCACCAGGGAAACGAGGCTAAGGCTGAATCCGCCGATGACTTTTTCTCCCCAAGTGTCGCGGAAGAGCTTGGAGGAGCGCTTCACAGCGGCAATGGGAGTAAGGTCCTCGAAAGCCAGCACGGGAACCACGAAGTAACAAGCCAGCGTCCAGACGACGCCAATGATGCGCATGATCAAACGTCCGATCAGGCCCATGCGCTCTTCGAGAGTGCGCAGAATGACGCCAACGGTGGCGGCGACGAACGCCCACTGAAGGATGGTGCCTTTGCGCGCCCAGGCCAGCTCGAGGCCGTCGCGGAAAGTCCACGTCCCGCCCATCAAGCGGCTATTGGCGACACCGACGAGGGCCACGTTGAAGAATACGATGACGAAATAGTTCACCACGTACAAAGCGAACATGCCCAGCAGAAACATCGGCGACTGATTCGGATGGAACTGTTCGCCGGCAGCCAAAGCCGCGGCCCTGGCCGGCATCATCAAGAATGCGCCGCCGGTGGCCATAACGGCCGTGACGATGAAGCACGCAATGGCCGAGAGCACCGGAAACAACATTAATTGTTTGTCGGAACGAAGAATGGCGAAGCTCTGACCCACGAGCCGCCAACTACGAGAGAACTTACCCATCGCACCCTCCCACGCAAAATAACGTACTCGGAAACGACGGAACTGTAGCCTGGAAATAGCTTGGCGAAACGGGTTGCCGACTCCAATAGTACGTCCGATGCACTCCCTCGGGACAGGTGATGAGTTCGACAAACGCGCGACCGCGAAGAGCCTGGGGCAGGCTGACAAAAGTTATGGCCCGGGGGAGTCTCGGATCTGTGGCAGGGAAAGGAGTTACGGGGACGAGAGGGAACGAGAACACCCCTCCCCACCGTGTCTTTGTAAAAGATTGCACCGTATAGGTTTAGAGGATAGGGATCGGCACAAAGATTGTAACGCAAGGACTTAGGGGGCACGGAATGCCAGGAATGCCCCCTCCCCGCATTGTTCTCGAAACGATATGATTCCAAAAGGGTTAGAGTGTGGGCCTGCAAACGATATGATTCCATGGGAGTTATGGGGCAAGTGCAAGGATATTGAAGGAGTTCGAAGGACAGCCTGATGGGAGGGCATAGTTAATTGGACACAGAGGAATCGTGCCGAACTAACGAAACCATTATACCACATTGGTAACGTATGTGAAGGATTACTTTAAGTGGTTTAGATACCGTGGGATAGCATGGCATCCGTTTGAGGCTAGCCCTGCACGCTTTGAAGAATCAAAGGCCAAAGGGATGCGCCACCTGGCCGCGTGCAGCCGTAAACCTGCATCTCTCCTCCGTGATAATCCGCCCACCAGATTGGAGGTTTTTCCTTATATGAAATTCGGGCGCCTGAACCCTTAGGATTATAGAAGGAGGCCGAACCGATGATGATGAGAGCTAATGCAGGCCTTGCGAACAAGATGATAGAACGAATCCTCGAACTCTCGGCCGACGCGCACATACGAAGACGGGGGACGATTAAGGATTCTCCGGAGTTCAACAAGCTAACCGGAGCGATTGCAGCTTACGGAAAAACGCTCGCGCTCCTGACCGCGCTTCAACGGCGGGAAGAGTTCTACGTAATAATCGGTGAAGGCGGCGTGCCCGCTTGCCTGCAACCGGTTTGCTGAGGAAAAGGCTGGTCCGTTATGTGGCGCAAAAATTGTCCCGTGTGCCGGCAACCGATGGCAAAGAAACATCCTACCGAGACGGTTCCTTGTTCGTGCGGGAAGTACGTCTGGAAGGGCTAGGGGCCCTGATTCGCTATTCAGTGATTGAAGGCGGTCCTCTCGGCGTTCGCACGCCCGGTCTTGTCGCACCCTAAAAAAAGTAAAGGTAAGACCCCGCCCTCAAAACCTGAGGGTTGGGCACCCAAAGTCTTCTCAGGATTTGTTGTCTGGACCACCGGTCCGAGGTCCTTGCTTAGTCCCCCAGAGCGGAAGAGCATACACCAAAATCTTGAGAAATGGTGTATGCTATGCACATGGGCAGAACGAATATTGAGATTGACGAGAAGCTGGTGCGTAAGGCGCGGAAGCTGACGCGGCTGAAGACGAAGCGGGAAATCGTGGACAGGGCGCTGGAACTGCTGGTGCGCTCCGAGAGCCGGAAGGGTATCCTTCGGCATTACGGATCAGGAATCTGGAAGGGCGACCTGAAAGCGATGCGAAGGAAGCGCGGTTGATCCTGGTGGATAGTTCGGTATGGATCGATTTTTTCTGCTCCGCACCGGGACGCGCGGGCGATGAGCTGCGGAGAATGATCCGAGACGCCGAACCTTTCGCGCTGACAGGCGTGCTGGTGGCCGAAATCCTTCAGGGCCTGACGAGGGATGTCAGCCGGATCGAACATTATCTTTCCCAATGGGAAATGCTCGAGCCTCGCGAATTCCGAACCTACCGGGAAGCAGCGGCGATTTTCCGGCTGGCGCGCTCCAAGGGCGTGAGCTTGACAACCATCGATGCACTCATTGCCGCAATCGCGGTGGAACATCGCGCCAGCGTATTCACCCTCGACAAGGATTTCTCCCGCATCGCGCGCCTGACGGGGCTCCCGCTCCATGCCCTTCCCATGGCCTAAGATCAAGAACGGGTCTGAAAGCCCACCACTACAAGATCAACGGAAAGAATGGCGACACTCCGACGGATTCTGGAGGAATACCGTCGTCGCCACATACCTTAAGGCAAGATGACGAGATGAACCAGCCCAACGGGGTCGAGGGGGATCGCACTGTTTTCGATGTACGATTTCACGCCTGTGGGAAGTGAGGCCGGGATGACGTTGGAAGAAGCACTGGTGGAAGTATGGCGGCAGGCGCTGGCAGAGGGCGCGGAGAACGTGGAGCTGGACGGGGAGAAGTTCCGTGTGCGCGAGAGGCCGCGAAAGCATTTGCGCGAGGTGGATTTTGTGTTTCAAGGGGGCCTTCCCGCAAAGCCGTCCGGGATACAAAAATCGAACTGCGCGGGCTGGAGCAGAATCCGAACACGGAATCGCGGTGGGCAAAATTGGCGCGCGCGGGGCACAAGGTAATGCAATTCCTTTCGGCGGGACGGTATATAGGGGTAGTCGTGAACGGAAAAGTGACGCTGTATGGCGGGAAGAAGAGTTCAGACAAGCCTGTGAGCCGGAAGAAGATGGGGGAGTGAGGAAAGGGATGGGGAAAACTAGAAACTAGAAGGCAGAAACTAGAATGGAGTGGCTGTGCTACCAAAGCTCAAGAGTGAAGCAGGGGACTGAAAGACCGGGAGAGAGGAATTGGCCTGAAGACCCGCCACAACCGCAGCGCAGAGAGATTCCTCACATCCGCAGGCCGACATCCCGCAGGAGGGGAATGCAAGAAAAACCGCCGACCAGCTCCGTTCGGAATGACGCGCGGTCGGGCGCGGCTAGGTGGTCCAGAATCAGCGGAACATTGTTTGCCCTGGCCGCGTATCTCTCCTTGCACGAACACCTTGCGGGGAGGACCTTCGGATGAAAATGGTTTCTACTTTGCTCAGAGTGGAAGAGGGATTTCTGGCTCCGCAAACCCATCCGGAGCGCAAGAAACGCGGTTCGCTCGGAATGACAGGCGTGAGGAGAATGCTGTTGCTGTTGCCACTGCTGGCCTTGTTTGCCAGTCAGGCGGAGGCCCAAGCGGTGCCGCCGCTGGAAAGCATTCAATCCCAGGCGGAACTGGACAAAGTCATCACAACACTGGACGCGGCGCTGTTCGATGCCTACAACCGGTGCGACCTGGAAAAGTTCGCCTCCTTTTTCGTCGACGATGTGGAGTTCTATCACGATCAAGGCGGGGTGACGCTTGGCAGGGAGAAATTGACCGAAAGCGTCAAGAAAAATATCTGCGGCAAAACGACGCGGGAGCTCGTTCCAGGGACGCTGCAGATCTATTACATGAAGGGCTATGGCGCGGTGGAGATGGGAGTGCATCGCTTCCACCATCCGGGGCATGAAGACACGGAGGGAGTTGGCGAAGGAAGATTCGTTCATCTGTGGCAATTCAAAGACGGCGCATGGAAGATTACGCGGGTAATCAGCTACGACCACCACGCGGCGGCCAAGTAGGGTGGCGGAGGCAAGCTTAGCCGAGCAGGTCGCCGTATTTTTTCAGAGTGGGCCAAGGGACAGGGAGGTCCGGGAATTTCACGCCGACACTGAATCGCTCGCCAGGCAGCTTCTGACAGTAAACCACTTTCCCAAAGGCGGCACCGGCATGCAGGGGAGTAACGCGCACCACGTCGCCAGGCTGCCAGGCGCGCTTCGAGAATATGCGAGCGCCATGCGGACTGATGTTATCGGTGAAGGTCCTCTCTCCATCGGCAGGCGCGCTTAGTAACGGGGCGAGGCGCACCACGACTATGATTGGCAGGCGCCTTTCGATTCTGCCAGTGGCCCCGTGGTCCAAAGGGATCTCGCTCAGACCTTGATTGGGCAAAACAGAGGCGTGGCGGCGCGCGGATTGGGTTTGCGGACGGTTATCCAGGTCTTCGGGGACAACCGTCTTACTTTGGCGCGGCAATGGCTCCGGTGCGTGGTCCAGTGCTGGGTCACTCGATCAGGCAACGGAAAAACCCGTCAGCTACCTCGCGTCCGTATTCGGTAGCATTTGTAGTTGCCGCTTACAAGCGGTAGAACACCTTAGTACTTTGGTCCCAGTTGGTTGCAGCTACTCAACGTAAATTCCGTCGCCGCCGGATCTCGCGATTTCCTTTCCGAGCCAAATCCTCCACGAGACTTAGAGTGCCGGCGGCGAAATTCGTGCGGCGATGGCCAGCTAGGCCTTGGCATCGGCCAAGGGATCCAGCGCGCCTCGAAGCAAAATGACGATAGGTCTTCCGGTGCGGCCAACGAAGGTGAACTCCAAATCTCCGGAATTCTCGACTGCGCCGCGAAATTCGCCGAACTGATTCGTCACGGTTTTGACGACGCTTTCGCGGCCGTCCGTGATGGTAACCTCGACATCGCGGCCAACCATCTCCGGATGACTGAGGTCCACCAACTGTCCAGTGATTACAAAGCGATTCTGCTCCGGCTGCGCTTCGATCTGGAAATCGATTTGATAGGGATCAGCGCGGTAGAGCATTTGCCGGATTCGTATGGATCCGGAGCGAATTCCCACGAGCGCCGGCTGCAAAAAGCTGTCGTATAGCAACTGGATGAGGCCGACTGTTTCCTGCCGCCTTGCTGCTAAACCAGACATCGCAAACGCCGTCTTGACGGCACGAACCGCTTGCGGCGGTGGCTGGTATTGAGATTCCGCCGCTGCCGTTTTGGCTACTTTCTGCCAAAGACTTTCCGTCTGTGCGTGATCTTTGCGAGCCCTGTGATTGCCGAGATTAATCCATTCCACAGCCCTGAATTGCAACATCTACTTTCCCCCGTTTTGCCTTTTTTCGTGTCGTCTTCGCCGCTCGCCAGCGGACGGGTCAACGCAACTTTCGCCCATGGAAGAAGGAAAATGCAGGCGGAGAAAAATATAGATCACAGGTGATGACCCTAGCGGTGTTTCGGGTGAATACCGCAATTTGCAAATGAAAATGGCAAGAAAGTCTTCGACTGGAGGGCCTTGTTCGCGCAGGCAGTCGAGGCTGACTCCGAAAACCTTGGGTATGGAATGAATGTTTGTTGTTGCGGGCGGAGTTCCCGCGTAGAATCCGCGCAAGTTGCTCTGAGGGGGACACCATGATCGATCGCCGAGGATTCTTGTCTTCGTTCGCTGGGCTTGCGGGCACGGCCGGTGCGCTGGGAGTGGTGCCGAAGTGGCATTCGCTGCTCGAACAGGAAACGCTAAAGCTGCCGGACAGCGCGCTTTACAGTTCGAACGAAGAAGCGTATTGGACCGAACTGCGCAGACAGTTCCTGATTCCGGCTGACGAAGTTTATCTCAACAACGGAACGGTGGGATCGTCGCCGATGCCGGTGCTGCGCGCGGTATTCGACGGCTACAACGATACGGAGAAAATGGCGCAGAGCGATCCGGAGGATTATCCGATCTGGGGTTACGGCGCATGGAACGAATTTCGCGATCCGTTGGCGGAGTTCGTGGGCGGTACGCGCGATGAACTCGCGCTCGTGCGCAACGCGACGGAAGCGAACAGCTATATCGCCAACGGACTGGACATGAAGCCGGGCGACGAAGTGTTGATGACCGACCAAGAGCATCCAGGAGGCGAGCAGCCCTGGAACCTGCGCGCGAAGCGATATGGGATCGTGGTGAAAAAAATCACGCTGCCGAAGCCAGTGCCAAATGCAGCTGCGGTGCTGAATCTTTTCAATGATGCCATCACGCCACGGACGCGCGTGCTGTTCTTCAGCCACATCACGACGGCCACCGGCGTGGTCCTGCCGGCGAAGGAACTCAGCGCGCTGGCGCGTTCAAAGGGGATTCTCTCCGCCGTGGACGGCGCGCACGTGGCGGGAATGATGCGGCTGAACCTGCACGAACTGGGCTGCGACATGTACACATCGAGCCCGCATAAGTGGCTGCAAGCGCCGAAGGGCAGCGGGTTTCTTTATGTGCGAGACGAGGTGATCGACCGCCTTTGGAACACCATCGTGACTGCCGGGTGGGATGAGCCGAAGCTGCGCGCGGAGCGCTTCCAACGCATTGGCAGCTCGAACGTGCCGGCCCTTTGGGGAATGCGCGCGGCGTTGCAACTGGCGAATCAAATCGGGATGGAGAGGATCGAGAAACGGCACCGGCAAATGGCGGACTACATTTTGAAAGAGATGGTTCAGCGCGGGGCGGAGTCCTGGACTTCGCCGGATGCGGCACTGCGCTGCGCGATTGCGTCGGTGAACGTGGCGCCGATTCAAATCACGGAAATTGAAAACTGGATGTGGAAGACGAAGAAAATCCGGATTCGCGGAGGCGGGCCGTCAAAGATTCGCCTCTCGACACCGTACTATTTACTGCGAAAGGACGTGGAACGATATTTAGCGGCTTTCGATGAGTATAAGAAAGGGAAAGCAGCAGCATGAAAATCCCGCCAAAGACAAGACTTCTCAGCTAGATAATGGGAAGCGCTTCCGCCTAAATTTGCCGTTGAAGCACGAGCTTCGCTTCCTGACCGGGGTCAGAGGAAAGCATGGCGACCTCTCGCAAGATTCTTGTCGTCTCTGCGCTGGCATTGGCTTGCCACTTTGCCGCTCTAGCCGTTCATTCCGCTCTGGCCAGCAGCATCATTGAATTTGTACTGATTGTTTTGACGGCGGCTGCATGCTTCCAGGCGTCCGGCCGCGCTTCCGGTTTTGCGCGCCGCTTCTGGCGATTAATGGGCATTGCGTTTGCGCTGTACTCCGCCGGCCAAGTGCTCGCAACCTATTACGACAGCGTGCTGCACGCATCGCTGAAAGATTGGTGGCCAAGCGACGTTCTTTTTCTGTATCACGTTGCGCCGATGGCCATGGCGCTCTTCCTGAGTGACGACAGCGTGGAGTCGCGCGTTTACCGGTGGCAGCGCTGGCTTGATTTTCTGCAAATCGGGATCGTCTCGTTCTCGGCGTATCTCTTTTTCCTTTACGTGCCGATACGCTCGGTGCGGCGGCCGGAAGACATTAACGCCCTCTATTGGTGGGTATTTACGTGGCGTAACTTCATCCTGGCGTTTACGTTTGTGTTGAGGGCGGTGCTGACAAAGTCGCGACTGGTGAAGTCGCTTTTCGGGCGAATGGCCATTTTCCTGGTGTTTTTCGGGATCGGTGACTCCCTCTTCGTGTATGCCCAGACATGGCAGGGATTGCAGTTCGGCACGTGGTACGAACTGCTGTGGACGATCCCCAGGATGGTGATGGTTTGGCTGGCAACGAGTTGGGTCGCACCCAAAGAACCGGACCCTGCGCTCAAAGAAAGCTCATCCGCGTCCCTGCTGCTCGCGCAATTCGCGCATATCGCATTCCCCTTATTAGTGTTGGCGATGGCCACGTCGGCGATTGGCCAACAATTGAAACTTGCTGTGGTGGCTGTGCTGGCGTCGTTCGGCTGTTCCAGTGCGCGATTGCTGCTGAGCCAGCGAGCGCAGAGTGAATTGCTTTCGCAACAAAAACGTTCGGCGGAATCGTTGCGAGCGGCGGAGGCAAAGTTCCGGGGCTTGCTGGAGTCCGCGCCGGACCCCGTGGTGGTGGTGAATCGAGAAGGGCGAATCGTGCTGGTGAACGCTCAAGCAGAAGAAACGTTTGGATATCGGCGAGAAGAGTTGTTGGGGCAGCCGATGGACATCTTGGTTCCCGAGAGGCTTCGGGAAAAATGTTTGGAATACCGAACCACCTTCCTCAGAGGGCCGCAGAGGTCTCCCATGGGAACAACCTTGGAGCTCTGCGGAGTGCGCAGGGAAGGCAGCGAGTTCCCGGTGGAGATTAAGTTGAGCCTGCTGCAGACGGAAGAGGGCCCGTGGGGGTGTGCGGCGATCCGGGACCTGACAGAGCGGCGAAAACTGGAGCAACGTGCTGGTTTCGCAGCAACCGCAAGATGTGGGAACCATTTGCGAACGGCATTCCGGGCGCATTCACCTCCTTATCACGGATATGGTCCTGCCGGAGGTGAGCGGGCGCGAGATCGCGAAGCGCGTAGGCGCTTTGCGGCCGGACGTGAAAGTACTCTTCATGTCGGGCTAGGCGGATGAGGCGTTGGTCCACAGTCATGGCTTCGACGGGAAGTTCGAGTTTCTGCAGAAGCCGTTCTCCTCGGTGACCCTCACGGCAAGAATCCGCGAAGTCCTGGACGCGGACGGATTCAATTTGCCTTGAGCAGAAACGAGGCCGCCGACCTGGCGCTCCGAAGAGCCTGGTGCGTTTCTTGACCCTGCGCGCAAGGGTCGAATACACTACTAAATTCGGAATCAGCCGCTGAAGCTGCTAATGGGCTGTTCTGCCGTTGCGGGTGAAAGAAACCACCCCGCGATTGCGTACTACCTATCGCAAGCAACAAAGGGGGATTGTTTTGCCAAAGCGCACGTTTCAACCGCGACGCCGCCGACGCGCTAAGACGCACGGCTTCCGCGTTCGCATGAAGACCAAGGGCGGCCGCAAAGTGCTGGCGGCGCGCCGCAAGAAGGGACGCCATCGGCTCACCCCCGAATAATGCGGGGAACAAGCTGCGTGCTCCTGGTTTGAATGTGCGCGGGAATCGGTTTCCGCGCGAAGCACGGCTGGTGCGGCGCGGAGAGTTTGATGCCGTGTACCGCGCTGGAAAGCGCCGTTCGAGTTCCCACTTTACAGTTTTCTTTCGCGCCAACGAACTGCCGCAGAGCCGTTTCGGCTTCAGCATCAAGAAGGCCCTGGGCGGCGCGGTAGTGCGCAATCGGATCCGGCGGCGCTTGCGCGAGATGGTGCGCTGCCACCGGCTGGAGATACCCGCAGGATGGGACATCGTCATTCACCCGAAGAGTTCGGTGGCACGCGCGGAGTTTGCAGCGCTGACCGTGGATTTGTTGCGCCTCTTGAAGAACGTGTGATGCATTCCTATGTTGAAGCGCGGCTTGCGTCGCCCGCTTCCTCTGATCTTAGCGGACAAACGGGCGGGGCAAGCTTCGCCCCTACACAGGTTGCGACGATTCGAAGCGCAGAACGAACTATCCCCGTGCGCGGCGCACTGTTTGCGCTGCGATTCTACAAAGCCTATTTGTCAATTTTGTTTGCCGGGAGCTGCCGCTTTGAGCCGACGTGTTCGCGCTATGCCTACGAGGCGATTGAACGATTTGGCGTCATGCGGGGGATTTGGCTGGGGCTGAAGCGGCTGCTGCGCTGTCATCCGCTCTCGCGCAGATTTGGTTACGACCCGGTTCCGGAGAAATGGGAAGAGATGCCAACGAATTCAACTGCATCAGAAGTGTTGCGCCCTGAGTCGCACTCATGAACGGGCCGGGGCAAAAGGACAAGTTCACGCCGGAACTGCGGATTCTGGTGGCTTCGCTGCTTTCTTTTGGCGTGATCATCCTCTGGGCGAGATTCTTTGGGCCAAAGCCAACCGTCCCGCCAGGGCAACCCAATCGCCCGGCGCAAACTGCTCCGGCAACTCCTGGGATGGTAACATCACCGGCGGCGACTCCATCCCCGATAGCCGTGGCGCCAAAAATCGCGCCTCCGCCAACGGCGAATATCGCGGTCAAGAGCGATTCGCAAGAACGCAACATCGTCGTCGAGAATGCTCTCTACCGCGTCGAGATTTCAAACCGCGGCGCGGTCGTGAAGAGCTGGCAGCTCAAGAATTACAAGGATGACGCGAAGCCCCAACGCGTGCTCGACGTCGTGCACCCCGAGGCGTCGCAGCAAACCGGCGGCTGGCCTTTTTCATTGGTGCTCGATGATGAGCAATTGCAGAATGCGGCGAATGGCGGACTCTATCAAATCTCCGCGGACGGCACTAACCTACCCGCCCCGGCTGATGTTGACCTCACGTGGAGCGACGGCCACCTGGAAGTCATGAAGCGTTTCCACTTTGACCATACCTACGTGGTCCGCGTAGAAACTTCGGTCAAGTTCAATGGCAATCCGATTAAGGCCGGGCTTGGCTGGCTCGGCGGCTTCGGTGATTTGACGGTGACGAACCCCGCTCCCGTGGAAACGGTCACGACGTACTACAGCGAGGGCGGGAAGATCACGAATTTCCCTCACAAGAAGCTGGACGGCCTGGACAAGTGGGGGCCAGGCCTTTGGCAAGGGAGAAAAGACTTCCTTGGGATTGAGGACCGCTACTTCACTGCGGCATTTCTGCCGCCGATCGTGGGTCGCGGTGACGGTGTCTCGTTGCCGATGGGCGCGCTTGAAACTCGCTATTGGAAAGCGACGCGCGCGGTAAAGGCAGATGGACAAGACGCCCTGGAACCGGTCCCGCAAGTAGCTGTGGCGACGTCGACGCAGCCGGTGACCCTGCGTGTCTACGTTGGCCCGAAAGACTACGACGACTTGAAGAAGATGAACCCGCCGCTGCACGGGCTGATTAATTTCGGCTGGCTGGAGTTCATCGCCGAACCTCTTTTCCACGGGCTCAAGTGGTTGCATAACTACATACCCAATTGGGGATGGGCCATCGTGGTCCTGACGCTGGTCATTAATATGCTGCTTTTCCCGCTGCGCATCTCCAGCTACAAGACCACGCTGAAAATGCAGCGAGTGGCGCCGGAAATCAAAGCCATTCAGGAAAAGTACAAAAAATACTCGATGCGGGATCCGCGCAAAGCGGAGATGAACAAGGAAGTGATGGCCATCTACAGCCGCGAGGGAATTAATCCTGTGGGCGGCTGCTTCCAGATGTTCCTGCAAATGCCGGTGTGGTTCGGATTGAACACCGCGCTACGCTACGCCATCGAGATGCGTCACGCCACCTGGCTGTGGGTATTGGATCTCTCCGCTAAAGATCCTTATTACATTTTGCCGGTGTTGATGGGTTTGTCCATGTATCTCGTCTCGAAAATGACGCCGATGACGGCGACGGACCCGCAACAGCAGGCCATGATGAAGATCATGCCCATCACCATGGCAGGCATTTTTATGATTTCGCCGATTTCGAGCGGTCTGGCAGTGTATATTCTCACCAGCAGCGTGGTCGGCATCGCGCAGCAGTGGTACTTGAACAAAACGCATCCCGTGCCGGCCCCCACGAAGCCCGTGCGCGGGAAAAAGTCTTAAGAGGACACTTCAGAGAGGCGGACGCGGTTCGCAACGTTCGAACGCTCGATGACTCAAGTACTGATCCATGATGGGAAGTTGGACCGCCAGGCGGCGGCCGATGCCTTGCGCCAATTTCTGGAGAATGTCGTCCGTGTTTCCAAACTTGAGCTGAAGGTAAACGTGCGGCCGATTTCGGCCGAAGGGGAAGGCTCGGGAGGCGGCGCGGAAGTGCTCGCCGACATTGACGGCAAAGACAAAGAGATTCTCCTGGAGCACGGCGGCGAAGTCTTGAAAGCGTTCGAGCACCTCGCCTTGCGCGCGCTGCGGCTGGAACCGGCCTACCATGAAAAGATTCACATCGATTGCGGCGGCTACCGTGCACTGCGGTTTGAAGAATTGCGCATGACGGCGCGCGTGGCCGCGGAGCGCGTGCAAACTTCTCGCCAGCCGTTCCGGCTGAACCCTATGTCTTCGCGCGAGCGCCGCATCGTGCACCTGGCGCTGAAGGATGTTGCCGGAATTCGCACGGAGAGTGTGGGCGTCGGCGAAGAACGACAAGTCGTCATTCATCCCGCGGACAGCAAACCTTCCCGGTAGTTCCTCTTTGCCACAAGAATAATGAGGGGCAGCCTGTCCTACCTGGTGGCCCAGCCTTGCGAGAGCACGTTTCCGTCTGCGCCGAATCGCACGCGGTAAGTGAAGGCTGCAGGGCGGTCGCGGCGTATTTGCACAAAACGGATGTCCGCGATCTCCACAACGGCGACGTCGCCTTCCTTGTGGAAACGCGTAACTGGGAATCGCGAGAACCATAGAACCCTCTGCACTTCGGGCAGGCGCTTGGCAACCTCAATGTACGAATTGGGGAGTGCATCGGGAAAATAGTGGTGTTCGAGCGTCAGCAATTCTCCGTCGCTTCTCGGCTTGTCGGCAAGGTCCATGCGTAGTTCGTAGACGCCGCGGTCCGTTCGAACCAGCCCGTCCCAGCGCCAGAGTGACGGCGGCAACGGCAGCGCGCCGATGGATTCGACTTGCAGCGGAAACAGGTCAGCAAATCTCTGAATGCGTAAGAGCGCGACGTGGTGCGCGTAGGCGGTGCACGCGATGTACATCAAAGCCGCGGCGAAACCTGCGCGATTCCACGTGCCGTGCCGGATTCGCACACCCCATCCGAGTAGTGCGGGCAGCAGAAAGATCCCGCCCAAAATGAGCATGGCGCTTAGAACGACACGGCCGGAAATCGGCGCACCAGCATTTTCACCAATTCTAGCGATGAGAAAGGGCGCCGGGAGGAACAACAGCCACATTCCCATGACGCGGCGCTGCACTTTTTCAGGATGGGCATACGCCCAGGCGAGCAGCTGCGGCACAAGAAGAATCGCGGTCAGCGTGAAATCCACAATGAAGATGAGGTCCCAAGCGGGGCGCGACCATTCGAGCGGCGACCAAATCATCGTGCCGAAAGAAGTCACCAAGTCGAGCAAGATGTGGCTGAGGACGCCCACCGCATAAATTCCCGTCAGCACGAGGAATGACGGCGCTTCCCACTTCCGCGAATTAGCAAACCCGCGTGTAATCCCCGCGAGAAGCAACGCCCAAACTGGAAGCAGGACGAGCGAATGCGTGATGCTGCGGTGCCAGGTGATCACCAGAAGTCTGTCGTGGGAAAAAATGTCACGGAGCACGTCGGCGTCCGGGAAGATCGCGCCGAGCATCAGCGACCACGTAACGATGCGTCCGCGGTTCATCGGATGCGAGGCCAACATGTCCTCGCCGCGGAAGACGGCCTTGCCAATCAGCGCCCCAGCGATGCCATGGGTGATCGTGTCCATTGTTAGAGTTTATCCGATGCGGTCTTGAGGCAGCATTCTAGCGCACAGATAAGAGCGGATTTGTTTTGGGGAGGACTTTGCCGATTCGGCGAGCGGAGACGGCGTGGCGATTGAGAGCGGCGACGGCGGCGTCTTCCGATTCGGGCGAGATAGCGACCAGCAAGCCGCCGGAGGTTTGAGGGTCGAAGAGCAGATCGCGGTATTCCTGTGGGACGCTTGCGGCAAAACCAACGCAATCACCAATGAAATCGCGGTTATTTTTCAGGCCGCCGGGGAGAAATCCTCCGCGGGCCGCTTCGACAGCGCCGGGAAGATACGAAATTACCGAATGCTCGATCTCCAAGGAAACAGCTTCGATTCCCCGGTCAGGACTTCCGAGCGCCATTTCCCGCGCGTGACCAAGCAAGGCGAATCCCGTAATGTCCGTTACCGCATGAATCGGCTGCGACGTTCCGGCCTGTTCTTGCACTTCTCGCAACGCCTCAGAAGCCGCGCGATTCAACTGCGTCATGGAGGCCGTCGCCGCCGCCACATCCGGCTCTGCTGCGCGATCCTTCTTCAGCGCGGTTGCAAGCACGCCCGTTCCAAGGGCTTTCGTCAGCAGCAGAATGTCGCCTGCGCGTGCGCCGACGTTTCGCCAAACTCGCTGCGGATTAATAATGCCCGTGACCGCGTAGCCAAATTGAATGTCGTCATTGCGGATCGAGTGGCCGCCAATGACGCTGCATTTCGCTTCGGTCATCTTCGAAAGCCCGCCACGAATAATCTGTTCGAGGATTTCGGCATCGCCTTTGTCCGGGAATCCCACAATCGACAGCGCGGAAACCGGCTTGCCGCCCATGGCGTAGACGTCGCTGAGCGCATTGGCCGCCGCGATCCGCCCGAAAGTCTGCGGGTCATCTACGATCGGCGTAAAGAAATCCACCGTCTGAACCATCGCCATTTCAGGGCTGAGCAGATACACCCCGGCGTCGTCGTTGGTATCAAAACCAACGAGCACGTTGGGATCAGTTGGCCGCGGCAAACGGCGCAAAACGGAATCCAGCAACCCTGGACTCAGCTTCGCCGCTCAACCCGCTGCCTTGACCATGGCCGTGAGTTTCACGGATGGGGTCAAGCCGCACCTCGCTATAACGCCCTTCGATTATAGCGATGTGCCGCGCTTCGCGCTTGCACAGCACGCGAGTTGGTGGGGGGCAGCCTTAATCAGCAGGCACGACGTGGTCAAGTGTGCCGAAGAGCGTTTTTGTCAAACTCGCCCTTGCACGCTAGTTCTTCGAGAGAAGTCGGAACCGCGCAACGTCGGTATCCGAATAATCCTGAAATACGCGCGTACTCACGTTTTCATAGAGGTCCTCTTGTCGAGGAGGCCTTACTACGCCTAAGGTATTGTTCGGCAACTGTTTGCGTATCGAGGCGAATAGTTCCTCATGTGCGGCATACGCAGGCGCATTCTTAAATTCCGTCAACAATACAATGTTACGGTCGCTGTCCCCGCTACCTTGTTCTGCGATGCGGTGATAGCTCAGGACCGCGCCCTGACGCTTGGCTTCTTCGCGTACCCGCATCCAGTTGTCGTCCAAATATCCTAGCGTGAAGCCGAACATTCCGGGTTTCACCTTAATGAATTCCATCGTCCACACCGGCTTTTCGCCGTCCGCGCGGTGGAATTGCTGCGCGCCTCCACTCGCCACAATGAGGAGAAAAACGAGCAACAAGCCTGCGAATATGCGTCCGTGCATAAAAACCTCCATTCCATATTCAGACGAAAAATAGCAACAAAGGTGGGAACAGCCAAGTGGTTTTTCCGCGGCTCACAATTTCCGGTAAATCGGATACTCGGAAGCTCCGTTCCTAAAAACTTTCGTCACTTGCGCAATCCCCGCAAAAAGTGTTCTGATTCGCGGATGCCGTGGGACATTTGGCTGATCTTCTTGGTGTTAGGCGTGGTTCTGCCGTGGCGGGGGCGTGCACGCATGAGGAAATTGCTGGCGATGCCGCACGTTAGCTCGATGGAGCGCCTCTCCCTTTACGCCTCGACGATTGCCTTTCAGTGGTTCGCCGTTTCCATTGTGGCGTGGCGTGCGTGGGTGCACGGGTTCTCGGCTCTCCAGCTTGGTCTGACAGTCCCTGATAGAAGCAGGATTCTTGTCGCTGCCGTTGTTGGCGCCTCGGCCACCGCTTCGCTTCAATGGCTGAATCTGCGGCGCATGGGAAGAATTCCCGTCGAAGCGCGTGGCTCCCTTCAGGCCATTGCGGAGCGTATTCTTCCGCAATCCGGTGTGGAGTTGCTTCCCTATTTAGCGCTAGCCATAACTGCGGGGCTCTGCGAGGAATTCCTTTATCGCGGATTCGCCATGGCCGTGCTCGACCATGTAGGATTACGAGCCTGGGCAGGAATATTACTTTCTTCCGTCCTTTTCGGGCTGGCACACAGTTACCAGGGCCGCGGAGGAATCGTGATGACGTTCCTGATTGGCCTCATTCTTGGGACGAGCCGGCTCGCCTACGGTAGCCTGGTGCCCGCGATTTTCTGGCACTGCGCCGTGGACCTGGTCGCCGGAACGGCCGGGCCGCGATACCTGACGCCAGGAGCGGCCAGTGGTGGGGAAATGGAGAATGTGGTACACTACAGCTAAATAGTTACTATAATGACAACAACCATCCCAGCCCCCTCAGTCGCCGTAATACGCCGTGCTTTGGCCGAATTCCAGCTCCCTGCTTATGACGATCAAGTGCTTCAAATTCAACAATATATAAAGATTTTGTTGGCCTGGAATGAAAAGATTAACCTTACAGCGATTCGCGACCCTTTGGAGATACTTTACCGGCATTTTTGCGAGTGTATGTACGCCGCTGAAGCCATACCCTTGGAAAAGGGTCGGCTCGCCGACGTGGGTTCCGGAGGCGGTTTTCCGGGACTGGCATTGAAAATCATACGGCCGCGTCTGCAAGTTTTCCTGGTCGAATCTAACATCAAAAAGGTCACGTTTCTGGCGGAAGTTATTCGTGAATTAGGACTTACTGGCGCACACGTGCTCGCGCGGCGCTATGAAGAGCTGGGCGAGGAGATCGTCCCTCTCGATTATGTTTGCTCGCGAGCGCTTGGCGAGTTCCCTGGCTTTCTCGAATGGGCCAAGTCCGAACAGATAGCTGCGAAACAGGTTGTTCTATGGATTGGGGCTCGGGATCTCCCAGAAATCCAGAAAATCAGCACTTGGGACTGGCAGGAACCTATACTGGTGCCTAACTCCCTGAGGCGGCTGCTCCTGGTGGGCAAGAAGAAGGGCTTACTGATCGGGTCATGTTCCACGTGAAACAGTCTGAGCTGGCTTCGGCAACTTGGCTTGACTCTATGTTCCACGTGGAACGTCACGCATAAGCCAGCTCCGCGAATGTTCCACATGGAACACTCTACGGTCTCAGCTCTGCTCTAATTTACAAGGATTCCGATGACGTTCCACGTGAAACATGTTGCATCCTTGTCCTGCGTTTGCTAGATTTTCGCTGGCGGGGGGATATTTGGCTCGAATCATCGCCGTCGCAAACCAAAAAGGTGGAGTAGGCAAGACCACCACTGCGGTGAACTTGGCCGCCTGCCTCGCCACCGCCGAACAACCCACTCTCCTCATCGATTGTGATTCCCAAGCGAACGCCACTGCCGCCATCGGCTTCACAAAGGACCCCTCTCGACGGACCCTTTACCACGTTCTGATTCTGAACGAGCCATTTGACAGGATTATCCAGAAGTCTCAGACAGATCATCTGGATGTGGTTCCTGCTGACAAAAACCTTGCCGGCGCCGCTGTTGAGCTCGTCAATACGGAAAATCGAGAGTATCTGTTGCAAGCGGCGCTGAAAACGCTAGACGAAAAATACAGATTCATCATTCTGGACTGCCCTCCAGCCTTGGATCTACTTACTTTGAATGCGCTGGTTGCCGCCAATGCCGTGCTGGTCCCCATTCAGTGCGAATACTTGGCCCTCGAAGGCGTCTCGGAATTGTTGGACACGCTGATGCGCATTCGCCGCACACTGAATCCCAGCCTCGAAGTCGAAGGAATCCTGCTTACGATGTACGACGAGAGGACTTCGCTCTCTCGTCAGGTAGCCACGGATTTGCGCAGTTTCTTTGGAACCCAAATATTCAAGAGCGTGATTCCGCGCAACGTGCGGCTTGCAGAGGCGCCGAGCTTCGGCAAACCGATTATTCTTTACGATATTCACAGCAAGGGCGCAGAAGGTTACACGCAGCTCGCCCAGGAGGTCATTGCCAATGCCAAGAAACGCGCTGGGACGGGGGCTCGGAGCGCTCATTCGGGAGCTTCAACCTAAAGAGTCTCCAGAACCTGCCCCAACCATACAAACTCACGCGGCAAACGCCAGTGGCGCTGCAAGCGCACCGGCCCGCGAGGCTGCGCATCCCGGGCCGCAACAGATTGATATCGACCTCATCGACCCTAGTCCTTTCCAGCCTCGGACGCGCTTTCGCGAAGAAGCGCTCGATGAACTCGCGCGATCTATCCAAGCCAGCGGGATCATTCAACCACTCGTTGTCCGGCCAATCGGCTCCCGATACCAATTGATTGCCGGCGAGCGCCGGTGGCGCGCAGCGCAAAAGGCCAGCCTGACGAAAGTGCCAGTCATCGTCCGACAAGTCTCTGACGATCTGGCATTGGAGATGACACTGGTCGAAAACATCCAGCGCGAAGATCTGAATGCTATTGAAGCTGCTCGTGCATTCGAGCGCTTGATGGACGAAGCACGGTTGACTCAGGAAGCGGTCGCCGAACGAACCGGCAAGGATCGCGCCACCATAGCCAATTCGATCCGGCTGCTAAAATTGGAAAAGAAGATTCAGGATTGGATTGAAGAAGGGAAGCTGACGGCCGGGCACGGACGTGCGCTTCTCGCAGTGCCAGATGCTCAACTGCGCATGCGTTACGCGCAACGCGCCGCGCGCGGAGGTTTGACTGTCCGGCAAATTGAAAAGCTGGCAGCGCGGCGGGCGTCAGGCGGACGCGCCCCGGCGGAAGTTCACCTCGACGCGAACATTCGCTCGGCTCTGGATGAGCTTCAGCGCCACCTTGGCACGAAAGTGCTTCTTCGCCAAAAAACGAAAATTCGTCCGGGGCAGTTGGTTCTCGAGTTTTACGACGACGATCAACTGATGGGCCTCTACGATCGCTTGATGAAATAGCCTTGCGAGTTCCGCCAGCGCATACTGCCCGTTCGTTCAGTCGCTCATTCGACAACCCGTTTCCTCAGTTGCGTTGACTTACGGTGTAGCGCAGCTAAAGTAGAACAGTCTCTCGGAGGGTTTTGCAATGGCATGGAAGTGGCCCAGCGCTGCCAAAGATGGCGCAAGTGAAGAATGGACAGGATTCATCGACCAAGGAGTGTCGCTTGAAGGCACGCTGACGGTTACCGGCACGTTCCGCATTGATGGCAACGTGAAGGGGAACATTATTTCAGAACAGACGGTGATTCTTGGCGAACGCGCAAAAGTCGAAGGGCAGATCGAGGGCAATCGCGTGGTGATTTCCGGCCGCTTCGATGGAGTGATTTTCGCGAAAGGCCGCGTGGAGATTGAAGCCAAGGGCGTGGTGACCGGAGAAGTGCATTCTCCGTGCATGGTCATCGACCCGGGCGGAATCTTCGATGGGCGCTGTCACATGTTGGGATCTTCGGAGACCGCGGCTACGGTGACGATTCCCATTCGCGCCGTCGGCAACGGCTGATTCTATTATAACCTAGTAGTAATATAAAATGATAATTATATCGTGTAAGCGCCATGTGGACCACGCACAACTGTGCACGGCAAGCTGGTTTGCTCATTCAAGAATAGGAATCTGAACGCTTCACGCCGGGGCGATTGAAACACCTGCGGCTTTTTCTGCCGCTTGAATTCCCGCCTGGATGTTCGCTTCCCAATCGAGGTGCGGGACAGTCGAGACCTTTGCCGCCCGGTAATAACGCAACGCATCCGCGGGGCGGTTGAGCTGCTTCAGCGCGAGGCGCCGGGCCGATAGAAGAGCCAACAGCGATTGGCGTTCTGTTGGATACGCCCTTGCCAGGCGTTCGTATTCGGAGACGGCGCGCTCGTAATTCTGCTGTCCCTCAGCCATGCGGCAGAGCTCAAGCCAGGTTACCGCAGGCATGCGGTCTCCCCCGGCGTTAACGTACTCCTGGTAATCCTGCCAGGCCGCTTCTGCATCCTGCGCTTTGAGGTGCAGTTGGCACAACTTGATTGTTGCTTCGAGGTGCGCCGGGATGTCGTTCTTACGTCAGTGGACTTGCGATAGCAGAGTGTAGCCCTCCACGGAATCTGGCTTCGCGGCGACCAATGCCTTTAGTGATGCAATAGCCTCGTCCAGCTTGCCGTGCTCCATTTGCTCTGTTGCCTGAACCAAAAGGGGATCCGCAGTCCATGTTACTTTGGCCTCGATAGCTGCGTTGGCCTTCTGTTCCAAGCCTGAATAGCGCAATCCAAGCGCGACAACTGCTCCAAAAAGAAATCCACCGACGTGAGCCCAATGCGCGACACCGGAATGTTGTCCAAAGATCGCCCCTGAGAAAATCTCCATCAAAAGCCAGATCGGCAGTAGCCAATACGATGCCGCCTTAAATCGGATGCCTTTGCCCAGCGCTAGATTCGATAGGCTTCGGCCTTGGTCTTCCATCAAGCGGATCCTGGCATCCCAGGCGTCCGCCACGTCTCGGCTCTGCGATTGCGCCTCTTTCCAGGTGCCGGGATTCTCGGTCCTGAACTTGGTAACAAGTGCTTCGACATGCGGAGGCTGGCTGAGTTCAGGATGCATGGCCGCAAGGAGCAGAAGGTGCGCGCGAACCTCAGCCCGTCGCGGATTTTCGGTATCTATCTGCCCGCGAGTGGCAAGAAAAATACTGAGATTGAGGAGAACCAAGGCAATAGAAATTACCGGCCAGCGGCGGCCCTCCATGTTTTCATGGCGCAATGGAATCAGCATCGGGCGACCCCCTTCCGAGCAAAAAATAGAGAGGAATGGCTTCCAGGAGTCTAGAAGGCAAACGGGGGCCGCGTAACTGGTTTTTGGAACAGGATATAGCCAATTGATAAATACCGTTTTCTTTCATCGAGTATCCGTATGGCCATGTTGACACGTCCGCTAGGGGCGTCTATCGTTCGGAAGAGTCGTTACCGAGGGATTGCGGATGAAGATTCTGGTGCTGGGCGGCGGCGGACGCGAACACGCGCTCGTGTGGAAACTGAAGCAGAGTTCGCACGTGGAAAAAATCTGGTGCGCCCCTGGGAACGGCGGCATCGCCGCAGATGCAGAGTGCATAGCCATGGATGCAGGCGACGTGGACGCGAGCGTAGCGCTGGCCGAAAAAATTCAGCCGGCTTTGACCGTCGTCGGCCCGGAATTGCCACTGGTGAACGGGCTAACGGATGTGTTCCGGCAACGAAATTGGGCTGTTGTTGGTCCCTCCCAACAAGCCGCGCAGCTGGAAGGCAGCAAAATTTTCTCGAAACAGTTTTTGGAGCGCCACCGCATTCCTACGGCAAAGATGTATGGCACGTTTGATTCTCCTCAAGAAGCCTACCGCGCGTTGAACTCTGTGACTTTCCCGGTAGTCATCAAGGCAGACGGATTGTGCGCCGGCAAGGGAGTCTTTCTGGCGCCGGACTTCGCCGCCGCGAAAAATTTTGTCGCACGCGTGATGGAAAAGAATGAACTGGGAGCCGGGGGTAAGCGAATCCTCCTGGAGGAGACCCTCGAGGGCGACGAACTCTCGTTCATCATTCTCACGGATGGAAAACGCTATGCGCCGCTCGTGCCGACACGCGATCACAAGCGTGTCTTCGACGCGAACCAAGGCCCCAATACGGGCGGCATGGGCGCGTACTCCACCGATGAATTGCTGCCGGCTGCTCTTTGCGAAACGATTCGCTCGGCCATCGTCGAGCCAACCTTGCAAGGGCTGACGGCAGACGGCATCCCTTACCAAGGCTTCCTTTATATTGGCCTGATGCTGACCAAGTCAGGTCCAAAAGTCCTGGAGTTCAATTGCCGGCTGGGGGACCCTGAAGCACAGGCGATTCTGGCCCGGGCAGACTTCGACTTGGCCGAGGTTTTGAGCGATGTAGCCGCCGGGCGTCTCGACGCGTCAAAGTTACACTGGAAGGACGGTGCCAGCGTCTGTGTCGTGCTGACGTCGGGTGGTTATCCGGGAAAATTTGACATCGGCAAGAAGATCGATGGCCTAACCGCTGCGGAGCAGATTACCGGTGTGAAGGTCCTGCACGCCGGAACAAAGCTCGCCGCCGGAGCCGTACTCACCAACGGCGGTAGAGTTCTCGGCGTTACCGCATCGGCGAAATCACTCAAAGCTGCTCTGGCTTTGGCCTATGAAGCGGCCTCGAAGATGCACTTCGAGGGGATGCACTACCGCAAGGACATTGGAGCTCACGCAAATCAACGGAGAGCCGCAGGAGACTAAGACCGTGGCGAGAGTGCAAAATCTTTTTCGCGCTACCAAGAAGCGCCTGCCGATGGAGGAACTTGCCGAAGTCCAGGCAGTAACCGACGCCGGCTTTGAGGGCTGCGCGCATGCGCGACCGGCAAGCAAGCGTCAAGTCTTGCTAGTGGATCGCGAGACTTTGGAGGCCATGGACCTCCGGCCAGGAATTATCCGCGAGAACATCACAACCGATGGCCTGAATGTGAACAGCCTGCTGATTGGCCAGCTCCTACGCATCGGCCGGGCGCGTTTGGAAGTCAGCGCGGTTTGCACACCGTGCGATCAGATGGAAGCCATCCGGCCCGGGCTGCGCAAAGAGCTATGGGGACGCCGGGGCATGCTGTGCCGTGTGCTAGAGGGCGGAGTAATCCGGCGCGGCGACCCCATCGAAAAACTCTCCTGACAACGTTTTCCTGATCACTAGGGTTTGGGAGCCCGGCGTAGTGTTGGCGCATCGGGCGGGCGGTTCTTGTCTTCCTGCACTTTTTCGACTGGCTCCTCCGGCGGAACCATCCATTCAAACCCGTGCCGCTCGTCCATTGTGCCAAGAACAAAAGTGGAATTCCCCGCAATCAAGGGCAACACGGCGCGCATGAAGTCGGCGGAGTCGATCGGGGCAGCTTTTTGCGCCTGGCCGCCACGAAGGTTATCGAGGACCTTTGCAAAGCGCGGCTCCCCGGAACCAAGGTGCGTGATATTCGGGTCATTGCCCTGGATCAACTCGGCCAATGTGGGGCCTTTCGTATCTGGAGGGTAACGGCTCTCCACAATCATGCGTGGGGCATGCTTTTCCGGCGGATAGAGCTGCGTAAAGCGCGGTCGCTGAATGCGCGTCTGCCAATAGTCGCCACGCGTTGCAACTTGCTCTTGTTCCATCCGGTACTCCACCACCCATACTTCAGGTCCGTAATCGTTGGGAGCGTATCCAATGATCACAATCTGGAAAATGGGGTCATCAGGAGAGAAATCGATTTTGTGATGGAGCTGGGCGATAAGTGGGCGAAGCTTCTCGAGATAAGCGATGCCGATGGTCTCCAAATCCGTTTCGCCCTCGCCGGGAGAAGATTGGTAACGGGGGTCTCCTCGTGAGACGCGCTGGAAATTGCGGTCCAGGCGGATGGGCCTGGGGTCGGCGGGAATGCGCCATTCCGAGGCTCCGAAGAGGATGCCGATGTGCGTTGCGTCGAGGTCCATCACGCGCGGCGGAATGGAGTTCCGCTCCACGGGCTGATTGATGGCCGCCAAGATGATGGCGTCTTTCGCTACGTGAACGATAGCCCGGCCACCGGCGAGGTTGGCGATAATCTCGTCTTCGTGCTGGTCCTGCGCAAGAGCACCTAGCGGGAACGCGCAGAGGACGCCGGCAAGTAGAGCGACTGTTATTGGCCGCACGAATGGCGCTCGAAGAAACAGAGAAAACATTGCGCCGCGTCCCGCCATAACAGGTTGCGTTCCCCGCCGAAATGAAAGCCTCGCAAACCGCCTTGCTTTGCCACTCCTCCGGGGAACAGAGCCCACAAACCTCACACTATCACACTAGAAAGGTGCTGGCGGAGCTGCGCATCTTGTCAACAAGTGGGAAAATCGCGCTTGACGTGGTAATTGGCTTCGCGTAGCAATTGAGTATTCTCCGCTATGGCTACCAAGATTCGCGGCATCGAAGGCATGAAGCACGGCGAGCTGGACTTCGAGATTCAACGAGGGGCGAAGTTCGTCCTTTTCCAGTACTGCATCTCCATCATCGTCCTCACGTTCCGGCGGCCTTCCGATATTTACTTTCTCCGGCAGGGTGAAAACCCAGTGGTAAAGGGCCTCCCTTTCACGTTGCTGTCGCTGGTTGCCGGTTGGTGGGGCATCCCTTGGGGACCGATTTACACCATTCAGTCTGTCTACAACAATTCGCGCGGCGGAAAAGACGTTACGCAGTCCGTGGTCAATTCGCTGCGGGCGCAAGCCGCGCCGCTGCAGCCTGCCCCCCCGATTCCCACCAAGAGCTGAGTGCGCGCAGTTCCACCGGGCCGCCACATCGAGTAAACTAGTGGTCAAATTTCATCGATGGCAGGCAGAACATGGGACTCAGAAAACCAAAAAGTATCAAGCACAACGGAAAGTCGCTTGTGAAAATCCTGGAAGCGCACGAACGTTTCTTCACCGGCAAGGATGGCGGATCACGCGCCGACCTGACCGGCGCGGATCTTTCCCAAACCGATTTGAGTGAAGCCAACCTCAGCGGGGCCATTCTTCGCAATGCCGACCTGGAAGGAACAGACTTGCGCAAAGCTAAACTTTCCGGCGCCGATCTCTCCGGCGCAAATCTGCGCAAAGCCGACCTCCGCAACACGGACATGACGGAAGCGATTCTTCCCGGAGCGGACTTGACCGAAGCGCAGGCCAGCGGCGTGGAATTTTTCCGCTGCGACCTTTCAAACGTGGATTTCCGGCGCGCTCAGTTGCGCAATGTGAATCTGCGATTGGCGAACGTGAGCGGGGCAAAATTCTCGGGCGCCGATATGGGCGTAGCCATTCTGCGGGAGACGGATTTGGCCGGCGCGGATCTTTCCGGCGTCGACCTCTCTACCGCGCTGCTCCCGCGCGGCTTTAGCCTGCCGCAAGCGGCAAAAAAGAGCGCCTAGAGCGCATTTCAGTCGTTCATGGATGGCAATCCGCGTTTGGGCGTGATAGCCTCTCGCGGAAGAATACAAACTCCGTCGTGAATCCTGTGGCGACTCCTGCCGCCCAACTCGGCCGCTCGGCTACGCGCGAACGCGTGCTGGAAGTGATCCGTGGACTGCTCGAAGAATTGGGCAGCCAAGGCGCGTTGCCGATCCTCAGCGCCAGTTCGCAACTCGACCGCGATTTGGGTCTTGGCAGCCTGGAGCGCGTGGAATTGCTGGCGCGGCTGGAAACAGCTTTCGGGATGCGTTTGCCGGACCGCGTCGCTTCCGAGGCCAACACGCCCGACGATCTGGCTCGCGTCATTCTGAGTTCCCCGGGAACAATCGCCGAGGAAGAGGAAGCCGGCTCCGCGTTGCGGGCTTCTGTAACCGTTCAGAAATTGCACCGTGCGGCAACCGATGAGGGAGTCTTCGTCGCCGAAACTCTCATCGATGTCCTGCGGTATCGCGCGACACATGACGCCGACCGTGACCATCTCCTGATCACTGAGGATAGCGACGCCGGGGAGCGCAGCTATACGCTCACCTTCGGCGAGCTTTACGCCGCGGGGAACCGCTGCGCAGCGGAGTTGGCGCGGCGTGGCGTGGCCGCAGGCGGGCGCGTCGCGCTGATGCTTCCGACGTCGCGGGCCTTCTTCGTATCCTATGCAGGAATTCTTCTCGCCGGAGCGATTCCCGTCCCCATTTACCCGCCACCAAATTGCTGCGGCCTCGCGTGCGTTCGCTTGAGGGAGTCGTAGACGCGGAAAAGTTGATCGCGGCCGCGGATAAAGCTCCGCCCCCATCGCCGGGCGCGCTGCCGCTGCACGTCACCGGAAGCCGCGCGCGCCAGGGCAGCGACATCGCGCTTCTGCAGTACACCTCCGGTTCCACCGGCGACCCCAAAGGCGTGATGCTGACGCATGCAAACCTGCTTGCCAACATGCGTGCCATTGGCGAGGCGGTCCAGATCGCGCGGGACGATGTCGGCGTCAGCTGGCTCCCGCTGTACCACGACATGGGCTTGATCGGCGCGTGGCTTACGCTGCTGCATTTCGGTACACCGTTAGTGGTGATGTCGCCGCTGGCTTTCTTGACGCGCCCGGAGCGCTGGCTGCAAGGCTTCCACAAACATCGCGGCACCATCGCTGCTGCGCCGAATTTTGCCTACGAACTATGCGTCCGCAAGATCGCCGACAAGGATATCAAGGGCATTGACCTCAGCTCCTGGCGCGCAGCTCTGAATGGCGCCGAGCCGGTGAATCCAGAGACACTCGAGCGTTTTGCGGACCGTTTCGCAGCCTACGGCTTCCGACGCGAAGCGCAGCTTCCTGTCTACGGCTTAGCGGAGTCCGCTTTGGGAGTCACTATCCCGCCGCTCAATCGTGGCCCGCTGGTGGACCGCGTCGAGCGCGAGACGTTTACGGCGCAGGGTCGGGCGGTGCCCGCCGCTCCTGACGACGAAACCGCCATTGCTTTTGTTTCTTCGGGAAAAGCTCTCCCTCGCCATGAAGTTCGCATCGTGGATGAACGCGGCAACGAAGTTCCTGACCGCACGGAAGGCTTCCTGTGGTTTCGTGGCCCGTCGGCAACCACGGGGTACTATCGCAATCCCAAGGCGACCGAAGCGCTGCTGCCATGTGGTCCCGCTAGGGACGCGGGCGAATTCGCGTGGGTGAACTCTGGCGACCGCGCGTACCGCGCCGATGGCGAAATCTACGTCACCGGACGCGTCAAGGACATCATCATCAAGGGTGGACGCAATTTGTATCCGCACGAAGTCGAGGAACTTGCCGCGCGCACCGAGGGAATTCGTAAGGGATGCATCGTCGCCTTCGGCTTGACGGACGAAGCCACCGGTACGGAAAAGTTGGTGGTGGTCGCCGAGACTCGTGAACGCGATGCGGCGCGGCGTTCGGCTCTCGCTTCCGCAGTGATGGATCTTGTCTCGCGCGGATTGGGCCTTCCGCCGGATCGCGTCGAGCTAATCCCGCCGGGCAGCATTCCAAAAACGTCCAGCGGGAAACTGCGCCGCGAAGAAACCAAGCAACTCTATTTAGCAGGAACTCTTTCCGCCTCGCGCGCGCCGGCTTGGGTGCAAATTGTGCGCCTGGGAACGGCTGGCACCTTGCGCAACTTCGCGCGAGAAGTTCTTGCGGGCGTGAAACGCGGGCTCGAGATCTTCTATGGATTGTATTTCGGCGTGGTGTTCTTCCTTTGGATTGTTCCCACGTGGGCGATGGTGCAACTCATAAAGGATCACAGAAAAGCAGGACGCTTCACCTCCTCCGCTCTCAAAATTCTGTTCGCGGTCATCGATTGTCGCGTGCGCGTCGTCGGCAAGGAGTATATGGAAACGCCGGGGGCAAAAATCTATGCGTCGAATCACACCAGTTATTTCGACGTGCTGCCGCTGATGCTGGGGCTGGGCGTGCCGTACCGCTTCGTATCGAAAATGGAAGTTGCCAGCATGCCCTTTATCGGCGCGTTCCTGGACCGCATGGGACACTTCAAGTTTGACCGCACCGATCCGGAATCGCGATTGCGCCAGGCGCAGCGGATGGAAGAATTTTTGCGCAACGGCGAATCTGTATTTATTTTTCCCGAAGGCACTTTCACCGCGGAGGACGGCGTGCGGCCGTTCCAGCTGGGCGCTTTTAAGGCCGCGGTCGCGAGCGGCGCGCCGATCATTCCCGTGTCGTTGGCCGGAACGCGACGGTTTCTGCGCGATGGCACGTACTTGCCTCGGCCCACCAGCGTCACCATCACGCTTTCGCCGCCCATTTATCCAAACACAGCCACGGATTCAAGCAACTCCGCCGGTTCCTCCGAGTGGCACGAACTGATTCGTCTGCGCGACGCCACGCGCGCCGCCATTGTGCGTCACGCCGGCGAACCCCTGCTCTGAAAAATTACCTCGGCCATAACCCTGTGCAACAATTTTGCATGCAACCTGCGATACCTCTGCTGCATCTGAGTTCCAAACGAGAAAAACTGCGGATTTCTGCCTACCTGCCTTGGGCATGCCGCAAACTCGGGGGTCATGCAAGCCGTTGCCCGGCCCGCGAGCTAAATCTGAAAACTGCGGAGGTTCCATGAAGTGCAGATTCATTGTGTCTTTGCTTGCTCTTGCGACTATTTTTGGCTTATCGGCCAAAGCGCAGGAGCTCCCGAAGTTGGATGCATCTGTTAGCTACTCTTATTTGCGCGCCAATCCCGCTACTTCAGGGCTTGGTGGTTTCAATCTCAATGGAGGCAGCGCTTCAGCGTCCTATAATTTCCGGGACTGGCTGAGCGGTGTCGCCGATTTCGGCGGCTATCATGTGGGTAGTGCCGATGGCGTAAGCGTGAATGACCACGTGCTTACGTATCTTTTTGGCCCGCGCGTCACGTATCGTGGCTACCGGCGGATTTCGCCGTTTGGCCACGTTCTCGTCGGCGCGGCTCGTGCGGGTTCGGATGTGCTCGCCACAACGAATTCCCACACCGCGTTCGCAACAGCGTTTGGCGTCGGCGTCGATTGGCACGTGCGTGATCGTTGGTCAATCCGCCCGTTGCAATTCGACTATCTCTTGACGCATTTGCCAGAAGTCACCAACGGTAACAATCAAACGCAGAACAACCTGCGCGTTTCCACCGGAATCGTTTTCCACTTCAAGTAATTCTTCCGGCGGAAACACCGAAACTCGGTTGCCCGGTGCAGGCAGAGGGGCCGTCCACAAAAGTGGATGGCCCTTTGCACCGTTCAAAATTCTCCTTCTCAGTGCTGCGTGGTGTAAATCACCGTGATATACGTATCAATCTCCACCGGTTGGCCATTGAGAATTGTCGGTCTGTAGCGCCATTGGCTGACCGCTTCCCTCGCAGAAAGATCGAAAAGCGGATCGCTGGCAACAATCTGCAAGGATTGAATCGTGCCGTCCGTGCCGATGATGGCGCGCAATTCTACCCGGCCTTCTCGGTGGGTTTGCCGCGCAAGCGGCGGATACACCGGCTCGACTCGGTGAATCAGCATCGCCGGATCGAGATGCGTTACCTGGACGACTCGCGGTTTTGTGCGAATCTCCGTTGGTGGTTGCGGCGGACGAGGTCCTGAGTCCTTCCCGCCAAGGTTTACGCACCACGAACATGCTGGGCCTTCACTCACTTGGTTCCCTTCATCGCCAAATTCTGCTGGGCCCGTTGGATCCGGATTTTCCACAGGATGCGGATGAACACTGTTTGTTGGAGGATGAAACACAAACCGTGAGTCGGTATTGGTTGGCCGGGGAGTCGTGGGCTTTCCGTTGCCTCGCGCATGACCGGGTGGATGTCCGTAAGGCGGGAGTGCTATGTACTCCCTTTTCGCGATTCGCTCCGTTTTCCCGAATAAGGGGAGCAAAGCCAATAGAGTGAGAACAGCGCATTGTAAGACGATCGAAATCGCCAGCGCGCGCCGTCTCACCCGGCGTTCACGCATCAGTTGTTCCGCATCGCCGTCTACCAGGCATCCGCCTAGCGAGCCAAGACTGTCTTCGGGAACTTTGATGGAAACTTTTTCGGGCCTGGACAACATCGCACACCTCCACATTTTTTTTCCGCGAGCGTGCGCCGTTTCGTGGTCCGCGGAACGGAGACACAGAAATTATTGCGGCGCCGATTTCCTGGGGGTTGCTCTAGATCTCCAGGAGACCGGCGCCGCGCTCGCAGGGATGTGAGGTTGCGCGCGTCCTCCCTGCCTTGGACACCAAGGGTAGAGACAAGTTCCCTGCGACTTACGAAAGGGATGAGTGGGCGGGGAAAATAACCGCTCAGGCCCCCTACCTCGTCTATAAACGATTTAGAATGAGCGCGTTACGCAACACTGCACCTCAGTGTCCTCTTTGTGCATCTTATGCATTGTGGACGTGGATCTGAGGAGGAATGCTCCGATGAGTCGGCACAATCTCGAAACCGTGGGTGTGCGCCGCACCGGCTGGGCTGCTCTGGACCGCGATCCGCAGAAGGACATGGTCGAATTTATCTGTCCGCACTGCGGCGCGCGGGACAAGAAAAATGCCCGGCGCGAGCGCGCGCTCTATCATTTTACGGATGGCTTCTTGCAGGATTTACAAGGCGAAGTCACACAATGCCATGCCTGCAAGCAGTACTTGCGCGTCGTCCCGATCGTGATGTTGCACGATCAGGATGAAACTCGCCGCTTTGAAGCTGTGTTCTCCGATGAAGAGCTGGTGAATTCGCGCTAACTCCGCGTTTCTTTGCGAAACAAAAACGGGGCGTCCCAGTTTACTCGGGGCGCCCCGTTCCGTTTTTCTAGGGCTAATTATCGTTTTAAGGTTTAATGGCGATCGTGATCGTGGTCATCCCAATCGCGATCGGAATGCCAGCGGTGGCCGTCTTCGTCCCACCAGCGATGGCGCTCATTCCAGCAGCGTTCGCGTGCTTCGCGCAATTCATGACGCGCACGATCCGCTTGCCGGCTGTTCCAGCCGTGATGTTCCACGGCTTCGTGGAGTTTGTGGTCCGCCTTGACAATGCGCCGCTGGCAGCCGCGGTCGTCATCCGCCAGTGCACTCGGTGCTCCGGTGAAGGCCAACATGCCGGCAAACACGGCGGCAGCGAGCATGGCCTTTCCGAAAATCCTCTTCTCTCCCGTTTGAAGGTTCATATTCTCTCCATCCTCCATGGTTCAGCCCCGACTGGGTGGGGGGTGACTTCTGTTCATAAAACACACCGTGACATGGAATGTCGCGAGAAACCCTGCAACCAGTTGAACCAACGGCACTTAGAATCTGCTTGGATTAATAGGCCTGCAAGAACGGATCGCCTTCCATGTGATATTTCTCGAGCCCCGCGCGGATGCGGTCGAACGCCTCATCCACCGTGTCGGCAAACTGGAGCATCTTGTACTCTTCCTCGTTGATCATGCCCCAGCGCACCATGGCCTTCCAGTTCAGCACCTCGTCCCAATATTTGCGGCCGTAAATCAAGATGAGGTTATGCTTCGCCAGCTTTCCGGTTTGCAGCAGCGTCAGCATTTCCCAGAGTTCATCCATCGTTCCGAAGCCGCCGGGAAACACAATCAGTGCCTTGGCGATCTGCGCGAACCACAGTTTGCGCATGAAAAAGTATTTGAAATTGAAGCTCAGCTCCGGGCTTATGTAGGGGTTTGCAAATTGTTCGTGCGGCAGCTCGATGGAAAGCCCCACGGATTTTCCGCCCGCTTCATACGCGCCACGGTTCGCCGCTTCCATGATCCCCGGCCCGCCCCCGGAACAAACCACAAAGCGCCGCGGCCTGGGTCCCAACGTGAGCGACCAGGTGGTTAGCTTGTGCGAAAGCTGCCGCGCTTCTTCGTAATAGCGGGACATCTCCAGCAAGCTCCTCGCATGCCGCACGTCCGCGCGATGCTTGGAGAGCTTGGCCGCGGACATCCTGGAGGTCTTCACGTTCTTCAGCCGCGTGCATCTCGCTTGCGCGGTCTCGTGGGATTCGATCCGCGCTGAACCGAACATCACGATGGTGTCCCCAATGCCCTCTCTCTTGAGCTGCACCAGCGGGTGAATGTACTCACCCAGGATGCGGATCGGCCGCGCCGGCGTGCTGCTTAAGAACTTAGGATCTTCGTGCGGCGCCTTCGGCGCGTGCTGCGGTTTCAGTTTTTTGCCGTCGGACATCGGTCTTTTCTCCCGTCGAGACGTACCTTGATTGTAGGAATCGCCGCTCCCTGCGGCAACGTCTTCCGCTGCACCGGCGTCGAATCAAGTACAGTGTAGTGCAGGAAGTTTGGTTCGTGCATGAGGTTGCACTAGTTTAGGCCAGGCCAAGTCCCGTCGTACCAGGAAATGGGAATGATCCGAATCGTAGCCACCGCGCTGACTCTGACGTTTCTTCTGCCTTTCGCCGGCGTTGCCGCGCGCGCGCAGTCCCCCTCTGGCCCCATTTCTCCCAAGGCCGGCGTTGAAGTCCAGTTGCCTCCGAAGGACACGCAAGCCAAGGTCAAAGTCCAAGTGGCGCTGGTAAACACCCCTGTGATCGTGCGCGATGGCCGTGGCGAAATGGTCCACAATCTGGAAGCCGGCGATTTCCAAATTACCGATAATGGGATCGCTCAACGTATCTCTCACTTCGATCTTGGTGGTGATGCGGTCTCCATGGTGATCCTGTTCGAGACGAGTTCCCGCATCGAGCCGCTCCTCCCTCAAGTGCGCAAGACCGGCATTTTATTCACGCAGACTGTAATGGGGCCAACCGGCGAAGCTTCCGTCGTGGGCTTCAACGACTCCGTCGACAAGCTGCAGGATTTCACCACCAATGGCGACCAGATCGAGAACACCATTGCCCATGTGGGCGCAGGGACATCAGGCTCGAAGCTCTACGATGCTATGGCTCTCGGCGTGGAGATGCTTTCCGGCCGCCCGCAGGCCACCACCGATAAGTCCGGCCGCCGGCGCGTGCTGATGATCGTCTCTGAAGCCACTGATGTTGGCAGCGAGGCCAAACTGGGCGAAGTCCTGCGCCAGGCCCAGTTGGCCAACGTCACCATTTATAGCGTCGGGCTTTCTACCACGCGCGCAGAACTGCAAGCCAAGCCGAAAGACACGCGGCCGCAAATCACTCCTCCGGGCACGTTTCCGCTTCCACCGCAGCCCGGCGTCCCGCAAACGCCCACCAGCGAGGAGAATCGCTACGGCAATATCGACCTGATGGCCGCGGCCGTCTGGGTCGTGCAGCACATTCACGACCAAGTGAAGGATCACGCGCTCGAAGTCGCTGCCATCGCCACCGGAGGGGCACACCTTTCTACGTTCAAGGACCGCTCCATCGAGAAAGCCATCGACGAAATCGGCGGCGAGCTGCACTCCCAGTACAACATTAGCTACACGCCGGCTGGGACCGATACTCCGGGCTATCACGAAATTAAAGTGAATATCGTTCGCAACGACGCGAAAGGCTTGAGAGTCCGTGCCCGCCCGGGCTATTACCTTGCTGCGCCAGAAAGCTGACCCGGAAATCCTAAGCGACTTGTGTCCAGAAGTTGGCCTCGCGAGATGCGAGCAGCGCATCCTTGCGTGCGTTCCAGCGCAAGAAATGTGGCGTATGCGTATGTTCGGTGTGCGCTTCGCGGCTCGTCCACACTTCGTGCAGCAGCAGCGCGCCAGGCGAATCCACCGATCGGTGAAGGTTGTAGGTGAGGCAGCCCTCTTCTTTTCGTGAGGGGCCAACCAGCGCGCGCAATTCCGCTTCCAATAGCGTTTCTTGTCCCTCGCGCGCCCGCAGGATCACGATCAGAGTCACTGCGTCTTTCGGCAGTTTCCCGCCCCGCGCTCCTCGCGCCTTCCGCGATCTGCGTTTGGACTTTCTCGCTCCCGCTTTCTTTCCTTTGCGCTTCGCCATGTTGGCGGGGATTGTAACCTAAACCGCTCAAGGTGCAAGCACTTCCGCCCCGCAAGCTGCTCAAAGCAAACGAAGGCCGGTCAGAGAGTGGATGTGCTATAATGCTTCCAGGCCAAGCTATGACCTGGTTCAAGAAGCGGCAGCCTCGGCTGTCGCTTCTTATTTTTGGAGTGCCCTGATTCGGTATGGGGCTTTCTCGCCGCTTCTAGTCTTCACCGCAGGGAAGGACTCGATTCATCTGGAATCTTGCTTTCTTCGCAAAGCGAGCAGGCCAACCCCAGGGTCCTAAGTTCTTTGAATGCAACACTTACAGAAAACCGGGGGGGCATCCCATAAGCGCTAAGATAAGAAATCAATTTGTGGTTTTCGTTTGCGATGGGGTTCGCTCAGGGCTGCGGCGATTTGGTTCCAACTCTGCAACACCGCTTGCAGCGGCACCTCTGGGAGCAGCGCTGCGATTACCTGGTGGAATGCAAACTGAAACTCACGCCACGGGCTGCGGGTTCTCGGTTTCGGGTAAGGAGTAGCCCCAGGGGGAAATCGTTCGTCCTACTCGTGCCAACTTTTGGCTCAGCAAGGCCACGAACAGTTTGCCGTACAACCAAGCACGGGTGCTTTGGTCATCATGTTTGGGGACATGTCCTAACTGGGCGATCGACTTCAAGCGTTTGAAGGTCAACTCGACTTGCCATCGCAGGCGATAACATTCCAGAACTTGTCGCGCGGTTGCGCTAGCCGAGGAAAGCGTCGTGAACACCAGCACATACTGGGCGTATTGCCACGTTTCAGGGCTGACCAGCTTTCCCCGTTTCTCCGCCAGCCTCTTTTGCGTCCGTGCCATCGCTTCGCGACTCTTGCGAATGGCGCAGAGCCGCCCCGCAATCCGGTGTTGGCCGGAATGCACCCATACCGGCCACGCGTTCACGTCCCCCGCCTCTTGCAACCCGGCCAAGGATTCCAGCAACGGAAATGACTTGCTCCGCTTATCCCACAAAGGCAGGGCGTGAGGATTCAGGCGCACACACACATCCGCCTGTTGCTCGACCACCGCCGCAATCCCGGCCGGATGGCAGTAGCCCGCATCGGCCAGAACCAGTTCGCCCGCACGGAAACGAAAACGTCCGAACTTCTCTCCGGCGCCTTCGCCTTCGGTGGCAGTGAGATCGAAATAATCGCACTCCAACGTGGGCAAGCGCAGGCTGTAGTGAATCCGCCACTGGCTGCCCGTCCTGCCTGGTTCGCGAACCACGGTGGCGTCCAGCAGACGCACGTTGCGGCCCTGTAGCCTCGGCTGCAAATCGACCCCGTTGTCCTTCCATAGCCGCTGACACAACTGCCGCAGCCAATCCTCAGCATCCCGTAAGCGATTCAA
>MNEA01000025.1 GCA_001917435.1 Acidobacteria bacterium 13_2_20CM_2_57_6
CTCGTTTTTGGTTTCAAACCCGCGTCGATAACGGATTTGTACCATAGCGAGGCCTTCCGTGTTTCTAAAATCACGAATTTTCCGGGCTAGTCCCTGATTCGAGTCTTCCGCTACTTCGCCGCCTCCAATTCAAGAACGATCACGCGATCCACTTCTTCCGCTTGCGGTTCCGGCAATTTCAGAACCAGCCCTCCCTTAACGACGCTGAACTCGACGCCGCTTCCATCGCGCAGAAGCCGCGCCGAATGAACGGGCCGCGGGATTCCAGCCAATGCCAGCACCGGCTGATTCCAATCGAGGACATGAACGTAGACCGTCGAGCCGCGCTGCGTCGTCACGCCCCACGGTCCGGCTGGGACCGGGCCTCCCCGCGTTCCATAAATCGAATCGCCGTACTGCTTCATCCACTTGCCCACTTCCGTCAGTCGCTGCACAAACTCGGGCTGGATTTCGCCGCTCGGCATCGGGCCCACATTCAAAAGAAAATTCGCGTTCAGTCCTGCGGCCCGTACCAGGTATCGAATCAAATCCGCCGGACTCTTGTAGTGTTCGTCGGTGAGATTGAATCCCCAGGCGTTGTTCATGGTTTCCGCAGTTTCGAGTGGCAGCGCGCTGACCGATTGCTCCGGGTTGAAACCAGTGGTGTGCTGGCCCGGCAAATCTTTTTCAAACATCTGAAAATCCTCGCCGGGGAATGGCGTCTTATGATGATTGCTGCCGACCAAGGCCTGAGGCTGGAGTTGATGAATCAGCCCGTAAGTGCGGGAGAGATGCCAATCCGCATCGAGCTTGTCCCACATTCCGTCGAACCAAATTCCCCCGATCTCTCCATAATTCGTCAGCAGCTCTCGCAATTGCCCGTCCATAAAATTCAGGTAAGCATCCCAATTCCCGGAATCCGGGCGGCCCGTACGATGTCCCGTTCGCCCGCGCGGAAAATAATCGGGAGAATGCCAATCGAGTTGGGAGTGGTACAGGAACAGCTTGATGCCCTGTTTATGGCACTCCTCGGCGAGCATCCCGATTACGTCCTTGCCGTAAGGCGTGCGCGCCACGACATTCCAATCCGTCAATTTCGAATCGAACATCGCGAACCCGTCGTGATGCTTCGAGGTAATGGTGATGTATTTCATGCCTGCGGTCTTTGCCAGCGCGACCCACGCCGCGGGATCATATTTGATGGGATTGAAAAAAGACGGCAGCTTCGCGTAATCCGTCCTGTTGATGGGGCGCGTCTCCATGATCCATTCGCCGTCGCCCAGTACGCTATATACGCCCCAGTGGATGAACATGCCAAACTTCGCATCCTGGAACCACGTGCGTGCCTTCAAATTCGCTGCAATAGGCGTGTAATTCTCCTGCGCGGTTGCGCGTGGTCCCGCTGCGATGGCAGTTGCGAGTAGAGCAGTTGCGATGGCGATGGATCGCGCGCGCGTCGTCATGTTCATGTCACCTCCAGTGGAAACCACAACTCGTTCCGGGATCGAACAGGTGGATTCTAGCGAATGCCGGCAGGAAGTCGAGCAATAACGCAATCGAGGCGGTCGCATTCATGTAGTTTTGGAGTATGATTCCGCTCTCGGCCAGCGTCCAATTCTCACCGGAGAATCATGCAGGAGGTGGCTCATGGATATCGTCAAGCCAGTCAATGAAGCAGGCAGGATCGCCGCCTTGGAGAAGTACGCTATCCTCGATACTGATCCGGAACAATCCTTCGACGACCTCGCTCTGCTGGCCTCGTTCATTTGCAAGACGCCCATAGCCCTGATTTCACTTGTCGACGAAAATCGCCAGTGGTTCAAGTCTCGCGTGGGTTTGGATGCTTCGGAGACCTCGCGAGACATTGCCTTTTGCTCCACGGCCATTTTGCAGAATGATGTCTTCGTAGTTCCCGATGCGCTCGCAGACGATCGCTTTCGCGACAATCCTCTTGTCGTTTCTGACCCGCATATCCGCTTCTACGCCGGCGCGCCCCTTATTAACGAAGATGGTTACGCACTCGGAACACTTTGCGTCGTGGATCGCGCGCCTCGCGAATTGGCGCCCGAGCAAAAAGAAGCGCTGAAGGCATTGAGCCGTCTGGTTCTCGCGCAACTCGAATTCCGCCGCAACTTGTTGCTGTTGAAAGAAACTCTCACCGACCGTACGAGAGAGGAGCATGAGCGACAGCGCGAGCTGGTCCACGTCCAGGAAACGCTTATGCGCGTCTTGGGGCTGCGCGCCGTGCCCGCTTCCGCAAGATAGCAGTGAGCCCATCCGCTTCTACTGGATTGCATTCCTGCCGAGGTGAAGCAAGTCGGTTGCTTCTGGACGTTCGCTATTCGAAGCATCGGTCAAGGCACGGTGTGGCTCCCCAGATGTAAAGTGCCCCCTTTGAATCTTCGCCTCACGGAATTCGAGGAATGCTATCCTCTCACGGCGTGCTCCCATGGAAAAAAAGCGCACAGCGAAAATACTCTTGATCGGAGCATTACTTCTAGCTCCCGCCCTGATTGTCACCAAGCCTGCGTTTATCGCCCGGGCGGCAAGCTCGCGGCCACAAGACACTGCGGGCGTCAAAGAACATCAGGACTGGCCGGCATATGGCGGCGCGCCGGAGAACAATCACTATTCCAGCCTCGCCCAAATCAATCGCAGCAACGTCAAGCGCCTTACCGTTGCATGGAGCTTCGACACGAAGGAAGAAGGCGGCCTTCAGACCAGCCCCATTATCGTCGCGGGAGTCCTTTATGGAATCGCGCCGACGCAAAAGGTTTTCGCGCTGGATGCCGCGACCGGCGAGCTCCTTTGGAAGTTCGACTCTGGAATTCGAGGCACGCAGCCAAATCGCGGTCTGGCCTATTGGGCCAACGGCAACGACAAGCGCATTCTTGTGGGCGTGGTGAATTTCCTCTACGCTCTGGACGTCACGACTGGCAGGCCGATCCCATCGTTTGCGAAAGAAGGCCGCATCGACCTCCGCGAAAATCTTGGCCGCGAACCTGCCTCCGCTCAATCTATTGCCCTGACCAGCCCACCTGTCGTTTACAAAGATTTGGTGATCGTCGGCGGCCGCAATCCCGAGACTCTCCCCGCGCCCCCTGGTGACATTCGTGCCTTCGACGTTCGAAGTGGCAAGCTGCGCTGGTCGTTTCACACCATTCCGCACCCAGGCGAATTTGGGTACCGCACTTGGCCCCAGGACGCGTGGAAGAACAGCGGCGCCGCGAATAATTGGGCCGGTATGACCCTCGATCCCCAACGCGGCATTGTGTATGTTCCAACCGGCTCC
The DNA here is from genome assembly GCA_001917435.1 of Acidobacteria bacterium 13_2_20CM_2_57_6. Lineage (GTDB taxonomy): Bacteria > Acidobacteriota > Terriglobia > Acidiferrales > UBA7541 > Acidiferrum. Next base: position 3,272 of record MNEA01000025.1, read on the forward strand.
GCCGCATTTGATTTCTACGGCGCTGATCGCATCGGTGACGATCTCTTCGCAAATTGCCTGATTGCCTTGAATGCCCAGACCGGCGAACGAATCTGGCATTTTCAAGGTGTCCACCACGATATTTGGGACCGCGACTTCCCTTCTCCGCCCGCGCTCCTCACCGTCAAGCGCGACGGAAAAGAAATTGCCGCGGTAGCGCAAACATCCAAGCAGGGTTTTGTCTATCTATTCGACCGCACCAGCGGGAACCCTCTTTTCCCCATCAAGTCCCGCAAATATCCCTCAAGCGCTGTGCCCGGCGAAGCTGCCGCCCGCGAGCAGCCTCTTCCCCTTCGCCCTGCGCCCTTTGCGCGCCAGCTTCTCACCGCGGATTTATTAACCATGCGCACGCCGGAAGTTCATCAGTGGGCGCTCGAAAAGTTCAGGAAAGTCCGCAGTGAAGGCCAATTCGTTCCGTTCAGCGTGGGAAAAGACACCGTAGTTTTTCCAGGCTTCGACGGCGGCGCCGAGTGGGGCGGCCCCGCGGTGGATGCGGAAACCGGAATCATCTATGTCAATTCGAATGAGATGGCCTGGACGGGCGCTCTCGCTCCGAACACCGGCGAGAATAGCCCGCGCGCCATCTATATGAGCCAGTGCAGCGTTTGCCACGGTGAAAAAATGACGGGTTCACCTCCGGCGATGCCTTCGCTCGTAAGAGCTTCCGAGCGGCTGACGTTTACGCAAGTTGCGACCACCATCAAGAATGGAAAGGGACGAATGCCTGCTTTTCCCAATTTGACGGAAGACCAGTTGTTCGCGCTCATTGATTTCGTGATGAGCGGCGAAAATAAGGAGCTTTCCAGTTCTGCGCCGCCCCCTGTGTCCATGAAGTATCGCTTCACTGGCTATCACAGGTTTCTCGACCCGGAAGGCTATCCCGCGATCGCTCCCCCATGGGGCACCTTGAACGCTATCAATCTGAACACCGGCGAATATGTCTGGAAGATTCCGCTAGGCGAATACCCGGAACTCGCCGCGAAGGGACAGAAGAATACCGGTACGGAAAATTACGGCGGGCCAATCGTCACTGCGGGTGGGCTGCTGTTCATCGGCGCGACCACCTTCGACAAAAAATTCCGCGCTTTCGACAAATCCACCGGTGAGCTCCTTTGGGACGCGACGCTGCCCTTCTCCGGCAACGCTACTCCCGCCACCTACGAAGTAAATGGCCGCCAATTCATCGTCATTGCTGCAGGCGGTGGCAAAGATCCCAAGTCACCATCCGGTGGCATGTACGTCGCGTTCGCCCTGCCCCAGGATTCATCGGCCCAATCTGCCAGACCGCAGCCGAAGGATTAGTTACGTAAATCAGTTCCTGCGCGTTGCGTACTCGCGGACCCCTTGGCTACTCGATCTGTTGCGTCCTTTTTTTCGAGAAGAGCGCTCAACAAGTTGGCGAGCTGCGACTCCTGCTGCAGAAGGGCCTCCTGGTGAGCCGCAGCGCCGTCCGTTTCGGCCAAATGCGCGAGCTGTGCCGCCAGATGGCGCACCGCCACATCATTTGGCACGTACCTTCGATTCGTAGGTGCGACCGCTTCCCAGCCGGATTCCGTTCGGCGCAGCTCCCAGCGAACTTTTTCGTGCCGCTGTTTGTAATCCGTTTCTCCACCCGCTATGGTTGCGTGAGAATCAATCTGCAGGCGCGCCCATCCATGGTCCCGCTTGATTTCCAGGCGCTCCACGCGGAGCCGCTCAAAAATCACCACGGGCTGCCTCAGTTTTGAGGGCGCATCCGTGCGCAGGATGCTTCCCGAAGCATTGCTCAATTCAGAAATTGCTACAGCAACTTGGCTGTTCGTCGGCGGCTTGTTCGCCGCTGCAATTATGATGCTTTCGGGCACTTCAAACGGCGTGGCTGCAACCGGAGGTGCTGGCTCAGACGGCTGTTCATTCACAACCTTTGTTCGCTCCGAAGCCATCTTCGGCGGGCGATCCGCTGCCGAAGCCGCCGCCGTGGATCGCTCTTCGATCACTTGCGTAGCATCGTGCGGCTTTGCGGAATTTGGAGCTCTTACGGGTGCCGGGCTCTTCGCCGCAGTCAAGATCTCCGCGTTTTCAACTTTGTACCGATAGAAGCGTGGTCTCCCCCGCGACTTCCAATACAGTCCCTCGTAATTCTGGGCCTCCGGCCCTGTACTCACCAGGCTGTAAAAACTGTGCTCCGTCGGCTCCAGAACAATGCCGACGTGGCCTGGCCACACAATCAAGTCCCCGGGCTGCGGGTGTCGTACGCGCTCAAAATTCTCGTCCCCTGCGTAGAGCTCAAACGAGCTCGCATAGGGGTATTCAAAACCCGCGTTGAGATATGCCTGATGAACAAGGTGCGAACAGTCCTGCGCGCTATGCCGAGGGCGATCCTGATCTCGCGCCGCATCCGCGATGGCCCGTCCTTCCTCCACGGTCAGCAATCGGGAATTGGACGCCGCTCCCTGTGTTCGAGCGGCAACCTGCGCCTTTGCCGGCGCGCCGCCGAATAAGCAGCCGCTCGCCACGCATGCCGCGAGTGTCAGTTTCTGTACTGCTCTCCGCTTCCATTTAATCTTCGCGTTGTCCATTGCCCATTCGTCCTTGGCCGTTGCCTGGAGACAGTTTCCCCTCCTTCTAGAATCCATTTAGGGCTGGGGGTGGCAATGGAACTTGCTCTGAGCGTCATCGGCCAAATGGCCAGTCAATACCGGCTTTGGGAATCCGCTGGGTTGTAGGGCCGGGCTGGGGAGGAGGGCCGCGAGCCGAAGCTTACTTAGTTCACTACAACTTGGACTGTTGTAGTACGACTCACGTTGCCTGAGCTATTGGTTGAGGTACCGGTGATCGTGAGCGTGTAGCTCCCGGCGGGTGTGCCTGACGCTGCCGGTGGCATCACGGTGAGGGACGCAGTCTTGGTCACGCCAGCATAGGCCGCCGTAATTGTGACGGGCGTTGAGGCGCTTACCGTGGTGGTGTTGACCGTAAACGTCGCGCTGTTGTATCCCTGAACGACAGTCACGCTCAATGGCACCATCGCCGCCGACGCACTGCTGGAAAGATTGACGACCGCGCCACCGCTCGCGGCCGGCCCGCTCAGAGTCACTGTGCCAGTTGACGAAGATCCGCCGTTGACACTGGTTGGGCTAAGCGTTAGCGCGGATAGCGTCCCGGAACCCGGCGGGTTGTTGACGTAGCCGCCATAGCCGCCACAGGAGGATGCGCAAAGGGAAACAGTAAGTACTCCTGCCAAAGCAGCAAGGCCAGTTCTCTGGCGAGGAATGCGGCCAAAGCTGAACGCGATCAAAACCAATACAATTAGCGTAAGCCATGTTAACGGCGTCACCCGTACCGGCGTCGGCGGTGCATATTTTCCCAGGAACCGTGGCGTCGCCATCGCCGACCTTGCTGTCGTCGTTAGCGTGACCGTCGCGGTTGCCTTGTTGGACCCATCCAGCACAACAGATGACGGCGAAACAGCGCACGTGGCGGCCTGCGGCGCACCCATGCAATCCCAAGTTACGGTTTGTTTTGAACCATTCAACGGCGCAGCGGACACTGTGAAGCTCGCCTGCTGACCCGCAGTGATGGTCGTCGTGGACGGTGTCGCCGAAACGCTGTAGTCCTGCGAACAGCTCGGCGTGGTTACCGACCCGAGGGCCATGCACAAATCGAGGCGCCCGTTGTTCATGCCGGGGTCGGTAAGCGGTACGGCGTGAGACGTGGCCAAAGCGGCCCCAGACTGGGCAGTAGCCGTGCTCAAATTGTGTAACAGCGCCGCGCCTCCTGAAACAAACGGCGCGCTAAACGATGTTCCCCATCCCGCCGCATAGGTGTTGAAGGGATATGTGCTAACGATGGATTCTCCCGGAGCTGCTACCCACACGATCGCGTTCCCATAGTTGGAAAACTGGGAGCGCGTATCCTGATTCGTCGTTGAAGCCACGCCCATCACATCGTTTTGCAGGGCCGCCGGATAAACAATCTCCTGCGTTCCGTCGTTGCCTGACGATGCCGCGCAGATCACATTCTGCTTGTTGGCATAGTCGAGAGCCTTTTGCAGCTCCACGGAACTTGTCTTCATGTCGAAGCTCATATTGATTACATTGGCGTTGTTTTGCACGCCGTAGTAGATCGCGCGGAGAATGTCAGAGAGGGACGCTGTTCCATCCGAATGGAACGCCTTCAATGGCATCAGCTGCGCGGTCGGCGCGACCAGGTGGATAATGCCCATTACCATCGTGCCGTGGCCAAACGCCGCATACTTATTGGGATTCCCGTTACCGTCGAGCACCGCCGCCGTAGACTGGTCCAACACCGCCGCGGTCGATTGATTCACTTGCGCGGGCGCGGGACAAGTCGATGAGCTGCACGTGGGCGGAGGATAGGTTGGAAAATCCGATGGCGCGACGTCATTCAGCTCGGAACCGCCTGGCTGGTTCCGCGTGAAGTCGTAACCGTCACCCGGCACCAATACCGGTTGCAATACCGGGTGAGTCGGATCCACTCCCGTATCTATGTCCGCGACGACACCCGTCCCCGTCACTTTGAACGAGTTCTGCGCATTCTGGATTTCTACAATCGACGCCGCTGGCTGATTGACGTAGCTGTTCCATGCCGGCGTCGAAGAACCTGCAGGGTACGCCACCGAACTCCTGTCCGACATGAGTGTGGGGGATATTGGCGTAGGAACTAGGTTATGCAAGTCAACCAGGCTGAGCAGTTGGTTCACCTCGGCATCCACGAAGCCGGTCAGTCCACCAACGGTTCCGCCCAAGAGATTGATGAAAGTCGTTGGGTCAAGGGGCGTGGTCACAAGGAAAACTTGGCCTAATGTGCCGTCAAGCGATCCCACAATGGTGCACGGCGATAGCGGAAGGCTGCAGAAGACTTGCAGCGCGGAGAGCCCACCCGTCGTCCGAATGATGATCCCCGTGTCTGCCTTCGCTGGCGTAGCCCACAGCAAGGCTAGGAGTACGCCAGCCAGCCAAACTCGCCCTTTCATGGCCGTCGTCTCCCTTTTACCTGCTGCTTTTCTTCTCTCGCGTCTCCCTGCCTCGCCTCACTTGTTTCCAAAATACCTTGCTCAGCTCGCTCCAGAAAATCACGCTCGCGCATGGATTTCGCCCCCCCAAATTCATTCACACCCCTCGGAATAAACCTTCTGCCATCCGGGGCTTACAGGATGGTGGCATCAGCACATTTCCGATTTGAATCCCAATTATTTCCCGGACTGACCAACGTCGCCACACTCCCTCGGAGGCAAATCGTTCGGGGCGCGTCGTGCGAAGGTCAGTCCGGCTCGTCCCTAGTAGTAAGGTTGAAAATAGGGGGGAAAAATAGGAGGGAAAGTCTGCAAAATAGCCTAGGGTGAAGACCTGATTAGAAGTAACGGGCCCGCGGTATGCGGGTCAAGCAGGTAAGGAACTGAGTCTCAGTTGGTGGTGCGATAA
>MNEA01000128.1 GCA_001917435.1 Acidobacteria bacterium 13_2_20CM_2_57_6
GTTCCGTGACCGATTGAGACAGCCGATAGCTGGGCAGATTCAGGTTCACACGCCGCCCATCCTGGAGGAGGAACACTTCGACGCTGAGGTCCGTTTTCTTATCTGCCTGCAGCCGCACGTTGTAGACGTCGAAGTAGAAGATTAGATTGTCGCCATTGTGAAACTCGCACCGCGCCGAGGGGAGAATCTTCACATCGCCGGCGGAAAGAAACTGGCCGCCCGAACGCCCGGATTTCTCCACGTCGCGCGCTAGCAGAATGGTGCTGAGCGCGAGTTCAGGGTCCGGTTCGCGAAGATAGAGGCCGGACTCCCCGCGGGAAACCTTCCCGGACTGCAGGTCCTTGACCAGGACTTCAAAGGAGTAAGAGTTGCCTGCGGGCAGGTGCAGTGTCTCCAGAAAACTCATGTTGCCGGCTTTCAGCACCTCGTGTTCGGCGTTGGTGGCGTTGAACTGCGTGCGGCCACCAAACCGCATCAGCAGGTTGTTGTGTACATCACGCACCAGCCCAAAGATCTGAAAGAGGGCCCGATTCAGGTCGCCGTTTTTCTCAAAGCGCACGGCAGCTGTGGGAATCTCTATTATGAGCGGTACGCGGTAGTCTTGGCCCGGCTCGCGAAACGCGCCCGCGCGGAGATACAGTGGCATGCGGGCTCCTGGCTCGGCGGCGCGCCATTGCGCCACTACTTGGTACTCTTCCGGCGACAGCAACTCGAAGCCCGCCGGGATCGCGTAGTAGCCGCCACGCGCCCGAACTGTGAGTTGTGGAACGCGCAACTCGACCCGCACTTGCCGGAACTTGCCGTCAAAAGTCTGGTTGGTCGGCTGATAGGAAAGCAGGTAGTAGGTGCGCATTTCCTCGCTCACTCTGGCGAGGCCCAGTGCCAAGTCGTTGGTGTTGTGAATCAGGAAGCCCCCAGTCGAGTTAGACAGGTACCGCAGTGAACTCTCCGGCAGGTCGTGGCCCACCTGCCCCGCGCGGTCAAAAACGTTTTCTCCCCCAGTAGCCCGCATGCGGTCTTGTTGGCTCAAAGGGTTGCGTTCGTTTTCGCTCGGACCGAGCGCTGCCGTGAGTTCGTCGCGCTGCACCAGTGCGCCGCTGAGGGTGTGCGTCTCCATTCCGCGAGCGTCAATCGAGTAGATGGCGAGTTGTGCCCGGTTGGCCGCGTCGACCACAGAGTTCAAATCCGGCCACAGAAGTTGCGAGATAACCACGCCCTGCGAAAACAGCACCAAGCTCTTTCGCCCTTCGATGTGCCTGACGCCGAGCGCAATCGCCCGTATGGCGGTCAGCAATTCGCGAGCCTGTTGGCGATCCATCGCCGATCGCAGCGCGGCGTACTGCGCAGCGATGCGCGTTAGAGCCATGGCTTCTGCGGCGTTCGAGCCGGCGGCGCCCATCCCGGCACCGGCCGAGGCGGCCCCCGCTCCTGACGCAACCGACGGCTCCGCCACACCGGAGCGCGTCAGGGCAGATTCTCCACTGCTAATCCCGCCATTGAGGTCGGCACGATCCGCGGCTACAGCCGACCCGGTAATGTCACTCGTCTTCAGCGCTGCCATGAGTGTGTCGCGGTCGTCGGTGAAGTCGGTGAGGAAGCGCAGGCTCGTGCCCAGGGCAAACACGGCCATCCGTTCGTTGGGCTGCAATTTCTCGCGAACGTATTTCGCCGATGCTTCCCGGACGAGTTTCTGGTTCTGGAGTTCGACGGTCGAGTAGTCAAGCAGCAGAATCGTTAGAGTGGCCGGTTGTGATGGTTTGGCTGGTGCAACTGGAGCAGCGGACCCCGCAGCGGCAGGAATAGCCGGATCTTGCTCTTTAGCCAGCGGCGCTCCCCGGTACAGGTGGAACGACGCCAGCTTCTGTGCCACTCCGTCCTCGTAGACCACGAAATCGTCGGCCTTCAGGTTGGTCACGATGCGATTGTGCTTGTCGGTGACGATCGCATCGACCACTACTTCAGCTGCATGAACTTTGACGGTGTCTGTTGTGGGAGCTTGCGCCGCCGCGACAGACTTTGGGCATACCGCAGGTACAACCGAAAACACAAAAATGGGCAATAAGCCAAAGGGATGACGCAACGACATGGCAACCTCCTGGCTGCAAATAGTATTGCACAAAACCTAACTTGGCGGGGCCGCCCTGAGAATTTGCTAGTTTTGTGACCCACTTCAAAAAAAATAGAACTCTCTTGGTTCGAGACCTTATTGGGCTGGGTGGCTTTCCTGTAATGGTTGTGTTTTTTCGGGGATTCTCCCCTGTTGGCGCATGGGGGCGGGACCTGTCGACTCGCGAACGACAAACTCCGGCTCGACGGCGATCTCCGATACATATTCACCTCGGCCTTCGATTCGGTCGATAACCGTTTGCGCTGCGATCTGTCCCATCCTCAGGAGTGGCTGTCGTACCGTCGTTAGCCCAGGATTGGTGAACGCTGCTCCAGGAATGTCATCGAAGCCCACAACGGAAATATCCTGCGGCACACGCAACCCTTCTTCGCGGAACGCCCAAATCGACCCAATCGCGGAAATATCGTTATACGCAAAGAGTGCGGTGAATGGCTGCTTCCTGGCGAGCAGTTGCATGGCGAAGGGATATCCAATGGCGGGGGTGGAATCGGTACCTTCCAATTGGACGGTCAACTCGGGACGGATGCAGATTCCGAGTTCTTGCGCAGCCTCGCAGATGGCATCCCATCGCACGGCCGAATCCGAGCTAAGCGTTTGCCCCTTGATGAATGCGATCTCCTGATGCCCAAGACCACTCAAGTGTTCGAGCGCAAGCCTAGCGGCGCGCTTGTGATCCAGAATGATGTTGGTCACATCCTCGACCCGCTCGTGTCCCGCGATCGCAACTGTTGGCAAGGCTGGTTTCTCCGTGATCGAGGTGTCCGTGGTAATAAAGCCCTCGACGCCCCGCGTCAAAAGCATTTGCGCATAGGTTTGCAACAGTTTCGGATCATGCCGGTGGATTACTGTAAGGAAAAAATAGTTGCTCTTTCGCAAATATTCTTCTACTCCGCTGATGACCATCGCGCCGTAGGCATCACCGATTTCTTCCGCGATCACCCCAATCGTATAGGTCCTTTTCAATCGCAAGGTGCGCGCAAAGAAGTTAGGGCGATAGTTCAACTCCTGCGCCGCTTGAATGATGCGATTCTTTGTATGTCCAGAGATGGAGCGGGCCGCTGGAGAATTATTGAGTGCAGCGGAAACCGTACCCGGGGTAAGACCAAGCCGCTCTGCGATGGTCTTGAGGGTGACCTTGCGTTCATTTGCGTGCGTCTGGCTTGTTTTAGACAGCGGAGTCATCTACCGACCCTCACACCATCTTCCATAATTAGGATATGAAGAAGAATTGCACCGTAACTGGAGGTCGCTCCTGGCCGAAGTTGCTTCGAGAATGCCTAGATTCTAGCTCAACTCAAACGCTATCGCGTAATTTCTTGCACGCGAAATCTCACTTTTCCGGCACCGTCCAGTTGCGGTCCTTGGCCCGCGGCTGCGCAAGATGCTGGAAAGCACCGCCGACAAGAGGCCCGCTCTTGTTGGCAAGACCGTCTTGGTCGTCGACGATAATGTGCGGAATATCTACCCACTTTCGTGACAGCGGTGCTTGCTCGAATGAGGATCGGAGAGATCCTCGCACTCAGGTGGGACCGCCTTGATTTTTTGCGCGGCAATATCGAGGTTTCGGAAACGTACTCGGACGGGAGATTTGGGACACCAAAGACCCAGAGCAGTCGGCGCGTGATTCCGATGAGCTCTGCACTGCTTGGAGCCCCCTAAATTGGCCCATGCAGGACAAGACCCGAACAAAGTCAACTAATTCTGTTTGAAGCATTTAGGCAAAGAATCTGGTGAACCGGGGAGGACTCGAACCCCCCAACCCGCTGCCGTCGTTCCCAATGTTAAGTTATTGATTCTTTTACCTTGTTCTCGCGTCTCAGTACCTGGTTTTCGACGGTGTTCGGCGCTTAATGTTCCCTCGTCGCGCAGAATCCCCAGGTGCTTGTCGTTTTCCGTCGTTACAATGACTCCGTCCGGCTTCATGTCAATACGGTTTAGTCTTTTTTTAATCCGCACGGTAAGGCAAGGTACTCAGATGTACCCGCCGTACTACCAACTAAGAAGGTGATTCTAAAATGTTTACAGGTTTTTCTGGCTTAAGTTCCTGGGGGCTCGCGAAATGTTGCCCATTGCAATAGCGGATCGTCGCGGCTGCGGAATTGCACAGAGATGATTGGAGCTCTGCTAATTCCGCACGTGCAGCGCGGCTTGATTTTCTCGCGTCCCCAGGACAGCGGACGCCTTTTGCACGACAAGCTGGAAGCCCTGGCTGGAAGCCTCCTCCTCCAAGACTTCGAGATGCGTGCGTCCGGCCGTGGTGTTCCCCGAATTCAGTTCCATTTCGCCCATCGCCAGGCGCGCCTCCAGGGCAGCATAGACGAATTCCGCGGCTTTTGCCTGCTGCGCCACGGCATTCAGCCGCTTTGCCACTTCTCTTCGCTGTGCTGGACTCCCTGACGCAGCATCGATTCTGGCCGAAATCACTCCTGACATAAGCGAGATCTCTAAGTCATGGGAGTGCTCGGCAAATTGGATCGCCTGTGAAATACTTTCTCTTGCTTCCGCGAGTTTGCCCGATGCCATGAGCGTCTGCGCAAGTAAGATCCGCGCCATCGCCTCATCTCGTGGAGATGTGGTTTTGGCCAGAAGATCCTCAGCTCTCTGAATGGATTTCACCGCTTCGTTGTTTTCACTTCGGTCCAGGAGCAACTGCGCTAGGCGCAACTCAGCTTGCGCTTCGGGCGTCTTGTCCCCGACTTCCTGAAACACCTCCTTGGCGTGGATCTCGCTTTCCCAGGCAGCGCGTGAATCCCCCTGCGCCCGCGAGACCTGGCCCAATCCCAGCAGGGCTTCGGCTTCACGGTCTCTGTCGCCATTCTGCCTGCACGTGTCAAGAGACTCCTCGTACATCTTCCGGGCATCGAAGAGTTTTCCTTCCGTGAACAATGCGGCGCCCAACCCGATCTTGGCGAGCGCCACGCCGTTGTCGTCTCGAACGTCCTCGTACGTTCGCAAAGCTTCCTGATGTTTCTGCAGGGCTCCGCGAACGTCCCCCAGGAAAAGAGAGATTTCACCCAGATTATGGAATTCGCCGGCAACGCTGTGCATATTCCCTATGTTTTTATGGATCGCCAGCGCTTCCTGGTATCTCTGCCGCGCGGAGAAATAGTCTCCTCGAAACATCAACGCGATGGCTTCCCCGGTTTCCGCGTCGGCCACTCCCCTTTGGTCATGAGCGGCAAGATACAGTTCTCTCGCCCCGCGCACGGCTTGATCCGCTTCGTCCAGGCGCCCCAGCTTTTCCAGCAGCCACGCATGAGCGAACAGCGCCTTGGCCGTGAGCAGGGATGCCCCGGCAGCTCGAGCCTTCTGCTCCGCGCTCACATAGGCTGCTTCGGCGCGCTTGGTATCACCGAGAGGCATCGCCGCGTCTCCCTCGGCCAGCTCAATCCGGGGGTCGTCCCGCAGCGGTGCGGGCAATGTCTTCAAGGCCGCCAGCGTTTCCAGTGCATCCTTCCATTTGTTGGCATTGTATTCCGCATTGGCGAGAGCCAGGCCATAGTCAGGGTTATCGGGAAAAAACTGGAACAACGCTTCGTAAATTCCGATTGCTTTCTCCCAGTCATGGGACATTTCGCGAAAGCGTCCTTCGGCCAGCAGACGGTCGGCTCTCGACAAATTGGAAGACAGATTGAATGCTTTCTTCGCTTCGTCGGCCGCGTTCTGGTCGTATCCCAGCTGTGCCCATGCCGTGGCCAGAGCTGCATGCGAGAGCGCGTAATTGGGCTCCGTTGCGACTGCCTTGAGGAGCGAATCTCGCGCGGAAAGCGCGTCAAAAACGCTCAGTTTGGAAAGCCCTTCCGCATACAGGTGCGCTGCCTCCGCGTTTGACGGAAGCGCGGTCGCTACTTCCACTGCCTCTTCCTTGGTGATTTTTCGAACCCCCAGGTTGATGCGCAGCTTTTCACCTGCGCGCGATACCAGGTCAAAGAGGCCTTCTTGCGTGCCGGTCTCTGAATCCGCGTACAGCGTCTCTCCGCTTTGCGTATCGAAGAGCCGCAAGTCGAGGCGAATCCGGCGCGGAGGATTTGCGCCCAACGATGCATATGAGCCTGCCACCACAAGATCCGTCCCCAGGTCCTTGTGAATCTGCTCCAGGTTCCCGCGCCCCAGGCTTTCCATATCGTTCAAGGAAAGCTCCGCTTTCATTCGGGCGATATTTTCCGCGGGAAGTGTCCGGAGCTGCCCGCCCGCCGAAAGTTCTGTGGTGAGCCAGTCGGAAAACGCCGTGGAAAGCCAGGCTTCATGCGGATCCCCGGAGAGGTTGGTGAATCCCAGCACGGCCACGGAACGCCGCGGACTGACTACGCCCCGCGAGCCGCTCGACGTTGCCGGTTGCAGAACGCGGATTGCCACCAAAACTACAGCAGTAAACGCAATTGCGGCCACCAGGATATAGAGGCGCCGCTTCCCCGATGGCGTTTGCAAGTCTGCGATTGGGAAACCATGATGGTTCTCTGCGTGCGCGCCAGATTTTCCATTCCCTGCGAAAAGATCATCCTCGAGCTCATGCCCCGCCGCATGCTCATGCTCCGAATGCGGCTGGTAAACCGGAGCCAGGAAACGGTAGCCGTGGCGGGGAATCGTCTCCACATACCGCGGACTGTCCGCGGAATCCCCGAGCGCGGCCCGCAATTTGGTCATCGCTTTGTTCAAGCTCCGATCGAAATCCACGAACGTATGCGCCGGCCAGAGTTTCCCCCGTAATTCTTCGCGGGTCACTACTTCCCCGGGATGTTCCAAAAGGAGAGACAGAATCTGGAAAGGCTGTTCCTGCAGTTTGATGCGAACGCCGTGCTTGCGCAATTGGGCGGCGCGCAGGTCTACTTCAAAAATCCCAAACCCCTTGGTTCGAAAGGCAGTCTCCGCCGCTCGCATTGACCGTTCACCCCTGCTGTTTTGCCGAGCGTAGCACGCCGAGATGGTCTAATCAATACGGCCCTCCCTGAATCAATGCTCAAGTTCAGTGCAATTTGGTAGCGTTTGGAATCCTAGTCGTTTGCTTGATGCCGGTGTAAGATTGCGCGTGTTGCGAGGCTCCGAAATTTGGCCACGGCATGCATTTCTCGTCTTAACCTGACCGCGACTCTGTTCCTTTCGTTTGCGCTAGGCTCCTTGCCTGCCCTTTTACATTCCCAAGCAGATGGCGGGGCCAGCGATGCACGCGTGCAGAAACTGTACGGCGAGGCGAAAGCAGCGGAAGCGCGTGGTGATCTTGCCGGTGCCGTGGCGAGTTACGAATCGCTGCTGCAAATTGCGCCACGGCTCGCTCCTGCCTACAACAATCTCGGGTCGCTCTATCTCCGTCAGCACGAATACAAGAAGGCCGCAGCAACGTTGGAGAAAGGGCTGAAGATCGATCCCAAAATGTCCTCGGCGTCGGCGCTGCTCGGGATCGCGCTTTACGAGCTAGGCGACTACGCCGCAGCTGGCCGGAGTCTTCAATCTGCCCTGCGCGCAAATCCCAAAGACAACAACGCCGAACTGTTTCTGGCAAATGACTTGATCAAACTCGGGGAATTCGAGCGCGCGGCGGACCACTTGCGGCAGCTTTCGCAGCGCCAGCCGGAGAATCAGGAAGTTTGGTATTTGCTGGGCAAGGTGCACATGAAACTGTCCGAGGAGGCGCTGACGAAGCTGAATGCGTTGGATGCCAATTCTGTTTGGGTCCACGAAATTTCCGGCGAAGTGATGGAGAGCATGAAAAATTACGATGGCGCGCTGCTCGAATACAAAAAAGCGGTGGAGGTCGCACCACAGCAAGCGGGGACACACTACCACTTGGGGAATGCGTACTGGTCGCTGAATATGTGGGACGCGGCGACGGAGCAGTTCCGTGCCGAGCTTGCGAACGATCCTTCGAATTGCATGGCGCAATGGAAGATTGGAAACATCATTCTGGAGAAGCATGGAGATTCCAACGAAGCGTTGACGGAAGTACAGAAAGCGCTGGATGCGTGCCCGGACCTGATGGGTGCGCGCGTGGACCGAGCGCGGGTCTTGCTCAAGCTGGAGCAGCCAGCGGAAGCGGTGAAAGATTTGGAGGCAGCAATTAAGGCCGATCCAGCGGAGCCGTCGATGCACTTCCTGCTGGCGCAAGCGTACCGCTCGCTTGGTCGGACGCAGGAAGCGCAAGCAGAAATGAAGGTGTTCAGCAAATTGGAAGAAAGTGCTCGCGCGAAAACGGCGGAGCGAGCTAAAGAAGTACTGCAAGAAAAAAGCAAAGAGCCGTAGCTTATTGGCGAGGGGTCTCCGGTGTGGAGTGGGTGCCGGTGAGGGCGGCACAGCGGTCGTATTCGGCTTTGGCTTTTTCAGCGAGTCCCTGCTTGCGGTAGACGGGGGCCAGCATGCAATGCAGATTCGGTATTTGCGGCGAGAGCTCGATTGCCTTTTCTAATTCCACCTGCGCTTTAGGAAATTCTTCTGTGCGTGTATAGGCCTTGCCGAGAAGTTCGTGCGTGCGCGAATCGCGCGGAGCGATCTCCACTGCCTGTAGAAGCACTGGGACAGCGTCCTGCGGGCGGTTTTCATCGATGAGAAGACTACCGAGGTCTATATAAGGACCGGGGTTTTTCGCGAGCAACTGCGCTTGCCAGGTAATGGCCTGTTTATAGGCGGCAGTTGCTTCTTCGTGGCGGCCTAACCCAGCAAAAGACAAGCCGAGATTGTCCTCTGCTTTTACATTTTGGGGATCGAGCTTCAGACATTTTTGGAACGCGCTAATGGCTTCAGCGAAACGGTTTTCGTTGTACTTGGTGCGGCCTAGGTAGTACCAGCCATCGGAATCGTTAGGGGCCCACTCCAGCATTTTCGCCAACCATTTGTCGGCGTCGGGATAGTCCACCAACAAAACATAATCAAGCGCGACGGTTTTCAGGTCGTCGGCGGAGGGATCGTGGAATCTGGCGCCGGCAGTGAATTCCGCGAGCGAGGCTTTGGCCATCTCCTGGGCAGCCGTTAAGTCGGGCGTTGGCGAGGGATTTGAGCCCATAGTTCGCGCGCTTCTCATCGGACCATGGGCCTGAGACTGGAACTGAGCCTCCAGCATAGCGTGCGCCTGGATCTCGCGGAAAAGAATATGCCCGAGCAGGAAATGACCATCGGCTGAGTCCGGTTGATCCTTGAGGTACTGGCGGACGGCGCGGTCGGCTTCGCTGAACTTGTTCTGCTGGAAAAGGGACTTCGCGTCGGAAAGGAGGTCTTCCTGTTGGGCGGCAGATTGCGCCAAAGCTGCTGTAGATAATGAAGTCGCGGAAAAGAGTAAGCAAAGCAGCGCGGCAGTAAATAATAACGTAAGGTTTCTGGCTCGCCTGAGGCTCCCCTTCCCCCCTAGTTTTGCGTAAGTGTTGATGCTAAAGAGGATAGGAATTCTGTAAGTCCTTTGGAATGAACAGTTCCAAGTGCGTCTCGTAAGTGTTGATTCTAAGAGAGTTAGCCGAGAGTTGAGCTCCTGTGTTTCGCGCTGCGAGCTCCCAAACGCTTCGCACAGTGCGGGCAGGATTCGCATCCTTCGTTGGATGCTCGCCTTCACTCCGGAGAGGTGCGTGCCCCCCTCGATGGGGCCGCGAATCCGTTCATAGCGGAGGTCGCTGTGGTTCCACTTTGCCTCTCTGTGTGCCGCGTCGGCACCTTCAGGTTCCTGTAAAACCCAAAACTTGTTCATAGTCGCTTGTTCCGGAAATTCTGCAAAATCATTTTGCCTAGCTGTTCCAGAATCTTCGGCGCTGGGCGGTTGGTCGGGTCGTTGAGGAATGTTTTAGGAACGGAATCACAGGGCGGGGCCCTGGTTATCTAGCATTTTTTGAGGCTCGAAACTGACGCGCAAGTTGGTACCTTCGAGCTTGCAGTTGAACTCGACACTCTTTTCTTCGCTGCCAACTGTCGGTTCGCCAGAGGCAGTTTTCCTGGGGAAAAAGAAGACGGCGGCTGCGATCTGGCTTTTTTCATCGCGCTCGTAAACGACGTGGCTCGGCGCGATTTTCTGCCTGGATTTTTTGGGTTCCAGGAAAGAGTTGGCCTCGAAGAACTTTTCGTCGTGGCGAACGAAGGGAGCCATGTCCTCGGACTGTATGACGACCTGATACTCCTCCTGCGGCTGGCTTGCGTACTTATCGACCTCCATGTCTGCCTTTCCTCCGTGGAGGACCGCCCTGCGCGCCGTGGCAGCCCGCATCACTCGAGAAGATGCCCAATAGATATCATATGTCGATTCGCCGCCGGCATCGCTCGGCCCCTGAGCGCCCCCACGTCCCTGGGCGCCAGGCATGCCTCTGCCGCCACCGGGGAGCTGTGGATTCTGGGCATCCTTTTGCGAGACCGCGCTCCAAGTGCGAGTGATGGTGGTTTTGCGCGCCCAGGGGGAGTCGGAGAAGACGCGCTGGATGTCCTTGTCGTCCCATTGCTGATAGGGTTTGCCCTTCCAAGGCGGGTCACTAGCCAAGACGGGCGATGCAACCATCAAGAAGGTAAAGAATAATGCGATGGCTTTCGGGAAGGCATTTTTCATAGGAAAACTCCTTTGCCGAACATTCTCAGTTTAATGGACTGAGCCAAATCTATTATCCCCGCGCCAACTGAGTCGCAGCATGCCTGCCCGCCGCAGGCAGACTTCGCCCCTACAATTGCCTTGCGACCCACGCGCTGAGATCCTTCGCCTATCCTCGCCGGATAGGCTCATGACAATGCGTTGTAGTTCTTCGACGCGTGTCATGACCATCCCAAGAGCGCAATTGCTTCCAGGCTGAGGGCCGAGGCACGCTCCTAAGGGCGATTCATCACCGCTTCAACCATGTCGCCCAGCTGCTTCGCCGTGTATTCGTTTCCCTCTAGGTTCGCGGCGATTCGTCCCTGCCTGTCTACGATCACGGTATGCAGGGAATGAGTCAAGAAGCCCTCATCCTGCCAGGAATTCACACCAAATTCCAGGCAGATATTCTTCACGTCAACGGCGGGCCCGGTCAGGAAGTGCCAACCCTTGTGGTCCTTCGCCCAAGTGCGGGCGTAGTCGGCCAAAGTCTCGGGTTGATCATGCTCGGGATCGAAGGTGATGCTGAGCAAAACGAGGTCTTTGTCCATCCGATCGGCAAAACGTTGATGGAGAACTCCGAAATTGTTTGACATGCGAAAACAAAAATTCGGAAGGGGACACCTGGTGTAGATAAATGTGATCGCCACGACTTTGCCCTTGAAGACGGAAACCGGGACGCTCTTTCGCCGTTGGTCGGTCAGAGTGAAATCCGGCACGGCCTGCCCGACGAGCAACACTGGGCCGGTACGCGAAGACGGAGCCGTCGCGGCATCCAGAATCTCCAACTGGCGGGCGGCCATGGGCTCCTGTGCGGTGTTTTCGTAAGCATGAACACGAATCTGTTCGGCGTAAGCCGCGTCTTTCCGCACGTCCAGCTTGAAATCGATCATCATGCCGGGTTTCAGGCCATCGAGAGCCCCGGCATTGTGCACAGGGAAGGTCATCACCATCGCATCCATGTAGCCGGGGATCGCCTGGCAGGAAACCTCAAGAGAAAGATGCTCGCGGTCAGCGCGGAGCACCAAGCCCGATGCCAAGTAAGTTTCTCCCGCAAGAAGAGGAGCTGCCCAGAGCAGCGAAAGCAGGAGGCAGGAGCGGCACTTCATCGTTGTATTCCCGTGTCTTCTCGCTGATCCCTGTCATTTTAACGCGGATTCGGGCTGGGTGATTGCGCATCTCCCCTTTTAGCGCGATGCACAGACCCGAGGCGAAACTGTTTCCGCGAAAGTTTCGTGTAATCCTTCGCAAACTCTTTGATCCCGATGAACTGGTTCTTGTCCACATTGGTGAAGTTCTGGCGCGAATTGGAGGCGGGCCACCAGACTTCCAATCGCACAATCTTCGCCGATTTTCCCAAACCGATGTGCTGTTGGATAGGACTGGCGCCAAAGGAACCTCCACTGCCGACGGTGCGGTAAATCGAGCGGGTGCCGTGTCCTTCATTTTCTACGGTCACGTGGATGCGCGCTCCGATTCCCGCGCGATTCGACTTCACGCCGACCGATTTGACCGTGATCCAGTCGTTGGCGGTTCCGGGATTCGCAAACACGCGGAACTGATGCGCGTCCCCCGGCGTGGGTCCGCCGATCGATACCAATAGGTCTTCTAGTCCGTTGTTGCCCAGATCGGCAAAAGCAACGGCATGCCCCTTGTGCAGATCCCCAGTGCCCGAAGATGCCGTTATGTCCGTGAAGTATTTCCCATCGTCGTTGTGAAGGAGCATTTTGGGCGCCAGCGCGCCATACTCAGGCCCTCCGGTGGCCAAATAAATGTCCAGATAGCCATCATTGTCAATATCACCAAAATTGGCGCCCATTGGCATATTGATTTTGTTCAGGCCGACTTCTGCAGTCACATCTTTGAAAGTACCATTGCCCAGATTGCGGTATAGCTTGAGGGTCTCGGCGTTCGTAGGAAGCCCCAGGTAATTTCGGAGGGTTTCGTCTGCGGAAAAAAAGTAAGTGGTCACGAAAATATCGGGCCAGCCGTCGTTGTCGTAATCGAAGAACCAGGTCGCAAAACTCTGGGACTGCGGCTGATGCACGCCGGCCTGCTCGGAAACCTCCGTAAAAGTGTTGTTATGATTGTTGTGGTAAAGGAAGTTGCCGCCGTAGAGGTTGGAAACGTAGAAATCGATGTAACCGTGGTTGTCGTAATCAGCAGCGGCGACGCCTTTGGTGAAGGCGATTTTGTTGACGCCGGAAGCCGCGGAAATCTCCTGAAAGGTCCCGTCTCCCTTATTGAGGAAGAGCTGGCTCGGCCCGTTCTCGTTGCCGACAAAAAGATCGAGGAAACCGTCGTTGTTGATGTCCGCCCAAACAGCTGCTTGTGTGCGAGTGGCGGGCGCGGCCAAGCCCGCTTCGCGCGTGACGTCCGTAAAGGTTCCGTCGCAATTGTTCCGCAAAAGCGATTTGCGCACGGGGAATTCCCAGGCGCCGCGCAGGACGAGGATGTCCATACAGCCGTCGTTGTTGTAATCGGCCTGAACCATGTTCAGTCCGCCGAGCTGGCGGGAGAGACCGGCTTGCGCCGCGCGGTCGGTAAATGTGCCGTCGCCATTATTGTGAAAAAATCGCAGCGGCTGGCAGACGTCGTAGCTGGAAACGGCGACATCCAGAAGACCGTTGTTTTCGAAATCATCCGCAACCACGCCGCCGGCCATGGAAATGAAATTCAAGCCTGCTGCGGGCGCCGCATCCATGAATCTTCCGAAATTCTCCTTTGCGGCAAAGACAGACGGCGAAATCAAGTATTTTTGCGGCACGCCGTCGGGATATTTTCCCAGGGTCATATAAGCCAGATTCAGCAGCCACTTCACCTGGACGGCATCCGGCCGTTCGGGTACCAGTTCGAGATATTTGGTGAAGTAGTTGATAGCCTTTTCCGAATCTCCGGTCTGCTGGTAACAGAGGTTCGCGCGCGGCGGAAAAGTGCATCGGTCGACCGGGTTGCGATAAACGTCGTTTGCCATTTCCGATTTGTGCAAGTAAGCGACGCCGAGTGCTTCCGTCAATTGCGGAACCCCTCCCGGCACATCCGTGACTGCGAGTTTGTAAGCGGCTTGCCACTCCCTGATGGCTGCATCCATGTTGCCTCGATAGGCCTCGAGTTGCGCTAATCCGTAGTGCGTTTGAATTGCGCCGAAAGGCGTCGTAGCGGCCATCTTCGGCGTATCGGCCAGCGTTTTCTCGAGCGCTTCAATCCCGTCAGCAAGCGACTGTTTTCTAACCGTGCACACTTCTTGCAGATCCTGTTCCCACCCAGACGCCTTGGGAGACTTCTGGAAAAGCATGTCGGCCAAGACTTGCCCCGCCACATCCACGGGGTATTGAATCGCGCCTTTCCCGGCCAGATGAAGATCGCGGTTCGGACCCATGCCCTGCCCTGTCGCCCCCTGGTCCGCAGAGGCGGGCGCAAGGGTTTTGCTTTGCGCCTTCGGTTCCTGTTTCCTGCTCAGCAACTTCAAGATGACAAACCCCGTCGGCACCCTTACGATGCCGCTGACTTGTTCCGGCTGGAGCGATTCGACCGCGGCGCGCAATTCCGGGCGCAACGACGCAACTTCCGCTTCGCCGACGTAGCCGCCGTTGCCCGCGTTTGGATCGATGGACATTTGTGCCGCAACAGTAGAGAACTTTTCTCCCTTCTTTAGGCGTTCGAGAGCCTCCAGCGCCTTCGATTCGGTGTCCACCACGATGACTTCGAGGTTCACTATTGTACGGGGAGCCGTTTCTTGCGCCGGCAAAGAGCGAAGCCCAAGATAGGAAAGAAACGGAACACTGAGACAGGTGATCAGCCCGGCCAATCCTGCTGGTTTTCGCTTGGGCAATTCCGCCTGTCGCGTGAGTGGAGGTGCAGGTCTGGTTGATTTCGTCATTGCCTCACAGGCAGAAAACGCATAGGAGCAAGAACTATAACATCGACGGAAGGGTTTTCGCAGGGTCCGCCAAAGCATCGTCTTGGCCAATTGCCTGCCTTAGCGCCCAAAAATGGACCGCGAATCCCGCTGGCCGCGCAAGCGAGTTTGCGACATAATGCGCGCGGGGACCCCATCGCACAGGGAAGGGGAATTCTCATGGGCCGATTGCTTTTGAGGGCCGGTGAGCTCGCGCTGCTGCTAATCCTGTCGGCGCCGTTCTCCGGCCAGGTGCTGGAGCTAACGGGGCAAGAGACCGACATCAAAACAGCGAAGAAGACACAGGAAGAAGCGATCAAGGGCTCCAATTTGATGAAACCGCATTTCGCGAACGGCAATCGGGCGATGCAGGATGCTCAAGCGATCCGGAAACAACTCCAGGCGGGCACGAACGATCAAAAGACTGCGCTGCTTACCAAGATGAAGGCGGATTATCAGACGGCGATTACGGAATATGAGCAGGCGCTTCAAGAAACCGAAGTGAAGGATGAAAACGGCGTCCACGTGATCGGGCTAATTGGAGTGCTCCGCAATGGCTTAGTGAGCCAGCAGAAAGCCGTGGACATGCTCGTGCAAGACAAGGATCTGCCGGTGATTTTGAGCAACCTCGGCCTAGCCTACGGCGGAGTGGGGGAATACCAAGAGGCGATAACGATGCTCCAGCAAGCCGCCATCCTGAAGCCGGCGGCGGGGACATATATGGAGCTTGGAACGGACCTGGCGCAGGTCGGCAAGGTGCCAGAAGCGACCGCGGCGTGCGACAAGGTTCTGATCGTGGATCCTGCGGCCAAGAATATGCGCTCGGGCTGCTACAAGAACCTCGCCATTGTGCTCACAAACAAAGGGGACTTGGCTGCGGAGGACGGCAAGAGGGTCTACGTTATCCATCCGGGGACCATCGAGGCTTACCAAAGATACTTGCACTTAGAGCCGAATGGGCCGTACGCGGGGCAGGTGCAGGCGGCTGTGCAAGGGCTTACCAGGTTGACGAAGGCGCCGACGGAAGCGAAAGAGAAGAACTGATGTGATCCATGCGTTGCGGGCAATGAAGGTCAGCAAAACGGGTATAGGGAATCCTGCGCGCGCGATACTCTTGGCAGTCGCCGTGCTGCTCTATGTAGTGGCTCCTGCCACGGTGGCACAGACCCAAAACTCGCCTGCTGCATCCACCCAGGCCACTGCGCCCCAGAGACACCTCACGGTCCAGACCAATCTGGTTCTGGTTCCCGTGTTCGTTTACGACCGAGGGCGGATGGCGCAAGCTCCCAAGGAAGAAATGCCGTGCGCTCGCGCCGCGGTGGTTACTTTCTTCAAGCTGGCTCCCACAGAACCCTATTTGCCGAAGGACTGCGATGTGACGGAAGTGCAAGACCTCTCAGGCAAGGATTTTCGCCTCTTTGAGGATGGTGTTGAGCAGCAGATTGAGAGTTTCGAGGCGGCTGCCTGGCGAATTGTGGTTCGCGATAATCTGGGGTGGCACCTGCAAGCCTCGGCCACGCCGAGGGGGATATGGAGTTTGAGTGAACTGAGCACTCTCAAAAAAATTCCGTTCGTGACCACGGGTTTCCACGTCCTGGGATATGTGCCGCGCGACGCCAAGGAAGGGTGTCACCGCATTCGAGTGGAGGTGAATCGTCCGAATTTGCTTGTTTTCGCCCGCGATGAATATTGCGGAGAGCGGTCTCCCTCCGATCCTTTGGTGGGAACCAGTCAAGGAAAGGAATTGGAGCGGATTTTGGCTTCGGAAAAGCGCGGGAAGATTCCGCTCTCGCTTCAGGGAGCGACCTTCTACACTGGCGGAGACCATTCCCTCGTGGACCTTAGTCTTCGTTTCTCGTCGAACGATCTATACCGTAAGTGGGACGCGTCCAACTGGACGCTCTACGCCAGGATTGGGGTGATGGGTGTGATTCGCAGGGAAGACGGAACTGTTGCAGCGCGCTTCAGCGATCTCCTCTATCCCTCTTACTGGCCTACCTTTGATCAAGGCGGAGCCAAGTATATCGAGTGGGAAAAGGGGACGACGAACCTTTCGACCGCTGTCCCACGATTGCTCACGCCAGGTACCGCCGGGAAGGTGGCAGTCAGCGATAGCGGCACGGGAAATAGCACTCTAGCCCTATCCTTCCCGAATGTAGCAAATGAAATTGCTCCGGATGAAGCGGCCATCAAAACGGCTTTAGACAGTTCAGACCCGTTCTGGCTCCCAACTCGCTATGAGACGCAGGTTGACCTTCCCGCAGGCGATTACGATCTTGAAATCGTTCTCAACGACGGGTGGAATTTCGGCCGAGCTAAGATTCCACTCACCGTTGAACCCTATGATGGCAAGCAACTGGCGCTGAGTTCGGCGGCTTTGTGCAAGAGCCTTCGGAGCGCAGCCGTCGCCGCCAAAGAGAATGCGCAAGCAAATTTTGCTCCACAGTATGTTCCGTTGGTGAGCAAGGACATTTTGTTTAGCCCCTCCGGCGACACAAGTTTCGCAAAAGGCGAACCACTGTTCGCCTACTTTGAAGTGTACGAGCCGCAGCTCGCGGAAAACCCAGCCGCGCCCGTGTCGGTGCATATGAGAATTCTCGATTCGAAGACAGGCAACACCAAAGAGGATTTCGCGCCTATCGACGCAGCGTCCTACAAGCAAGCGGGAAGTTCCGTGCTTCGTATTGGACGGAAGATCCCGATCGACCAACTCCCGAAAGGGAGTTATCGCCTCGAAATGCAAGCGACGGGTTCAATGGGAAGAAGCACGGCCTGGCGAGCGGCAAATTTCACGGTGGAATGAATCCTTCAGCAGCATGTTGCGCTGGAACGACTTAGGCTGCAGCGCACAGCCCCCCGGCTGGATACCAGATTCCCAAAAGCAAAGCCGAGACGAAGGGACTACGACGTAGAGTGGGTGCCGGAGAGGGCGGCACAACGGTCGGATTCGGCTTTTGCTTTTTCCTCGAGTCCCTGTTTGCTGTAGATAGCAGCAAGCAAGCAATGGAGATTGGGAGCTTGCGGCGTAAGCTCAATCGCTTTTTCCAGTTCCGCCTGCGCCTCGGATAGCCGATGCAGCAGAGAGTAAGCTTTTCCGAGCTCTTCGTGCGCTTTAGATACGTTCGGAGAAATAGCAATGGACTGCGAGAGGTAGGGCACGGCCTTTTCCGGCTGATTCTCGTTCAGGTAAAGGTGCGCGAGCTCAATGAATGGCTCGGGATTTTTGGCCGAGCTTTCCGTTTGCCAGGCAATGGCGTTCTCGAAGGCCTGGATGGCTTCATCGGGCCGCCGGAGGGCCTCATAGGACAATCCCACGTTATTTTCCGCTTCCACATTCCGGGGCTCGAGTTTTAGGCACTGCTCAAAGGCCTCAATTGCCTCGCGAAACTGGCCAGTACTATATTTCGTCCGCCCCAGGTAATACCAGGCTTGCGCGTCGCGGGAATTCAGCTGCACGGACTGCGTCAGCCACCGATCCGCGTCCATGTTGTGCTTGAGCAGAAGGTAATCGAGTGCCACGATCTTCAAATCAAAGGCACTGGCGGCATGGTAGCGCGCGCCGGCGGTGAATTCCGCAAGCGATTCTCTAGCTTTCGCATCGCGGAACTCGGCCAGAGAGCCGATAGCGCTGCCGTCGCTGTAGGGCAAAGTCGCTTCTTGCGCTTTTCCCGCCTCGCGCCATTTCTCACCGATCTCCCGGAACAGAATGAAGCCTAACAAAAAGTGTGCTTCCGCGGAATCGGCGTGGGCCAGCAAAAAGTTTCTTGTGGCTGCTTCAGCTTCGCTCAGCTTGCCTTGCTGCAAGAGCAATCTCGCCGGAGCGAGCGCGGGATCTGGGGCGAGAGGTTCGCTAGGCTCGGCTGCATCTTTGGCAGAAGCTGAACTGGCGTTGGTTTGAACCGCGCTGACCGGCGTCGTAGAGGATGGGCTTTGTTGCGCCTTGACCGGGGAATCTTGCGTTCTTGCGCCTGCACCTTGTGGGAACCAGAGGAAGCATGGGAGGCAGGCAAGGCAAAAAGAAGCGCCAATCCGTGAGACCGTATCCGGCAGGGGACGGGAGGCCAAAGAGGAAAGCGCACTCCTAGGAAGTCTCTTGCGATTCTCGACTGGGAGCATGGAGGACACCGAGAATTCTCCGCTTACAATTATAGGACGATCGCTATTTAGTCCTCAAAACCAAAATGGGGCGTCCTGGAACCATCCTTCCTCCCGCTCCAAAAGGCAAGCCGGGACCCGAAGGACCCGGCTTTGGAATGTCCGCGCTGTGGCAAGCAGCGCCAAGAAGGAAAATCCGAAGTTCAGAGTCTTCGGCCCCAGACCGCCCCATCAAAAGATGAATTTGAACTCTGCCTGCCCTCTCCTTGCGGGGTTGCCCTGGCACGGAATTCCTGGCTGGGTGTTCTGCCCGAAATTCGTATCGCCGACGTTCGTATCCGTACAAGCGCCGGCGAGCATGCGGTTGAACACGTTGAAGAACTGCATGGTCAGCTCGCCGCTGAACCGCTCGCCAAAGAAAAACCTCTTAGTGAGCGAGAGGTCTTCATCGTAGTACGCCGGGAATCGAAGGCCGTTATACAGCGGAGCGGCATTCCCGATCGTCCACGCCCCGGGGAATTGGAATTTATTGGGGTTAAACGCCGGCGTGGTCGACGGGTGGTAATCAGCGCCGGACCAGTTCACATTGAAGCCACCCGCGGCTACGAAGTTCGGTGTGTTGGACTGCGGGGTATAGGCGAGCGGGGTGCCGTTGAACGTGCCATTTTTAGACGTGATGTTGATTGGCGGACCGCTTAAATACCAGTTGACCATGGAAAGCTTCCAGCCGCCGACCAGATTCTTCATCACCGGACCACCGTGGTTCAAGAATTTCCTACCAGGGCCAATGGGCAGTTCATAAACACCGGCCATGGTGAGCACGTGCGTCTGGTCATTATTGCCCACGGACCATTCTGCCGCCTGGTTAGCCGGGTTAAGGCCCTTGAAATTAAAGGTCGAAAAGCCGCTATCCGTATTCGATAAATACCGCGACAGCGTGTAAGAAACCAAAAATGTCAGTCCGTTGCCCGTGCGTTTCTGGAAACTCATCTGCAGGGCGTTGTACTTGTCGGCGCCATTGGTCTCGAAGTTGTTCGTTATGCCACGGAACATGGGAAAGGGCAAAAAGCCACGGAGTGCCAAACCGCTTGCGCCGTAGTCACATCCGAAATTTGTGTACGGGGCGAAGAACGTGCCGGAGAACCCGGGCCGGGAGGAATTCGCAGGACATCCGCCCGGCGCCACCGTAGCCTGGCCAAAGCCGGCCGCCTGATAAAGCGCCTGAGCCGCTGTGCTGGTCCACGACTGCCCGAGGACACATTGTTGAAAGAAAACCTCGCTGGGGCCCTGCGTGCAGGTTTTTTGCACGAAGCTGTAATTGAGCGCGTTGGTCGGGCCTATAGCAGAGGGGAGGTGCAGGTCGTGCGTGTGCACGCCGGAAACAGAAAGGAATATGTTCCAGGGCAGTTCCCTCTGGACGCCCACCACGAATAGCTCGTCGTAGCCCTGTTTCACGTGCTGGACCAACTGGTGAGGAAACTGTGTGTCCAGAAAGCCTGGCGTAAGGGGAGGCTTCGCCGGCGCAACGAGGGGGTTTCCATCCCATTGGCCATAGCCGGGAACCTGGTTTGGGAGAGCATCAAACCCAACTGTGCCGAGCAAATTGTTTCCGAAGTTCACAGCGGTCTTATTGACCCCATATTCGAAGGCGCCGGTGTCCAGCCAATACCAAGAAGCGCCGCCCAACACGACCGTCTTCTTGGTCAACTGATAAGTGAATCCGGCGCGGGGGCTGAAATGAGTCCAGATCATATCCATTCGGTTCCACCCCACGCAAAGAGGGCATTCTGCGCCAGCCGTGCCGATCTCTGTCATGCCGCCCAAAAGTGGCTGGCCGGATTTGGGGTTGATTGCGGAAGTATTGGGGACGTTGGCATCGAAAAAGGAAAGCTGGTTGAATTTGTTGTCGTTCTTGAAGGGAAATGCCAGGTCCCAGCGCAGTCCCCAATTCACAGTGAGCCGCGGGGTAATCTTGGTATCGTCCTGGAAATAGGGAGCCAAATAGCTGTTGCTGAGCCTCGTGTCGCCGGCAAACTGCCGGTTAGCGGAGTCCGCATTACCCAACAGAAAGCTAGCAAATCCATTCCCGGTGTTCGTGCCGGGCGCAGTCCCAAAGGGACCTGTAGCTTCATTGGGGTCTGCTGTCGTTTCCGAATTAAAGCTGAAGTTCCCCGCGCACTGCTGGCATTCATAATCCCGCTGCCAGCTTTTCCGTATGTCGACACCAAAGTTTATGGTGTGGCGGCCATGTTGCCACAGCCAGTTATTCAAGATGGAAAGCCCATACTTATGATTGATCGAGTACTGCCAGCCGCCGGTACCCCAACTGAGTGGTTCCCAAGGACCACCCCCAAAATTAATGCCCGGCAAGAAAGATCCGCCATAGGGACCAGGTTGGGCAGCGTTAAAGGTACCGCTGGGTGGAGGAGGGGCGGTCTGGTAAAAGTCGTTGTTCTGGTGGACCCAAAGCACACCGGCGGTCATCACCAGTCTCGGCGAAATCGCGTAGGAATACGTGGGCTCTAATCCATATGCCGGCTCGAAGTTCCATGTCGAGTTGTTCAGCGCATTGTTCGTCCAACCAGCCGGGAGGTAGTGATACTGTCGCCAGTAGAGAAAGTGCAGGGCCTGCTTTGAAGTCAAGTTATGGTCGACGTTGAACATCCAGTCCCTATCTGTCTGCACGGGAATATACGAGGGGCTGTAGTTTAAGTTTTCAGATCCTGGCGTGGTAAAAGGAACGCTCGGTTTCGGAATAAAGCTCAGCAGCGCCTTCGAGTTAGCACTGAAACAGCTTTGCGGAATCTTGTTCCCGGGCCATTGCGTCCCTGGGCTGCCAAGGCCGCTTGCTGGGACAGTGCATCCCGAAGGTATAAGCGACGGGTTGGACGCCCAGGCAACAGGAACGAAAATGGGTACCGGGGCGCCCGTGGTGGGATTAACCAAGCCACTGAAATCGCCTCCAATTTGGGCCGGTGTAGGAATGGTGACGGGACTTTGTCCCTGGGCAAAGCGATACTTATCTATGCTGAAAAACCAGAAAGTTTTATTTCGCCCGTTATAGATTTTGGGCAACACTACCGGTCCGCCGAGAGAAAATCCCCAGTCGGTTTCGTGGTCCGTGTTGGGTGCGTCCAGAACCCCGTTATTGTTCGGATTTATATCATTGAAAGCGCCTGGAGCATCGAAATAGGCATCTCTGTAAAAGAAAAAAGCATCGCCGTGAATCGCGTTGGTCCCCGATTTGGTGTGATATTGCTCGACGCCTTGCCCCAGACCGTATTGCGCGGAAAACGAACCCGTCAGTATGTCCACGTCTTTGATCGAGTCGTAAGGCGGCTGATTCCAAGTCGTAAAGCCCGCGGTCTCTGAAAACGCTTCGGGAACTCCATTAAACATGACTTCGGTCTGCTGGTCCACGCCTCCATTAATCCGGTGGCTGAATCCATTGCCCGTAACGCCCGGCGTCAAAAAGATAAAACTGTCAATCTGGCGAAAGTCCCCGCTGATGAGGTTCGGCAACTCTTCCGTAAGCTTCTGACTGATCGTCGTACCAATCTCAGGCTGCTCCGTCTGCAGCGCAACCGATGGAGCTGTAACTTCATTGTTTCCGCGACAGTCCGCGGCGCCAACGTGGCGTTGGCCGCCGCTGTTTTCCCGCCCCCAACGACAACACCCCGGGTAACGTACGTATTGAAACCAGTCTTTTCGACGTTCACCGTATAGGTCCCGGGGATGAGGTCGGTGACCAGGTATGTGCCAGCCGACGTCGTATCGGTCGTCTTCGACACGTTAGTGTCAACGTTCGTCACTGTAACCTTCGCATCGGGAATCGCCGCGCCGGCTTGGTCCGTCACTGTGCCGTTGATTCTGCTAACTGCCTGGGCATGGACACTTGCAGGGAGTAGAAGGAGTAGAAGGGCAACACCTAGCGCTGGCGCGAGACAACCGCGGGAAGTCGAATTGCAAATAAGATTGCGGAACTTCGAGGAACTCTTCATCACTCGCCCCCTCAATGAGTTCAATAACTCGGTGCTACAGACCTAAGCCGACACAAGCACGCGAATCCAATACGAACGACCGAGCGGACACCCATCGCAGTATCCCAAAACGTTGGCGGGAGTTTTGGACAGGTCACAGCGGGAGTCAATACACCGGTGTGTCATCTTCACCTTCCCACTTAATTCGCTGAAAAGAGGGGGGATGGCCGGGAGTGTTCCTTTCTCCAAGTAACAGCTACAGGAGTGTTACAAGTGGCCGACCGAAAGAAGACTTAGCGAGTAATGCTGGGTACGGAGCCTTGACCTTCAACGAGTTGGACGATGCAGTCGATGCCGGGGAGGGTGACTTCTTCGCGGAGGCCACTGGGCCAGAGGATTTCGAGCTTGTCGACTTTGGAAGCAGAGCCGAGACCGAAGTGGACGCGCGGATCGGACGAGGAAGCGTAGCTGGCGCCGCTGAAGACGTCCGCGTGCTCGCGGACGCCGCCCGCGGTGAGGAAGACTTTTGCGCCGATGGCATCGCGTGGGGTCTTGCCCGCGGGAGCAGGATTCTTCGAGGGAGATGAAGAGGAGACAGACAAGGATGTCTGTCCTACGAGTTTGAGAGTGATCCAGTGGTTGGAGTTGCGGGCGACGTTGCGGAGAAGCGTGGGCGTGGAGTCGAGGTTGTTGAGGACGACGTCAATGTGGCCATCATTGAAAAGGTCGCCGAAAGCGGCGCCCCGCGCGCAGACGACGGAGGCGAGGCCGCTGCCGGTAGCAGGCGGAACTTCCTGAAACTTTGCGCCTTCGAGATTACGAAAAAGTTGGGGGCGCTGCGCCCAAGTGGTGCCCCAATCGCGCTGGTCGGCGACGGGATAGACGTGGCCGTTGGCAATGAAGAGGTCGAGAAAGCTATCGTTGTCGAAATCGAGAAAACCCGTGCCCCAGCCGAGAAACGGAATGGTCGGGCTGCCGAGACCAGCTTTGAAAGAAACGTCGGTGAAGCTGGCGTCGCCATCGTTGCGATAGAGAGTTTTGTAGTCGTCGGAAAACGTGGTGATGAAAAGGCCGAGACGTCCCGTGTGGTTGTAGTCGCCGAGAGCGATGCCCATGGAGGCCTGGGCGCGGCCTTCTTCGTTAAGCGCGAAGCCGCTCATGTAGCTGACATCCTCGAACGTGCCGTCGCGGCGGTTGCGATAGAGATAGTTGGGAGTGGAATCGTTGGCGACGACGAGGTCGGGCCAGCCGTCGTCGTCAATGTCGGCGAAAACGGAAGCGAAGCCGTAACGGCCTTCGCGATCGGCAACGCCAGCTTTGAGGCTGACGTCGGTGAAGGTGCCGTCGCCGTTGTTGTGAAAAAGATGGTCGCCTTCGCCGAGAAGGCCCAGGGGCCCGCAAAAAACGTTGACGCCGCGGTATTGGCACGCCCCTTCGGGGACGCCGCCCTTGCCTGCCAGGATGGGATGGTCGAGATCGTAGTTGACGTAGCCGGGAACGAAGAGGTCGAGCAAGCCGTCGCGGTCGTAATCGCCCCAGGTTGCGCCGGTGGACCAGCTGCCGAGCGCGACACCGGCTTTTTCGGCGACATCGGTAAACGTGCCGTCGTGATTGTTGTGGTAGAGGCGGTTCTTGCCGTAGTTGGACACATAGATGTCGGGCCAGCCATCGTTGTCGTAATCGGCGACCGCGACGCCGAAGCCCCAGCGGCCATTGGAGACGCCGGCTTTGTCGGTGACGTCAGTGAACGTTCCATCGTGATTGTTATGAAAGAGCATGGCGCGCGGCGCGGGCTCAGCGCCTTTCATGGCGGCGATGGTGGAACCGTTGACGAGATAGATGTCGAGCCAGCCGTCGTTGTCGTAATCGAGAAGAGCGACGCCGGAGCCGGGAGCCTCGATGATGGTGGATTTTTCGGGCGAGCCGGAGCGATGGTGAAATTTGTC
>MNEA01000159.1 GCA_001917435.1 Acidobacteria bacterium 13_2_20CM_2_57_6
CCGAATGGAAACTACGATCGTGGAAAAGCCGGGGGTGGCCGCGCAGGGTTCAGCGGTGCTGTTTCATGGAATTTCGGCGAACAAGAAGATCATGTCGTACCTCGCGCGAGGCTTTGCCGAGCAGGGCCTCCGCGTGTATGTTCCGGACTTGCCGGGGCACGGGCGCACGCGGGGGCCGTTTTCTCCGGCGCGGGCGGAACAATGCGGAGAGGCTCTTCTAAGCGAACTGCTCTCGCGCGGAGTGATTGATGCCAAACGGACCATTCTTGCTGGGCATTCGATGGGCGGCGCTATCGCCGAGCGCATTGCAGCGCGCGTTCCCGTTGCGGGCCTGATCGCCATCTCGCCGGCGCCGATGCGGGCCGCTCACGGAGTGACTCCGGAGAAGTTGCTTTTCACCGACCCGCCTGAACTTCGGCCCAATTCGCTGGTGATGGTTGGCACACGCGAACTGGAATCGATGCGGGACAATGCCGCAGACCTGGTCGCGTTGCGAAACGATGCGACTTCGAAATTTCTGGAAATCCCCGGTGCGTCGCACGTCAGCGTTCTTTTCAGCAAGGCCGCAATGCGCGCCTCAGAGGAGTGGTCGGGACAAGTCCTGCATTTAGCTCCGACCGCGGTGCTGCCTTCTCATCGTCCGCTGATCGGCGCGCTGGCCGGCTTGGTGGGGATCCTGCTGATTGCCGGACCGTTTCTGCAGGAAGTTGCTGGAAAGAGCATCGGCACTGAGGTCGTCGGGGCTGGCGCTGTCATCGGCGTGCCACGACTTTTCCTGGAGATTGCGGCAGGCTCGATACTCATCGTGCTGCTTTTGCGATTCTGGATTCCGTTGAAAAGGATCGGGCTCTTTCAAGGCGACTATCTTGCCAGTTTCCTGCTCCTTCTTGGGACAATGCTGACCTTGATGCACTGGAGTTCCGCACGCGCGGCACTCGCGAATTCCTCTCGTCACTTGCTCGCGGCGGGATTTGCGGGAGTCGTGCTACTGCTACTCGCCACGGCATGGTTTGACTTGACGTTTTACGAAGCTTGGCTGACTGCGGCAAAGTGGGCGCGGTTCCCGTTTCTACTGACGGTCCTGGTTCCGTATCACCTCGCAGAAGAAGCGCTGCTCGGTCCTATACAAAGCGGTAAAACGTGGCGCAGGCTGACACTCGCCTTAACTCTACGGCTTATCTCTTGGGGAGCCTTAATGGGCGGCGTCTTGATACTACACAACGGGGAAATTCTGATGGCTTTGCTGTCGCTGTACATGGCGGTGTTCAATTTGGTACAGCGGAGCGGTATGGACATAGTGCGTACTGAGACAGGTTCGGCAGGGGCAGCAGCGCTATTCGGTGCTATACTCCTCGCGGGCTTTTGCCTGGTGATCTTTCCCCTCACCTAACGGCCCATCACGTTAGGACCCACCGAAGGAACTCACGGCGGGGGTTCCGCGCGCAGGGACGGAATTGATGGCGCTCAGCGAGACACAACTATGGCCCAGATAGCAATCGTCGGCGGCGGACCGTCCGGCGCAATGTGCGGTGAGCAACTCGCTCGCGCGGGCCATAAGGTCAATCTTTTTGACGAGCACCTGGCGTGGGAAAAACCTTGCGGCGGCGGACTGACGCACAAGGCGATCCAATGCTTCCCTTTTCTGCTCGACAATACCTATCCGAAAAAACTGGTGAATTCCGTCGAGCTGATCAGCAGCGAAGAGCATCACGCCACGCTCGAAATGCCGCACCCGATCGTGATCTATTCGCGAACGGTGCTCAACGGAATGCTGCTGGACCGGGCGCGCGATGCCGGTTGCAACGTGCAGCGCTCGCGGGTGATGAGCGTAGACACGGCTGCACCGAAGCCACGCTATTGCGTGGAAGGCGAATGGAAGGAAGCCGATTTTCTGGTTCTCGCGGCCGGTGCACGCAATCAATTACTCCCCGAAACACGCGCATTGCAGCGGGACGAGCTGGAGATGACGCAGGGCTACTTCGTGCCGCAGACGAGAGATTCCATCACCATCAAATTCCTGCCTCAGTTTGAAGGCTACATCTGGTCGTTCCCGCGCTGCGATCATCTCTCGGTAGGCATTTGCGGGAGCATGTCCTCGCATTCGAGCGCGGAGTTGCGAGGACACTTGCAAGATTTTGTTGAGAAACATGACATACCGACGGAGGGCGCAAAGTTTTACAGCCATGTACTGCCGTCGCCCAAGGAGAGGACGCTTTCCGAGCGAAATGTCGTCGGAAAGAACTGGGCGCTTATCGGTGACGCGGCGGCCTGGGTCGATCCGCTCACCGGCGAGGGACTCTTTTATGCCATTCGGTCCGGCGAACTGCTGGGTCGCTCTCTCGCGGCAGGCTGCCCCGAAAAATACCCGGCTTGGGTGAAGGCGACCTTCTCCGCCGAATTGGAGTTCGCGGCGCGCATCGTGCGACACCAGTCTAAAGCGAAGACTGTGGGGCCATTTGGGGATCACCATCAGCGAGTTCATCTCCAGTGTCTTGAGCCTGGATCGGCCCCCCAGAGCCAGCGTGCCTCGCGCGGGAACTGCTGGCGACTGAAGAAATTCGCTCCCTCCGCAGCGTTTTCACAATATAGTTGTACCGTCGCACGCGGCATCTAATCCCCAGAGAGTACACTTCGTCCAAAATCATGGCTACGGCAATAGCACCCCCAATACCCGCCAAGAGTGAGAAGCACAAGAAAACCGCGTGGAAGAATCTTCCCGACGTCTGGACGCTGATGAAGCCGAGGCGTGGGCTCCTGGCGCTGGGCTTTGTGCTCATGGCCATCAATCGACTCTCTGGATTGGTCTTGCCTGCTTCTACGAAGTATCTGGTGGACAACGTCATCAGCAAGCGGCAAATCCAGATGTTGACACCAATCGTGGCGGGCGTACTTGGCGCAACTGTTATTCAAGGACTGACTTCCTTCACGCTGACGCAACTGCTCTCCAAATCCGCGCAAAAAATGATTGCGGACTTGCGACGGCAGGTGCAGGCTCATATTGGACGCCTCCCCGTTTCGTTTTACGACGCTAACAAGACCGGGGCTCTGGTCTCACGCATCATGAGCGACGTCGAAGGCGTGCGAAACCTCATTGGCACGGGCCTGGTTGAGTTTGTGGGCGGGATTATGACCGCGGTGATCGCGCTGCTGTACTTGATTCATACCAGCGTGACCATGACCGCAGTCGCGTTTGGCATCCTGCTGGTTTTCGGATACGGAATCAACAAAGCCTTCGCGACGATTCGTCCGATTTTCCGCGCGCGGCCGAAGATCAACGCCGAAGTTACGGGCCGCCTTACCGAATCGCTCAGCGGCGTTCGCGTGGTGAAGGGTTACCACGCCGAGGAGCGTGAAGAGGGCGTGTTCGCAGGCGGGGTTCAGAGGCTGCTCGATAATGTTCTGAAAACCCTTACAGCCACTTCGCTGATGAGTCTTTCCGCCGCAGGGCTGATGGGCGTCGTCAGCGCCATTATCATGGAGCTCGGTGCGCACAAAATTCTGGGCGGAACGATGACGCTGGGAACCTTTTTCGCGTTCAACATTTTTTTGGGCTTGCTTGTTGCTCCCGTCTTTCAAATCGTGGCTATCGGGACGCAGATTACCGAGGCCATCACCGGTTTGGAGCGCACGCGCGAAATTTTGAATGAGAAGCTGGAAGATGATGAGCCGAGACGCACGGCGACAGTCAATCGCGTGAACGGACTGGTGGAGATGGAAAACGTCAGCTTTGCTTACGACACGCGGAAGGAAGTTCTTCACGAAGTCAGTTTCTGTTCCGAGCCGGGAACCGTCACGGCACTCGTAGGTCCGTCGGGAGCGGGAAAATCCACAATCATCGGGCTGATTGCGGCATTTTATGTGCCTTCGAGCGGGCGCGTTCTGATCGACGGCGTGGACCTTTCAACAGTGAAACTGAATTCCTATCGAACGCAGCTTGGCGTGGTACTGCAGGAAACTTTCCTCTTTGATGGAACGATCCGAGAAAATGTGGCTTTCGCGCGGCCCAATGCGACCGAAGAAGAGATCCTCGCCGCTTGCCACATCGCGCGCGTCGACGAATTTGCAGAGTCTTTTGAGAGCAAATACGACACGGTCGTTGGCGAGCGCGGGGTAAAGCTCTCCGGCGGGCAGAAGCAGCGCGTCTCCATTGCGCGGGCGATTCTGGCCGATCCGCGAATCCTGATTCTTGACGAGGCCACTTCCAGCCTGGACTCGGAATCGGAGGCGCTGATTCAGGAAGGGCTGCGCTACCTCATGAAAGGGCGCACAACGTTCGTAATCGCGCACCGGCTTTCCACCATTCGACGCGCCGACGAAATTCTCGTCGTGGAGGCGGGACGCCTCATTGAGCGCGGAACGCATGAGATTCTATACGCTCTTGGTGGCCGCTATTACGATCTCTACACCAAGCAGCACGCCGTCGAGGCCAATCTATTCCTCGCGCCGGGCGAAGGCAGTGACCAGGATGACTCCACAGGCGTAGAAATTCAGGCCAGCGGGAATAGCCGGAGCGATGCCGCTCTACCCGACGCCATCCGCATCATTCGCGGGCAGTCCAGCTAAGTTATCCTTCCGGATCATTCTTTGCGCAAATGCGCAGGTCGATGCCATTCTTTATTGATGACGAGCCGCGATCCTCACCGCTGTCGTTCGATTTGCCAGCAAAGTGCGAGTGCCGTTCCAAACCAGCTGGACTCCCGCGAACATCGCGACCATGGCGATAACTAATTTTAGCTTTCGCGCCGGAACGTGCCATGCCAGTGCACATCCGAACACAACGCCCGGGACTCCCCCGGCCAGGAGTTGGAGAAGAACCGCAGAGTTAATCGCGCCAAACTTCCAATGAAACGCGCCGCCGATCACAGCGAGGACGAGGCCAAAAATCAAGTCCGTGCCAATGACTTGTGGCGGCGTCATTTCCGAGTAGTTCAAGAGCAGAACGGTGCCGAGCGCACCCGCTCCGGCGGAGGAAAACCCGGATTCCACGCCGATGGGCAGAGCAAGCCACGGTAACCAACGGGAATTCTTGCGAGCGAAACCTGGATTCTGTACGCGGGGAGCAAACGTAACGCTGGAAGACGCGGCGAGTAAGACTCCGAGCAGGATGATGACGACCGGATTTCTCCCCTCCTGCCCTATGAGCCGGAGTACCAACGTGCCGAGCAGGAGACCGGGGATCGCTCCGAGGAGAAGCAGCCACAAGTATCGCGCATGAAAGTTTCTTCCCAGGAGATAAAACGGGGCGGCGATCAGGCGCAACACGCCCGCGAAAACGAACGCTGTGCCCACTGCTTCACCAGCGGTCAGCCCTACAAGCAAAATGAGAGCAGGAACGGTGAAGCTGCCGCCGCCAATGCCGGTTAGACCAACAGCGATGGCGATGAGAAAGCCAATAAAGAGATTCATGCGTCAGCCCGCTTTGAAAACGTGTGAATACCGCACTCCAACTTAGTTCCGCCCCAGCGCCCGGACCTGGGGTTGTTTGGGTCTGTCGGCACCGCAGTGCAAGGCTGGCATCCAATGCTGAGATAGCCTTCGTCGTACTGAGGAAGGTGGCTAATGCCATTCGAGTTGGTGTAGTTCCAAACCTGTGCCCCGTTCCAGTCGGCGAGAAGGCTGACCTTCCAGAGTTGTTTGCCAGTGGGGAGACGGTGAAGCTCAACCTTCTTGAGGCTCTTACGCGTTGGGGACTGCTCCCGGCGCAAGCCGGTGAACCAAACGTCGAATGGTTCCAAGGCACTGAGAAGAGGTTCGACTTTGCGCAATTGGCAGCAGCGAGTGGGATCGGACTGATAAAGAATGCCAAGCGCCGATTCCTGCTCAGTCACGGTTCGCGCCGGCAAGACGTTAATCAGGTGTAGTGACCACTCCTTCGCAAGGCGATGTCTTCGGCTTGAAAGCTGCTGGTCAGACAGGCGCGGGCGTTCTCGTTAGCGGCAAGCACGGCGTCCAGAGCCTGTTCCGGCGCGAGATTCTCAATTGCCTCGGCGATGTGGTCGACGTTCATTTAATTCACCTTTCGCTAAATCTTTCGCGGTTCATCAACAAACTTCAGAGACTGGGCAAAGGCGTGGACGTGCCCGACTACTTTTTCTTCGTCGAGATGGAGTTCTGGCGCGCCGGTAATATCCAAAAACCGATTGTCGAATTCCAGCGCGATTTGGTGTTTTGTTTCCTCCGCAAGGGTGTCACCGGAATAGAGGACAATGATGCCTGCACACCGCACTACGCGGACCGTCTCGAAAAGCGCATCTCCGAGGAGTTCGGCATGACTCAGCTGTAAGGCCTCGAAACCGAGGTCGAAGAGGAAACGTTCCAGCCGTTCTGCAAGAAGGGCACGGCCTTCGAGTAGAACAACGCCTGGAAAATGGCCATGACGCGCGTATCGTTCCTCGGGCGCCACCGGAGTTTCGCCTACGGCGAAGGAAGCAAATTCATCTTCAGGCTGCCCTGCGATTTCCGTCGCCGCGAGGTCCTTCTGAATCATCCCCGCTCCCACGGTTGCGTTGGTGGCCGCATCGATCAAAATGAAGCTGCCGGTCGTCCGGTTACTGGAGTAGGGATCGAAAAACAGAGGGACATGTGTCTCAAAATCAACAGAACCGATTTCATTCATCTCCAAACGAGTCGCCGACTCCGCCGCTAAGGTATTGACATCGACGCGATGGCGGATGCGGAGCGGCCGGATCTTCGTCTGCCGGCTGGTGTGTTTGACAAGATAGGTGCGGCCCAATTCGAGAGGCACCTCGTGAAGCCACACGACGCTGGCGTGAAATTTTCTTGAGACTTTGAGCATCTGGTCAGGCGAAACCAGCATGTCGCCCCTGCTGAGGTCGATCTCCTCATCCAACTGCAAGGTCACAGACATGGAGGAAGTAGCCTGCGCCAGTTCACCGTCGTAGGTTACTATGGAGCGCACGCGCGTTTTTCGTCCCGAAGGAAGCGCCACGACGGGATCGCCAGGACGGATGGCCCCGCTGGCGATGCGGCCGGCGAAACCCCGAAACGTGGCGTCTGGACGAATCACGGTTTGCACTGGGAAGCGAAAGGCTTGCAACGAATCCTTTTCGGGAAGAGAAACAGTTTCAAGATGCTCTAGCAAAGTTGGGCCGTGATACCAAGGCATGCGCTGACTGTGGTCGACGACGTTGTCTCCGTTCAGTGCGCTAATCGGCACGCAATCCACGTTGACAATTCCTAACTGAGTCGCGAGGGTCACGAAGTCGTCCTGCAACTTGCGGAAGACATCTTCGCGATATTCGACCAGGTCCATCTTGTTCACGGCGGCAAGTACGTTGGAGATTCCCAGCAATGACGTAATGAAAGCGTGACGGCGCGTTTGCGGGAGGAGTCCTTTTGTTCCGTCGATCAAAATAACCGCCAAGTCCGCCGTGGACGCGCCCGTAGCCATGTTTCGGGTGTACTGCTCATGCCCCGGAGTATCAGCGATGATAAATTTGCGACGAGAAGTGGCGAAATACCGGTAAGCGACATCGATGGTGATGCCCTGCTCACGTTCCGCTCGAAGACCGTCCGTCAGCAAAGAAAAATCAACCGGACCACTGGAGCGGTTGATGCGGCTCTTCTTCACGGAGGCCAGCTGATCTTCATAGACGGCCTTGGAATCGTGCAGGAGACGCCCGATCAGGGTGGACTTGCCGTCGTCGACGCTTCCGGCTGTAGTGAAGCGAAGAAGATCGGTGTTCAGGTGCTGCTCAAGAAAGGCTGAGAAGCCGTCCTGAGGCGCGTTCTGCACGGAGGAGATCATCAGAAGTAGCCCTCGCGCTTCTTGAGTTCCATGGAACCTTCTTCATCGTGGTCGATGGCGCGGTTTTCGCGTTCAGAGCGGCGGAACGAAACTATTTCCTCGATAATCTTCGGCAAGGTATCAGCTTCGGAACGGATCGCCCCGGTGCAGGGAGCGCAGCCGAGAGACCGCATGCGGCACTTTAGTCTTTGCGTTTTCTCTCTGGGTAGAAGCTGCGCGAGGTGATCGATGACCACAATGGAGCCGTTACGAAAAACGACATCGCGCTCCTTGGCGAAGTAAAGAGGAACGATGGGAATTTGTTCCGCGTGAATGTAGAGCCACACGTCGAGTTCGGTCCAATTGGAAAGCGGAAATACGCGAATGCTTTCCCCTTTGTTGAGGCGAGAGTTGAAAATATTCCACAATTCCGGGCGCTGGTTCTTCGGGTCCCACTGGCCCAGGGAATCCCGGAAAGAATAGATGCGCTCTTTGGCGCGTGATTTCTCCTCGTCACGGCGCGCCCCGCCGAACGCTGCGTTGAAGCCGCCCTCTGCCAGCGCGTCCAGGAGCGACTTCGTTTTCAGCAATCCGCAGCATTTCTGCGTGCCGAGTGAATAGGGGTTTGCGCCGGCGCCGAGCGCTTCCTGATTTTTGTGAACAATGAGCTCGGCGCCAATCTGCCGGGGATAGGAGTCACGGAAGGCGATCATCTCTGGGAATTTGTAACTGGTGTCCACGTGCAGCAGCGGGAAAGGAATTCTTCCGGGGAAAAAGGCCTTTTGCGCCAAGCGCAGCATGACCGAAGAGTCTTTTCCGATCGAATAGAGCATCACCGGATGCGCGAATTCGGCAGCCGCCTCGCGGAGAATGTGAATGCTCTCGGACTCCAACGCTCGCAGGTGATTGAGCCGGCGAGACGCGAGCGTCGCAGTTTTGATTGCTCTTCCGGGCTCGAGTTCCGGCTGCCGGACTAAGACTTCGGATACGTTGGTCATCAGTGTTCCCCAAAAATAAAAAAACCACCTGCCGGAATATCTGGCGGTGGGTGCGCTTCAATCTTGGAGGAGAGAGCTGTTAGAAAGCTGGCTTCCCACCCAAACAAGACGCGGCGGCCGTCACCGTTGGGTGCGGACAACAACAAACGCCGATTAATTGGATGGAAGTCATTCCGTTATCGAGGATACCTGCTGGTCCTTAGGCTGGCCAATCATCTTTTTGGCTTGATGACATCAATAATTCAGATGCTCGCTGAGCATGCTCGGTTACGCGGTGGGGCGGCGAACGATCAACTTCTTCGTCGCTGGGGGTGGAATCAACGTTGCCATCTTGCGGATCATGGCCAGCACCAGCCGCTTGTCCCCCTCGGAAAGCGTGGTGCTGTACTTCTTGATCTCGGCCAGGAAGCGGATTTCGTCCTGCGAAAGCTCCCCAAGGGCTTTTTGCGTTTCGCGGTCGCGCGGAGTTTCTGTTCCGGGGA
Organism: Acidobacteria bacterium 13_2_20CM_2_57_6; assembly: GCA_001917435.1. Taxonomy (GTDB): domain Bacteria; phylum Acidobacteriota; class Terriglobia; order Acidiferrales; family UBA7541; genus Acidiferrum. The sequence goes on from MNEA01000159.1 coordinate 9,228, forward strand.
AAAAGTCCGCCAAAGAAATATCCATGGCTTCCGCGATTTTGGCAAGCGTTTCGAGGGACGGGACGGTGTGCCCGTTTTCGACCCTTGAAAGGTAACAACGCAGCAGTCCGGTGCGGCGCTCAATGTCGCCCTGCGACAGGCTACGCTGGCTCCGATAGCTCTTAATCACTTCTCCGATATTCACTCGAGGCTTTTCTTTGGGCATGGTCTCTCCACTAGAGGGGGTAGCTTACTCACTAACAGCAGGAGTGGCAAGGGGGATTTTCTGGTGGGTGGTTCCAATCCGATAACGGCCGGGAGAAACGCGCTGGGGACATGCCCACACGCCAGAGACAGAGGCAAGAAAAAGGCGTGATGAAGCTCGCCTTTTTTGAACCAGTTTTTTCGCCTAACCGCAGAAATTACCCTTACTTTTGCGTCGCTGCTACCGTTGCCGGCTGCTGCAGACGGAATTCCAGGAGCGTCTCGCTCGGCACCTTCACCTGCTGACCTTTGGTCAAGACCTGAACGCCCGCGCCGGCCGCCGAGCCCACGCCCGCGCCGATTGCCGCGCCCTTGCCGCCACCGGCGATCGCACCAATGATGGCGCCCGCTACCGCGCCACCCCCAACTTTCTTAGCCGTGTTGGAGCCGCGGCCCTTCCCTTGGAGGCTGTAGTCGCTGCTGACAACCGGATAGTCCTTGCCATCGATCACGATCCGCGTGAGTTCGAGCTGCAATTCAGAGCTGCCGGAAAAGTGCCCGGCTTCCTTGGCTTCGGCCAGCCGCCCGTAAACGTCCGTTCCCTTGCGGGCGACCACCGTGTTGCCAATGGTCAGGTCTGTTTCAAGGCTGGCGTGGAAGACGTCGCCCACGTGATTCTTGGAAGAATCCACACCGTCGATCATCCGCACCAGCAAGGATTGTCCCGCAGGGATGGTTACCGTCCCGCCCGGATCAGCATTCGCCACGGTTGCAACCGGGGCAGATGGCGGCGTTGGAGCTGGAGCCGCTGCTGGAACAGTATGACTGGAATTGCTGGTGAAGGTCAGCGCTACAAGGTCGGTGGTATTAAAAGTCTGAACTTCCCCATTGATCTCAAAACGTAACACTGCTTGGGTGCCCCCAAGGTACTTCCCCTTCAAAACACGGCCGTCTTTCAATTCAAGAGTATCCGCCGTCGCTGCACCCGCCATAAACAATCCGAGAGCCATCACGGCGAGAAAAGGATTCCATTTGCGCATTGTGCCCCCTCAGTTGGAAATCACAAATTCCGGTGATCTCCCACTCTCATGAACGCCCAACGTACCCGCCCCATTCTACTCTATTGGATGATAGCCGTGTGGTTCCGGGTTGCGCGCGGGGCAAAGCGCTCTCTCCAGACTTGCATGACATAGGGGTAGCGCGGAATAAAACGGGAAGAGCGTAAGTCTTAAGGAAGGTGCAGACCCCTTATCGGTAAGGCTTAGGAGGAGGAATACGTCAATCCAGAAGGAAAAAGGATCATGAGGCAACCTGCGTCGGGGCCGGTAGCCGCGGAGGACAACCAAATGAATCACATTAAGCGTACGGCACCTTTAGTACGTTTCGGGGCGTTCGAGGTCAATCTGGTCTCGCGCGAAGTTCGCAAATATGGAATGCGCATCCGGCTGGAAGAAAAGCCCTTCCAAATTCTGGAAATGTTGGTCGTGGATGCTGGGCAAGTGGTCACCCGGAAGGCGCTCCAGGAAAAACTTTGGCCCGACACAGTCGTCGGCTACGAGCACGGTCTAAACACTGCCGTTAACAAACTTCGCGATTTGCTTGGTGATTCCGCACGGAGTCCCCGTTTCGTGGAGACGCTGCCCCGCCTCGGCTATCGATTCATCGGTCCGGTTACTACGTGCGAGACTAGGGCGCCGTTGGCTCCACGTTCCAACCCTCAACCATCAGTTCAGGTGTAGCACCACGGAGTGAGGCGGAATCAAATCTCGCTATGACGGACTTTTTCTCTCCGGGCAGCAGAGAGAAATAGTTGTCGCTCCAGAAGATGGGCGTGACGTCGTCCCCGCCTCTGCCGCGCGTCAGCCGCGGATGAACCATGAACGCCACGCTGTCGCCTTTGTTCTCGACTACTAGGGTGACGGTGGAGTCGGTCCCGCTCCTATGAACAGTCTTGGAGATCGTCACTCTTGCCATGGGCAGACTGTTCAATCCGGTGAGGTCACCGAACTCCTTCTGTGGCGTGTAAACGGTGTCAGATCGCTTCTCCCAGTCGAGCACGTCAGGTTTTGTAGACAACCAGTAGAAATTCTCACTGACCAGCTTCCCGGCGGAGTCGCGCAGCTCCAGCTTCAGGAAATAAGTCGGCGTCAACCCGTCCGGATTAGGAAGATCGAAGGCCTTGGTGCTGCTATCCGACCCGAGATTCAACATTGCATCCCGAGCTGCTTTTTCCTTGGCATCGATGCTGTAGATTTTCGCGCTGGCTTTCATCCCTTTGAACGTACCGTAAGTTCCGTTGATCACCGCGACGGAATTGTCGTCGTAGGAATACTGCACATGGACCGGCTCGCAAGCTTTTTTTGTCCCGAAATAGCCACCTGCCGGCACAAGGTAATAATCGTAGAGATGCCAGATCAAGGAAGGCCACGCGTTGTTCAACATCCACTGAATCACCCCGGTAGATGTGTATTTGTTTCGCGCGTAGGCTTCGAACATCGCCCGCTGTCCATCGTAGGTCATTGCTTGGGCTTTGCGCTCGTAGTCATCGAGCGAGGACGCCTGTCCATAGCGGCGGTTCAATCCTTCGGTAAAAACATTGACCGTCGTGAAGCGCTCGCCGCCGGCGTGATAATTCCAAAGGTCGTCGATTGGCCACAGATGATCCTTGGGGATGAATTTCTCCAACGATTCGCGTGGCGGAATCGCAGGCCCAGGACTTGTCTCCGTGTTGTAGCCGTAAGCGCCACCAGCTTGCGTATCGGCCAGCCAGTACACCGGAGGCACGTACTCGTAAGGGCCGGTCATTTTTACTCCCGACGGTCCACTCACGCCTGCTTTCTGCTCCGAGGCGGAGGAGACGATCGGGTTGGGCCATTCCAGCTCTTTCTCGATGTTTAGGTACACACTCTCTACTTCCGCAGGTGGTGGATTGTCGCTGCCGTTCAGCCACACAAAAACGCTCGGATGATTCCGCAGCCGGGTGATTTGGTCGCGGAGCGAAGCCGCCGCCACCGTGTTTTGGTCTCCATTCCAGTTTTTCCAGCGCTCCCAGGCATCGCAACACGTCCAGCCCGGCATGACCAAAATCCCTAACTGGTCCGTTTTCTCAAAAAACTCGTCGCGATCCAGACGCCCTTCCAGCCGGATGGTGTTCATGCCCATGTCGCGCACGTACGCCAGATCGGCATCGAGCCGCTCCGACGACCACCGGAAAAGAAGATCGGGCGCCCAGGCCGCGCCACGGATCAACACTTTTCTGCCGTTGACCTTGAACAGGCGGTGCCCTTTATCGGTCAGTTCCGAAGTAACTTCGCGTATTCCAAACATCACGCTCGTCGAGTCTGAAACTTGCTTGCCAATTTCGAATGACAGCTTCGTCGTATACAAATGCGGAGTCCCCATTTGATACGGCCACCACAACCTCGGATGCTTCAGCCTCAGCTTTGCAAATTTCTCCGGCGTGAATTTCACGATCTTCGATTCCCCGCCGCACAGTTCCACGGGCTGATGAAGTTCTTTCCCATCGAATTCCGCGCGCAATACGCCTTTCACGGGATCATTCGAAATGTTGCGCACTTCCCCACTGATAGTCAGTTCGGCAGTCCTGTATTGCACATCCAGTTTGGCGGCCACGAACGGATTCCGCACCGCAACGTCTCCGCTCGATCTGAGAAAGACTTCCTTCCAAATCCCCATGTCCTTGTCAGGCGGAGTGGGATTCCAATCGACCCAGGTAATCCCCAAGTCGTATTTTCCTGCAGCGAAGACTTCGAGCGCTATGGCATTCACGCTTCCCGGCTGCAAGTATTTGCTGACGTCGAATTCGTACGAACGATACGTCCCTGCTACGTCGTTCGCATCAGCCAACTTGTGCCCGTTGATCCAAATGTTGGCACGGTAGTTGATGCCCAGAAAATTGAGCCATTCCGTCTTCTGGACGTCTCCTGCAGGAAGAGTGAACTCCGTGCGATACCACCACGAACAACGAAAGGGACTGCCCTCCGGCATGTCCTGATTTGCAAAAAGACCTTTGTCGGAATAATTCATCCCCGGAAAAGACTTCAAGTTTGTTCCATAGTTTGGATCGGGAACCGTCTTGTCGGTCACCAGCACACCTACCACCGTTGCCGGGATGTCCGTCTTATGCCAGTTCTTCGCATCGAACCTGGCCGAGGAGATCTGTTCGCCTGTTGCCGTCGCCTCGCACGATGACTGGACCTGCCAATCCTTGTGAAGATACGTCCTCGCAGGCTGGGCTTCGGGAGCTCCAGCAACCATCATCGGAAGCAGGAGTGAGACGAACAACCCTTCCAATACAAGGGCTGAGAATTTGCTCCAACGTAGCATAGATCTCCTCAGTGGGATTCGAGATTTAGATGACAATGGACCGGAGTTCGGGGTGCGAGGAATCCGGCACACCCGATATTAAACCGATTCAACGCCAGCGTTGAAACATTTTTTTAGAGTGGAAAAAGGCACAAGAAGAGACCTCGCACAGAGCAGAGGAGAAAGTCATCGATTCGCGGGGAAAGGAGCCTGGGTGAGGTCACGCGAGGCACGACACGACCTCACCATGGGCTCTTCCCCTAGGAACAACCTGTGAAGTCCAGTTCCGCCGCGGTCGTGGTGGCTCCCGCAGTAACCTTCAGCGGCATAGCGGTCGCATCCTTACTGGTGGTTTGAGACGACGGTGAGCACATCGTGGCGTCGGACGCGGGGTTTGTGGCATCCGCTTCGACCGTGTACAGAACGTCGCCTGTTGCCGGTGAAGTGATTGTGGTCTTGCCGGCGGCGAATGTCCCTACGATCGGATTGCTCGCTGGAACGACCAATGTATAGCTTCCGCAGAAGGCGCCCTTGGGGGCTCCCGTTGGGCAGGATGTGCTCGAAGTCACCGTAACGTCGGCGGCATTCGACTTCGGAAACAGCGGAACCGTGAACGTGAGGCTTGTGCTCGATACCGTCACCGTCTGTAGCGCGCTAACGTCTGCGTCGATGGTGGCCCCCGCTGTTCCGTTAATCGCCGTGATGGTCCCCTGGATTGTTCCTGGCCCAGTCGAAGCGCCGGCTGTCGCTGGTGTCTCTGCGACGAGGGGGACTGCGCCGAGGTTCGTCCCCCCAACAACGTTTGGCACCACGGTAACGTTGTATGCCGTGCCCGAAGGGGTAAGGGCGTCTGACACGACATCAAAAACCGCGCCCACGGCAAGCGGGCAGAAACTGAAGTGGCCTGTGGAATCTGTCTGCTGCTGCATCGCGACGCGATCAACGCCGGACTTGTCCGCGAATTGCAGCGTGACGATCGCTCCGGCGATGGGTTGCGAGGTGACGCTATCCACCATCTGCCCACTGATCCCCGTTTTGTTTTGGCTCACCACGCCCGCCGTGAGCGCAGGCTTCAAGCGAAAATCTCCATTGCCCTCCCTGATAAGGGAAGCGCACGTGTTGAAATCGATGTTGAGGTCCACCGACTGCCCCGCAGCCACATGGATCGGGCCACCCATGATTTGCCCGGGCGGAATTTTCAGCCCAGTGTTCGCCTGGCTGCTCAAATCCAGCATGTGCGTGCCGCTGCTATCCACCACACAGTTGAAGACGTCGCCGCCGAGCGGCTTGAAGCATGCGTTGCTGTCGGTTGACGGCGCCGGGCCGCTCGGAGCTGCGTTTGCCAGCAAAATCAAACGAATCTGCTGATAATCGCCCGCAGGCAGAGAGGTCGAGCCAAGTTGCTCGAGCAGGCATTGCCCCTTCGCCGGCAGATGCAAAAGATCGACTTGAACGGGAGCGGAAACCAGCTGTGGGGCGAGTTCCTGCCAGCCCGAAGAGGTGTCGTCCGCAGTCGCGCTGACATGCGCTTGAATGGAGCGAATTGTCACGAACACGCTGGAAAATGTGCCACCGGGCGCGGCCGTGCCTCCATCGGGCACGCCAGTAGCGCCGGGCGTCGCCGCCATGCAAGACGGCGGGTCGCTCACGGACACGCTTATCGCGCCCATGCTTGAGCTTTGCATCGTGGGAGTATTGCCGCCGCAACCGATGATGATCAGAGCCACCGTTGCCACGGCCAGAATCAGTAGAAAATGAGGTTTCAGACGTCCCTTGAAACGGAGCAGGGCGTTGGAGATCATGGGAGCCTCCGCATACGGAAGATGAACTTGATTGTTGGCAGCCCGGTGCGGGACAGAATTCGAACTCGCGGGGTGACCATCCGGGGCGGATAGGAAAGGTCAGTACTACATCTACTAAGAGCCTTTACCCCCGTGAATTCAACTGGGCAGCCTTCCCCGCTTTTTGCTCAGCAATCTCCGCGCCTTGTTCACTTTTTTGGCAAAAATACGGCCGCTCTGCGTCTTAGAGTACAACGACGCCAAAGAAATTGCCCAATAGCCGAGTCAAAACTACGGCGTCCTATGTAAATTTGCGTACGAGCGCATTGCAACTAAGTGCAACCTATTTCTCAGCTCGGTGTTCTACCCCTTTAGGACGTTGTGATTCTCCATAGGACGCTGATATTCTGAGGCCCCCCCAGCAGCCAGCACTAGCCCAATAAAGGTGTCCCTAAAAGGCAGCCAACATGGACCCCGAGAAACTCCGGATTGCCCGTGACAAGCTCACGCGCGTCTTCCGCTACCTGGAAGCACTCAACCAGCACCGCAACCCGGCCAAGCGCCGGGTTGACGAACAGTTATGGAGTCTCTGGTTGCACAACCTCCCCGAGCATCCGTCGATAAAACGAGGAGCCGCTAAGCCTGGACCTTCAAGAGCCAAAGCGAAGGAGGCGAAGTCCGCCACCGACGACGGCGAGGGGTTCGTTCTGAAGGTCCAGCGTCCAGCGCTTACTCGTCCCCCAGAGCCCGCTAATGAAATTGCCGCATGGCTTGAAGCGGGGTGGGAAGACCCTTCCGAAGACATCCTCGTGCGCCAAACGCGTGAGGAATCTGACGCGGCAGGAAATCCTCGCATCGTGAACTTCGATGACGACCGGGCCAGGTCCGCGGCTCTGCAACGTTGGAAGATCTCGCGCGACGAGTGGGCGAAAAACGAAAAGCCCGCTCGTCGAGCGATGAGGATCTTTGAAGTTTTGTACGCACTGTATGGGCGCATCGATCGGGAGGCGGAGCGTGTCGAGCTTGTTCTTGGTGACGGAATCCTGAGTTGGTCCCGCCCTGAAGGTACCATCTACCACCCGATCCTCCTCCAACGACTCCAACTGCAGTTCAATGCGGCCGTTCCGGAATTCACGCTCTCTGAAGCTGACTATCCCGTGGAGCTTTATTCAGCGCTTTTTCAGTCGATGGCCGATGTCGATGGACGCGCGATAGGCCGGTGCCGCGAAGACCTGGAGCAAGGGGGATTTCATCCCCTGATGAACGGTTCGACGTCGGGATTTCTCAAGAGGCTGGTAGTGCAATTGTCTCCGCGCGGTGAGCTCATCGAAGATGCGGCGCCGGACGAAGACCAGAGCGATCCGCGTATCGGGCGCGATCCCATTTTATTTCTGCGCGCCCGTAACCTGGGTTTCGCCGCTGCTATCGAAGGTATCCTTTCGGACCTTCGGGTTCGCGAAGACTTGCCCTGGTCTCTCTTGAACATTGTTGGAGAGGAATCGCCGGTGGCGGAGCTTGGAGAAGCCGGTACGCCACCCGATGGGCAATACCATGAGGCGGACGCCGAAGTCCTTCTGAGCAAGCCCGCAAATCCAGAGCAAGTGCGAATCGCAAAGCAGCTGGAGGAGTACGGAGGCGTGCTGGTTCAAGGTCCTCCGGGCACCGGAAAAACTCACACGATCGGGAATCTTGTCGGTCACTTGCTGGCCCAAGGAAAAAGCGTGCTTGTCACCAGCCATACAACGAAGGCCCTGCGAATGGTGCGGCATCACATCGTCCCCGAACTGCGGCCCTTGTGCGTGAGCCTGCTCGAAAGTGATCTGGACAGCCGCAAACAATTGGAAAGCGCGGTTGGCTCGATTGCGGAGAGATTGTCGCGAGCCGATGCCGGTTCGCTGGAGATGGAAGCAAAGAAATTGGAAGCGGAGCGCCTGGAGCTTCTGAAAAAACTCGAAGAAATTCGCAACCAACTTTCGGATGGCCGCGCGGACGAATATCGCGACATCGTTATTTCAGGAAAGACCTGGGCTCCCGCCGATGCCGCTCGCAAAGTCGCGCAAGAAAAGGAGACCCTCGGATGGATCCCTGGCCCGGTGGCAGCAGTTGCGCCCGTGCCGCTTTCTCCTGGTGAACTGACAGACCTCTATCGCACGAACGTTTCTCTTTCCCGCGAAGACGAAAGCGAGCTTTCCGGTCATCTTCCGGACCTTCACGACCTTCCAGGACCCGAAGAATTCGAGGGGTCCCTCAGCGAGCGGAATCGATTGAGCATGGAGGATTTGGAATTCCGCTCGGATCTTTGGCTATCTGGCGCGATGCAAGGCTCACCTGAAGAACTGGAGGTACTCTCCGCCAGCTTGAGGCAGGCCGTCGAACCTCTATCCGGGAAAGAAAAGTGGAAACTGGCCGCAGTTTACGCCGGAAAATACGGCGATGCACATCGCGTACCTTGGGACCAGTTGGTCAGCTTCGTGCGTCTCGTTCACCGCGAAGCCGCCAAGTCTCAGGAATCTTTCGTCAAGCATGGTCCCCATCTTTCAGACAACCTGTCTTACGAGGATCAGGAGCGCATCGCGGGCGAAATCTTCGCTCACCTGGACAATGGCGGCAAGCTCGGTTCCGTTACGCTCCTCACGCACAGAGCGTGGAGCCAATTCATCGAAGCGACGAAAGTCCATAAGATACATCCGCGCCTCGCGGAGCATTTTCTAGCATTGGGCAGAATGGCGCGTCTTAAGAACCTGCGCGAAGAGCTGTCCGGCCGCTGGGATCGCCAGATGGCAACTCTGGGGACGCCGCCCGCCAGCGAGGTGGGCGAAGAAATCGAAAAAACATTGTTGCAATATTGCGATTCGATCGAAGAGTGCTTGAGCTGGCACAACCACACCTGGCGACCGCTCCAGCAACAACTTGAGGACCTTGGTTTTCGCTGGGAAAAATTCCTTGCTGAGCAACCTGCCGTCGTCGGCGCCGATGGAGAATTGGTGCGCATCGGCAAAGCGGTCAACGATTCCCTGCTGACCATCCTCGACTCTCGCTTCAAGAAACTGAGGCTGCTTCAACTTGAGGCAGAGATCCGCGATCTTAAGGCGCGTCTCAAGCTTGCTGCGCGCGTCGCTAAGTCGTCGAAGGCCACTGCCAAACTTCTTGCCGCCGTGAGTGACGAGGATTCCGGTGAATACCGCGACGCCTACGAGCGTCTCCTCGAACTCAAAAGCCGCCAGGCGGACCTCGATCTTCGTCGCGCCTTGCTCAGCAAGCTCGAAAGCGCCGCCCCCGCGTGGGCAGGCGCCATCCGCAATAGAACCAGCGTACACGGACGCGGCGAACCACCGCGTGATCCGACCGCGGCGTGGACTTGGCGCCAGCTCAACGACGAACTGGATCGTCGGGCCAGTATTTCGCTTGAAACGCTCCAGACGAAAAGCGAAAAACTCCGGGAGCAGCTGCGCCGCGTTACCGTAAGCCTGATCGACAAGCGCGCATGGTCGGCCCAGGCTCGACGCACTTCGCCGCGCCAGCGTCAGGCACTAGTCGGGTGGCTGGACACCATTCGCCGCATCGGCAAAGGCCACGGAATCCGCGTTTCTCTCCTGCGCGCAGAAGCCGCCAGAAAAATGTCCGAGTGCCGCAGCGCTGTCCCTGTTTGGGTTATGCCTCTATCCAGGGTAGTGGAGAATTTCGACCCTCACATAACGCGCTTTGACGTGGTCATCATCGATGAAGCCAGCCAGAGTGACGTCATGGCTCTTGTGGCTCTCTATCTCGGGAAGACCGTCCTCGTCGTTGGCGACCACGAGCAGGTAAGCCCCTCCGCGGTTGGTCAGGATTTGGGGATCATCCAAAACCTTATCTTCCAATACTTGCCCGGAATTCCAAACTCCGATCTTTACGACGGTCAAATTTCAATCTATGACCTGGCGCGACAATCTTTCGGCGGCACGACCTGCCTGGTTGAACATTTCCGCTGCGTGCCGGAGATCATCCAATTCAGCAACATGATTTCCTACGATCACCGCATCAAGCCATTGCGTGATGCCAGTCGGGTTCAGCTCCGTCCTCATACCATCGCGTATCGGGTGGCTGGCTCCAGCCGCGACGGCAAAATCAATCGCCAGGAAGCGTTAGGAGTGGCCTCACTGCTGACCGCCGCGATGGAGCAGCCCGAATACAAGAAGAATGACGCGGGCCAACCCACCACGTTTGGAGTGGTTTCGCTTGTCGGCGACGAACAAGCCCTTGAAATCGATAATCTACTCCGCAAGCACATCTCGCCGGACAGTTACGAACTCCATCGCCTCCTTTGCGGAAACGCCGCTCAATTCCAGGGCGACGAGCGCGACATTGTGTTTATCTCGCTCGTGGACGCGGCGCAGCGAGGTCCGCTCTCCCTTCGAGACCAAGAATTATTCAAGCAGCGTTTCAACGTCGCTGCTAGCCGAGCACGCGATCAGATGTGGGTCGTACACTCGCTTAGCCCGCAGAATGATTTGAAGCCGGACGATTTGCGCCGCCAACTCATCGAGCACGCCCAAGATCCCAGCCGGCTCATGCACGCGCTCGAAGAAAAAGAAAAACGCACGCAATCTCCTTTCGAGCGGGAAGTCATGAAATGTCTCGTGGCTGCCGGATATCGAGTGGCTGCACATTGGCGTGTTGGCGCTTTTCGAATCGATCTGGTTGTGGAGGGCGACGGCCGACGCTTGGCGATCGAGTGCGATGGCGATCGCTACTATCCGCTCGAAAAACTGCCGCAAGACATGGACCGGCAGGCTGTTCTCGAACGTATGGGGTGGATCTTCGCTCGCGTCCGCGGAACCGAGTTCTTCCGCAATCCAGAGCGGGCAATGAAACCCGTTTACGACAAGCTCCAGCACTTGGAGATCTCGCCTAATAGCGCGAGTCCGTCGACTAGCAAAAAAGCACAGCCGCTAGCTGACCTGATCGACCGCGTTATCACCCGGGCGGAAGAGTTGCGACGGGCGTGGGCGGGCCCCGAGCAGAATTCTCCCCGACGACAAGCGTCATCACAGGCTGCCGGACAAGTCACCGTGTCGTGAGGTATGTTGCAGTTCTTGAGCTAGTCGAGGAGCCTGCTTCCCTTCTATTTGGAACGAAAGAGCTTGATTTATGGTGAGATAGAGTGGATTTCGTTTCTATGGTGGGCTAGGCGCATTTCCCGCTGAGAGGCACCTGCCGCCCCGGCATGGGTGGCACCCATTCCAAGTGAAGGCTCTCCTGCAGTAATTCGCGCAAGCGCCTGCGTGCCCGGTGAAGCTGAGCCTTCGAGTTGCCGATCGACCAGTCCATGATTTGCGCAATTTCCTTGTGCTTGTAACCCTGGATGTCGTGTAGCTCGACAACCAACTTGTGAGACGGTGGCAGTTGCTTGATCGCTCTTTCCAGATTCAGGCGGTCGATCGAGCCAGCCAGTTGCAAGTCGGGAGCACCGACTTCCTCACGCCGCCCACAGCGATTGCCATCCGATTCTTCGAAATTTTCTTGCGAAGCTTCCGGCAAGGACTTCTTGCGAAAGCGCATCAAAACCAAATTAACTGCGATGCGATGCAGCCAGGTGGAAAAAGCCGATTCGCCACGAAACGTCTGAATCTTGCGCAACACGGTCAAGAATGCTTCCTGCGTGAGATCCTCCGCTTCCGTCGAGTTTCCCGCCATACGCAGGCACAGGGCATAGATACGCCGACAATGCGCGCGGTAAATTCGCTCAAAGGCATCGGCGTCTCCGCGCTGAGCTCTTCGTATGGTTTCACTCTCTGATAATCCGGCCCATTCGGGCCGCGAGGGCTCCGCGAAACTGGCTTGTTCCCAGAAAGTTTGCCCGGTTGTGTAAGAACCAATCATCTTCGTTCTTTTCCGTCAAGCAAGTGTAAGAGCTAGTCGCGACTGGAAGAATCGGAGCAACTCTGCGGCCATACGCTCCTTGATTTTGGTAACAGGCTGAAATTTCAAAAGTGTAGAGTGCAGTTGTGACGCAGCTCTACTCCGAGCAGACAGCTTGAAGCGTGTAGATTTTTCCAAACGCGCGGATTTCTTGCTTGAGCCGCAATTCAAGTCCACTTTTCCGCCAACTTCTGTCAACCAATCGCGTTGAGTTCGTGTCATGGCTTTATGGCAATGCCTTCTGGGAAAAGCGCCGCTCCCGAAATGGTTGCAACCACGGTGTTGGTGGCTGTGCTGACTACTGAGACGTCGTTGGACATTCTATTGGAGACGTAGGCGAAGGCTCCGTCTGGAGTAATGGCCACGCCTCTGGGAATGCTTCCTACTGGGACGGAAGTTGTCACGCTGTTGCTGGCAGTGCTGATCACGGCGACGATGTTATTTCCGTTGGTTGCCACATAGCCGGAGGTTCCGTCAGGAGTGATGGCAATGGCAATGGGGTAATCTGGCGCCGCAATGGTATTCACAACGGCGTTGGTGGCCGTGCTGACCACAGAGACACCCGCTGACAAATAATTTGCAACATAGGCAAAAGCCCCGTTTGGGGTGATGGCCAAGCCAGCCGGGTTGTTACCCACCGGAATGGTGGCCACGACCGTGTTGGTTCTAGTATCAATCACCGATACGTCGTTCGTGGCCTGGTTTGTGACGTAGGCGAACGCACCATTCGGCGTAACCGCCACGCCCCAGGGGTTCACCCCAACTGCGATAGTGGCAACGACCGTCCGCGTTGCGGTGTCAATTACGGAAACGTCATTGGAATTTTGATTCGCGACGTACGCGAGAGCTCCGTTGGGAGTAAAAGCCACTCCAACTGGGAAGCGCCCGACGGGTATGGTGGTCACCACGGTGTTGTCGGCAGTGCTTATGACAGAAACATCGTTATTGGAAAGGAACCACCCGGAATCAGTCACGTAAGCAAAGGCTCCGTCCGGCGAAATAGCGGCTTGAAGTGGCTGAACCCCGACTGGGATGACGGCGACCACAGAATTGTTTGCCGTGTTAATCACAGAGACGGAGTTCGATTTGTGGGTTGGCACATAGGCGTAGGACTGGGCTGCCGCTGGAACACTCGATAAAGCGACAAATAAGGCCAAGGACAGCCATGCGAACAGCCGGAAGCGGTTCAACTTACGGTCTTTTTGCAACATCCTGGGCGTCCACGCATATACGTGATCAGCAATCCTCATCCCTTCGTTCCCCCATTGGTCTTGGATCGAACCGGCCGGTAGTTCGCGTATTCAAGGAATCAATCCTCCCCATAGCAAGTACCTCAACGTGGGCCGCACAACAATCCGGTGAGTACCCCCATCCGTAGGACAAACACAGTCCAAAGCCGCATCGGGAAATCCCCTGAGATGAGCTAAGAAGAAAGGGCTAGCTAGTCAGTCGCGGATTGCGCGTTTGGATAGAGCTCAGAATGAGGGTAATCTATAGGCTAAGGTCTTTACCTGAGGTCGATGCAGGGAATTACTTGATTGAGAAGGCAGGTCTCAGATGGTATTGCCTATCAAGGTTCCTGTGCATTTAACCGAATTGACCTGAAAAAGGACTGTTCGAGCCGAGGAGAAAAACCTTGATGTCGAAACGTGATGTTGCGTCCGTTCCTCCCGAATCAAAGCGAAACGAAGAACCTTCTGAGCTTTTACGGGAACTCGTGGCCCACCTCCGGCAGAATCGAACCCAATTGCGCGAGGAATGGGTGGTGCGCATCTCTGAGACACGCCTGCTCACCGCGATGACCAAAGAAGAGATATTCGCGGAAGCGACCTCGGTGTACGACAGTTACGTTGAAGCTCTCGAAACCGAGGCGTTCGAGGCGCTGCAAGCTTACGCGCGAAACCTCTCTGAACGCATTATCCCGCGCGGTGTCGAGACGCACGAAGTCGTGGGGATCGTGCTGTTGTTGCGCGACGTCCTTGCGCGGTCCCTATTCGCGAAATACCAGAACGATTTCAAGAAACTGAATCGCATCCTGGATGCCTACGAGCCAGCGGCGAACCGCATCGCAAACACGGTGGCGGTCGGTTTCGTGCAAGAGCGCGAGCGCGTTATTCGCCAGCAACAGGAAGCGATCCGCGAACTTTCCACGCCCGTTCTCCAGGTGCGTGAACGGCTGCTGATTCTTCCTATCATCGGCGTCATCGACCCACAGCGCGCCCGCCAATTGACCGAGCAACTCCTTCGTGGAATTCGCACCAACCGCGCCAAAGTCGTGGTGATTGATATCACCGGTGTGGCAGCCATGGACGTCACCGTGGCAAACCACTTGGTGCAAACGGTAGAGGCGTCGCGACTCCTCGGCGCGACCGTCATCGTTACCGGGCTTTCGCCGGAGATTGCGCAAACGCTTGTGACTATCGGTGTGGACCTCGGCAAGATGAACACCGTCGGCGACCTTCAGGGCGGCATCGAGCAGGCGGAAAGACTTTTGGGATACAAAGTTGCGACACTAGCAGAACCACGCTAGACAAAGTGGAGAAAGGGCCAAGTGGAAGTCCCGATTCTCAAGCAGGGCGCGTTCCTGATCGCAACCTTTCAAGCCGCTCTCTCGGACGCGGACCTCAACCAACTGCGCATGGGTTTAGTCCAGCAAGTTGTTAAATTTCGTTCGCGTGCGGTGATTGTCGATGTTACCGCAATGGACGTGATGGACTCGTTTGCGTCCAGGACATTGCGCGAGATTGCGCACATGATCCGGCTACGCGGTGCAGAGACGGTCATTGTTGGAATTCAGCCGGAAGTAGCTTTTGCAATGGTGCAACTGGGCTTAACGCTGGAAGGCGTGGCGACTGCGCTAGACCTGGAAGAAGGTTTGGCATACTTAAACGAAAAGTTCAAAACCACGAACTGAAAGTGAGCGATTGTGTCGGTTGGGGAAATCCGGGTGGCAATCAACTCCGACCAGGACATCGTCTCAGCCCGCCAGAAGGGCCGGGTGGTGGCGAATGAGCTTGGTTTTTCTTCAGGTGACGCCACGCTCATTGCGACGGCAATTTCGGAACTCGCGCGAAACATCGTGTCCTACGCCCGCAAGGGACAAATCACGATAAGGCAAGTGAATGGTCTTAACCGAAGAGGCATTGCTGTCATAGCCGATGACGAGGGTCCTGGGATCGCCGATATTCGCCAAGCACTGCGCGATGGCTTTTCTACTTCTGGAAGCCTGGGACTTGGACTGCCGGGGGTGCGTCGATTGATGGACGAATTCGAGATTACTTCCCAACTCGGCAAGGGAACAACTGTGATGGTGAAGAAGTGGAGACCGTAAAGGAACCGATGGTCGAATATGGTGTCGCCAAGTACGTTCTTCCGGGACAGGGCGAGTCTGGCGATCATCACTTGGTGTGCTGCAATAGAAGCGGAATTCTGATCGCAGCGATTGACGGGATCGGGCACGGTGAAGAAGCTGCCAGCGTCTCCAAGACTGCCGCCGCCATTCTCCGAAACTCTGCCGACGAACCAATTATCTGGCTCGTAGAACGATGCCATGAGAAACTCCGGTCAACCCGCGGCGTTGTTCTGAGCCTTGCTTTTGTCGAACCTGAGCATGGCATGATGACCTGGCTGGGTGTCGGCAAC
The DNA here is from genome assembly GCA_001917435.1 of Acidobacteria bacterium 13_2_20CM_2_57_6. Lineage (GTDB taxonomy): Bacteria > Acidobacteriota > Terriglobia > Acidiferrales > UBA7541 > Acidiferrum. Next base: position 25,061 of record MNEA01000159.1, read on the forward strand.
GTGCTGGGAGTGCTAATGCGCTCCAATCCTAAGAATGGAAATCCGCAAGAGTCACTCCTTCTCCGAGCCGGCGTCGTTGGTTCCCAGTTACCAGCTCTTCAAGCCACGGTGATTCCTATCGAGAAGGGAGACACCCTCTTCTTTGCGACCGATGGAATCAGGAGCGATTTTTCCGCCACGCTTTCCGCCCGGGAGAATCCGCAGAGGGCCGCAGACAGAATTCTCGAACAGTATCGCAGTGGTAATGACGATGCGCTGGTTTTAGTCACGCGCATAACGGGTGTTCATCAATGAAAAGCGCAGTTCGAAGCAAGCCTAAGCCACACGCGAATTTTGAAGACGAATACCGTTCGTCGTTCGATGAATATGCGGGCGGTGGCGGCGAACTCGCGCTGGGCCGGGCGTACGAGCTCGGGCGTCGGGCGCTTAACGAGCACAAGAGTCTCGTCGAGATAGCTTCCTTGCATCACGAAACGGTACTTGCGATGGTTCGTGATGCCAAGAGTGAAAAACGCACGGAGGAATTGATCCAGGCAGGCTCCGAGTTCCTTGCGGAATGCCTCTCTCCCTATGAGATGGCGCACCGCGGATTTCAGGATGCGGTGAAGGCCCTGCGGCAATTAAACGAAACGCTCGAAGAGGAGATCAAGCGAATCGCCTACGCCGTGCATGATGAAGCTGGTCAACTACTCGTCGCCGTGCACCTCGCACTATCCGAAATGGCTTTGGACCTGCCCCAGCCGCAGCAGGGACAGGTCACGCGGATCAGGGAATTGTTGAACGAGGTTGAAAAGCACTTGCGACGGTACTCTCATGAACTTCGGCCAACAATTCTGGATGACCTTGGCTGGGTTCCCGCGATTCGTTTTTTGGCCGATGGAGTTTCGAAGCGAGCCAATATACCCATTCGGATCGAGGCAAGTTTTTCCGGACGCTTGCCTGGAGCGATTGAGACCACGCTCTATCGTATAGTTCAAGAAGCGCTAACCAATGCCGTCAAGCATGCCGAAGCAAAGAATCTGTGGATCCGGGCATGGAAAGAAAATCTTGCGCTGTGTTGTTCGGTCCGAGACGACGGCGTGGGATTCGACCCTAATCAACTTCAGACTTCGCCGCACCGGAAAGGTTTGGGGCTAATCGCCATGCAAGAACGTGTGAGTGCAATCGGCGGGACGCTACGGATCGAATCCCGCCCAGGTAACGGAACTGAGCTTTCCATCCGACTTCCATTGGAGGGTAATCATGCCAATTCGCATCGTACTCGCGGATGACCATGTGCTGGTACGCCAAGGTCTAAAATCATTGCTGGAACGGGAAAAATTTCAGGTTGTGGCGGAAGCGTCCGATGGACAGGATGCCGTCCGACTCTCAGAAACGCACCACCCGGACATCGTAGTCCTCGATATTAGTATGCCGACGTTGAACGGCATAGATGCGGCCCGCGAACTGAGCCGTTCTAGCGCGAAGACGAAAGTAATACTTCTTACGCAGCATGAAGAAGATCAGTACATCTACGAGGCGCTGGAGGCCGGCGTGAAAGGATACGTGTTGAAGAACCAGGTCGCCAGTGACCTCATTCATGCAATTCAACAGGTTTCGAGAGGAGAGTTTTACCTAAGCCCGGGGATATCACGCGCTGTGGTGGAGGCCTATCGGTCCAAGTCAGACAGGCCGGTGGATCCCTTGACCGTGCGCGAGCGACAGGTGTTGCAGTTGATTGCGGAAGGAAAATCCACGAAGGATACTGCTTCCCTCCTGGGCATCAGCGTAAAAACGGCCGAATCGCACCGCATGAGACTCATGCAAAAATTGGATATCCACGAGACCGCAAGCCTTGTGCGCTACGCAGTCCGCCGGGGATTGGTGGAGCCTTAGCAAAGGACTCCGAGTCGTATATACATCGGCTGTGCATTTTGAGACTGTTTACGCGTCTGATCGAATCCTGCCATTGGAGGTTTCCCGCCTGTACGTAATCTCCCTTCACCGGCAAGTGTGATTGTTGTTGAGTTTTCGCAGCTGTTGCAGGGCTTCGCTGTTGCCCTTCTTCGATGCTGCCCGCAAAAGGACCCTCGCTTGCTCGCAATTCCTTGGAACGCCGTCGCCCGTCAGATATAGCTGAGCAAGCACCGCTTCCGCGGAACTATTGCCAGCCTCTAGTGCAGACCAGAGCTCTTGCGCACGGGGGCTTCGGTCCCTCTTCGAATAGGTATCCGCAGTTGTGTTTGTTCGGAAGTTCTTGGTATCCGTGTTGTGAGATTCCGTGGCATCTCCCGTCCCTGCGATTGATGGGACCGATGACGCAGGGCGGGACGGATCTAAGGTTTCACGTGAAGGAATTTCTCGAATTGAGTCGGGGACGCTTGAGGAATTATCTACGCTCGGACTCGAAGCCGGAACCGGTGGCGATGATGAAGTTTCCGCCGGAGTTTTGCTATTACGCTTTAGTCTCTCTGCAAGACGCGTGAGCGAGTTCCCCACCTCTTGACGCGTATTTTGCAGGAAGAGGAATGCCGTGAATGCGAGGATGAAAAAAAGGATCCCCAACGCGAGGCCGCGGAGCAGCGGTGCGAGAGAAAGAGAGGCCTGATTTCGTTGCGAAATTGGCTCTGGAAAAGGTGAGGGCGACGGGACAGTGAAAAGTGGAGGCACGGCTGACGTCGCAAAACCTGCGCGAACAGGTCTTGCGTCTTCCAGGTCCGAAATTAACCGTGGCGGGCTCGCCGTTTTCTTCCCCGCATTTGTGTGAGGGTCAGCTGCTTCCTTTGCAGAAGATGATGCATAGGATGGCGCCGCAAGTTCACTATCCGAATCGCTCGATGCAGCCGTTTGTGCCAGCCATTGGCGAATTCCATTTTTCACGTCTGCACTAATTTCTCTGAATCGTAAACCTCCGAACTTTTTCGCATCATCCAGCCATACGATTTCAGCGCTAAGCTCGAGCCGCTGCGTGGGATTGGGCGAAATAGACAGGCGCATTGGGCCAGGCTGCTTAACCGCATTAGCAGCGTGGAAAGCAAGACCCTGTTCGGAGGCGTTCAACACGATTCCCCCGCCCTCCGGCTCGAACTGAATGTAGGAGAGTTTTTCCGGCGTCTCTCTTTGCGAACTCCGGCGTTCAACGTTCATCTTTACTCCAAGAGCCCTTGTACGACGTGTATGGGCGCGCCTCCTCCGTGGCGAAAACACGGCCCAGACTTTCTAGAGGCGCTCGAACCACAAGCGCGCTCCCTCGAACAATGCGATTGTACATCGCAACTTCATTCCCACTCTTTGCAAGCGTTCATAGCCTTCTGCCAAGACCATTCGGACAGGTGTTTACAACGATTTTGGAAGTTCTGGGGTTTCAGTGTGATATGGAACTGCAGGGGAAGGCAGGTTGCACATTGGAACCCCCGATTAATCAGGTGTTTACCTCAGGAAAATAAGGGGAACCACCCGATTGCGTTAGGGCCGCGGAATTCCGTAATCTTCCCGCGGTACAATGCCCACGCGTGTATTGCTAGCCGATGATCATGCCCTCATCCGACAAGGACTGAGGGCCCTACTGGAAAGACAGGGATTCCAGGTGGTGAGCGAAGCCTCGGATGGACAGGAAGCTTTGCGCTCAGTACAAAGTACGCAACCTGACGTAGCCATCATCGACATCAGCATGCCGGTCTTGAATGGCGTCGATGCCGCTCGCGAATTGAAAAAGTCCGCTCCCAAGACCAAAGTGATCCTTCTTACGCAACATTCCGAAGATCAATATGTCACCGAGTCCCTGCGTGCCGGAGTGAGAGGATATGTGCTGAAGAGCCAGGCGGGAGCCGATCTCGTGCACGCGATCCAGGAAGTCTGTCGCGGATCCGTGTATCTCAGCCCGAACATATCACGCGCAGTTGTCGATGCCTATCTATCTAAGACCTATGTCGCGTCGGACCCTCTTTCAGGACGCGAGCGTCAGGTGCTTCAATTGGTTGGGGAAGGCAAGTCCACGAAGGACATCGCCGTACACCTCGGTATCAGTGTAAAGACCGCCGAGTCGCACCGGGCAAGGCTCATGAAGAAGCTAGACATCCACGAAACAGCAAGCCTGGTTCGCTACGCTATCCGCAATGGTTTGATCCAGCCTTGAGGACGGCGTCTCAGGTTTAGTCTCTGGAATGTCTCAATCATTATCCTCACTTCGAATGGGTAATTCACCGGATTGAGTTAATTCCGGGAAAGGCTATGGTGCAGTGAAGAGAGCGGGCCGCCTCCATGTACAGGGCCCCCACCTCGATCACCCCAATTACCGAACTGCACTGACACGGAGGCGGGCCGAACTCAACATGGGGAGATTAGATGACGGAAGCATTTTGGCAGCCAGAGCAGGAAAAAAGAATTGGGGTTCCCAGAGGACATGGTAACCCGCCAAGCTCTTCGGCAGGGTGGAAAGGGCTGCTGCAGGCTCTATGAAATCAGCTCGACATTACGACGGAGGACGACTCCTAGTTCCAGGACACTCACAAATGGCAATGGGATCGCATAGGTTTAAGTTAAGCGGCACACCGCGAAAGCGGGGAGCAGGGGACAGAAACGACCACGGTTCAGCCGACGTCGCGATCCTGAGCATCGGGGCTGATTCGTTGTTTCGCGACGATGTCCCGGTCTTGTCGTCCTGCAAAAAAAACAGAGCTGTTGATGACGTTTTTCATAGTCTGCTTTCAGAAACAAACCGAGAACTCGCCAGTTTGTTGCGGGATGTTCGCACTGGGGCTAGCGGCACGCCGCTAGGCGACGCACGAAGTCAACAAGTTAGTGAGCTATTGATGCGTGCTGTCCGCTGTGCGGCGAAGCAGTACATGCTTCAAGCAGAGCTGGGGAACCTTGCTCTTACGGACGAACTTACAGGCTTATATAACCGTCGCGGTTTTATGGCTTTGGCGGAACGCCAATTGAAATTAGGGCGCCGATCTGGCCGGGGAATGTTGCTCTTCATGATCGACGTGGACCACTTGAAACAAATTAATGATTCTTTCGGCCATTTGGAAGGCGACTGTGCGTTGAAGCGCACGGCTAACATTTTGGAAGAAACCTTTCGGGACTCGGATGTTGTCGCGCGACTTGGAGGAGATGAGTTTGCTGTACTTGCAATTGAAGCAGCCGGGCACTGCGAGGCTACGATCAAGGCTCGCCTTTTTGAGTTATTGAAATCGCTCCGTGCCCAACAGTCTCGTTACGCAATTTCTCTTAGCATAGGTGTTGCGCGGTTTGATCCAGGCTCTCGAACATCGATCCCGGAATTGCTGATGAAGGCCGACCAGGCCATGTATGAGCAGAAGCGAGAGCGATTAAAACTATCTTTCGAGACGGAGAGCAGTTCTCGTAGCCAATAGGCTCTATGGTTTTTGGAGATCCATCTTTGCTGGACTTCTTGTTGGTTCCTTAGCTCCTCGGCGCCGCCCAGCCCGGTGCCAACTGACAGAAACCAGCTCATAGGGTGATACGAAGATGCCCGCGCGGTCAGGAAGGCTTGAAAAACGGATTCGGCTGGCTGTCCCGATTGAGGTATCCAGCCCCCACAACCCCTCTGCGGCTGAGCGGACGACTACGGAAAACGTGTGCTCGCTTGGAGTACGAGTTCTGAGCCAGCGGGCTAAAGAACTGAATGAACGACTAATGGTCAGCTCACTTGTAGGTGACCTACGAACCCTAGCGCGAGTTGTCTACTGTCAGCGGCTGCCCGATGGGAGGTTTGGAATCGGATTGCAGTTTCAGGGCCGATCTATCAATTGGCCAGACAAGCAGTTGGCCGGATCCGCAGACTGAATTGCGATTAAATGTGGAATCAAGCATGCCCGATGCTTGATTTTTCGCAGGATTCTCCCGATGCGCAATTCAGTCGGACAGCTCATTGTCCCTAAACGTGATGGTGGGTAAATTGCCTTGCATGATTCTAGCTGCTTGGTTCTCTCGAACCAAGGAAGCCGAGAGCGCGCCCTAACTTGAGTCTGGACCTAGAGGGGTCCTATTGCAGTTCATTTCGGACCGAATGAAATACCATGACGACATGTGACGTAGCGATTGTAGGTGCTGGCCCTTATGGTTTGTCTGCGGCCGCTCATCTTCGAGCTGCCAATGGCCTGGACGTTCGCGTTTTCGGCGAGCCAATGTCCTTCTGGGAAAGGCACATGCCCAAGGGGATGCTGCTTCGTTCCCCGCTGGCGGGATCACACCTTTCCGATCCTTCTCGATCTCTAACGCTGCAAGCCTACCAGAAGACGAGTGGGAATCAGATCACCGCCCCACTGCCACTCTACCGCTTCACGGACTATGGGCGCTGGTTTCAATCGCAAGCGGTGCCGGACTTGGATTCAAGAAAAGTCGACCGCGTGGAGAAAAATGGAGCGGGTTTCCGACTGACTCTCGAAGATGGCGAAACCTGGAAAGCGCGACGAGTAATCATTGCGGCCGGAATTATGCCATTCGCCTGGCAGCCGCCCGAGTTCAAGCATCTGCCGTTCACTCTGGCTTCTCATGCTTGCGCGCACTGTGAGCTCAGCCGTTTCGCAGGGAAAAAAGTAGCAGTGATCGGCGCTGGACAGAGTGCTCTGGAATCTGCGGCGTTACTAAGGGAGATGGGAGCTGAAGTCGAAGTGTTTGTTCGCGCTCCTTTCGTGCGCTGGCTGTGGCGCCAAAAATGGTTTCACACCTTCAAGCCAGTTGCGCGACTTTTATATGCACCTCCCGATGTGGGACAAGCAGGCCTCAGTCACATAGTGGCCAGACCTAATCTATTCCGGCGGCTACCACGCCCGGTTCAAGATCGCTGGGGAAAGCGGGCCATCCGGGCCGCCGGTGCGGCGTGGTTGAACCCGCGCTGCGCGCCCATCCGGATCAAAACAAGCACTTCAGTCATTTCAGCTTCTCCCCGAGGCGAGCGGCTATCGCTCCGTTTGAGTGACAACACTGAGCGATTTGTGGATCATATGCTGCTCGCAACCGGGTACCGTGTGGATATCTCGCGTTACCCCTTCCTGACCGGACAGATACTAGAGTCCATTCGACGCATAAACGGCTACCCGCAACTTGATTCTGGATTCCAAACTTCGATGCCAGGTCTTCACTTCCTGGGCGCACCAGCAGCCTGGAGTTTCGGCCCACTCATGCGATTTGTGGCCGGAGCGGAATTTGCCTCCCGTGCAGTAACCCGCGGGATCCTGAGAAAAGGGTAATTCGAATCGTAGTTCATCGACCCATGGCGGCCACCGTCGCAGTTCCAAACCGGATCGATACAGCGGCGCATAAATTGGCGATCGCGTCCGGCGCCCGCGGTGCCTTAGTAATGGGCGCGGACTATCGAGCGCTCGGTGTGGTTCGAAGTCTGGGCCGACGGAGGATTCCGGTATGGCTTATCAATCAGGGCGGTCATCTTGTGGCCACGGCCTCGCGCTACGTTCGGCGAAGATTGCCGTGGCCTGCGTGCGACGATCATGGAAAAATCAACTTCCTGCTAAGACTCTGCGCCTCCCACAATCTCAATGGATGGGCGCTCATTCCGACGGACGATCATACTGTCGCATTGGTGTCTAACCATCACGAAGCGCTTTCAGCCAAATATCACGTAACCGTCCCGGCATGGGAAACGCTGCAGTGGGCGTGTGATAAACGGCTGCTGCATCAGCTTGCGCAAAGGCTTCAGGTTCACCAACCGTGGACCTTTTGTCCTTCGACCCGGGAAGAGCTTGCCAAGATCGATTGTCCCTTTCCCGTCATTCTCAAGCCTGCTATACGTCTGCAACCAAGCAGCCTCGCCGTTCCTAAAGCGTGGGTTGCGGAGGATCGCGGGTCGCTCCTGAAACGTTACGACGAGGCCAGCGCATTACTCCCCTCTGAAACCCTGATCATCCAAGAGATGGTGCCGGGAGGAGGCGAAGCACAGTTCTCTTATGCCGCTCTTTGTAAAGACGGACGCTCCCTGGCCTCCGTCGTGGCACGGCGCACGCGTCAATTCCCCAGAGATTTTGGTCAGTTCAGCACTTATGTGGAGACGATAGACGCGCCGGAGATCGTTGAGCCGGCGGAGCGCTTGTTGGCGGCAGTCCATTTTACTGGCCTTGCGGAAGTAGAGTTCAAGAGAGATCCCCGGGATGGTCAATTCAACGTTCTCGATATCAACCCGCGCGTTTGGGGCTGGCACACACTCTCCAGGCGTGCAGGTGTCGATTTCCCCTACCTTCTTTGGCTACTTACCAGAGGCGAGCCGGTTCCACGTTTGCGTGGGCGACCGGGGGAACGCTGGGTGCATCTGAGCGCGGATTTGGGGATGGCGATCGAAGAAATCTTAGGCGGTCGCCTTTCCTTGCTTGAGTACCTGCGATCGATCCGCGGGCCGCTGGAATCTGCCATCTTTTCCTGGGACGATCCTCTGCCAGGACTCCTCGATCTGCCGTTATTTGCTTATGCCACCGGAAAACGGCTTCTCACTGCTAAAGGCTTATGACTCCAGTCATGCAGCAACTTTGTCCGCCACGCGTGACTAGCGTCCCAGGCTGAAGGCGTCGCGACACAACAGATTTTCTCAAGCATCCACCGGCACCTGATTTGGGGTTTCGACCCTATTGTTGCGCGGAACCAGTTTGCTTAGAGTTCCACATGTGCGGTTGTTAAAGGGGCGCATAACGCATAAGACTGAGGGCTTCGGTCCCACATCAGCCTGGGAATCTGGCGAAGAGGATTGGGAGGTCTGCATTGCGAATTTCGGTAATTGGTTGCGGATATGTGGGGTTGGTGACGGGGACTGGACTCGCCGAGGTGGGCCATCAGGTCATATGCACAGACAACGATCCGGAACGCATCGCGGCGCTGAAGGCCGGCGTCGTGCCCATCTATGAGCCCTATCTCGATGCCATGCTTGCTGCTAATCACCGCGCTCAGAGACTCTCCTTCACCAGCGACGCCACTCAGGCCGTGCGCGAGGCCGAAGCCATATTCATTTGCGTTGGCACACCTCCGCTAGAGAACGGTGAAGCCGACCTTTCGGCCATCGATAATGTGGCCCGTCTAATCGCCGCGGAAGCATGCGATTCGAAATTGATTGTGGAAAAAAGCACCGTACCCGCGCAAACGGGGCAACAGCTAAAGCGCGTCTTGGAAGTGTATCGCCGGAATGTCGGTGTGGAATTCCGTGTGGCCTCCAACCCGGAATTTCTGCGTGAAGGCACGGCGGTGGAGGATTTTCTTCACCCCGACCGCATTGTCATTGGAGTGGAAGACGAAGCCTCCGAAAAGCAACTACGGGAGATTTACCGTCCGATCTTGGAACGGCGTTTCCAGTGCCCGGTGCACTTGAGCGGGTGCCCGGCGATGCGACCGCCAACGCTAGTGGTCACCACGATCAACAGCGCCGAGCTCATTAAGCATGCGTCCAACTCATTTCTGGCCATGAAGATTTCGTACGCCAACATTATTGCGGACGTTTGTGAAAAAGTTGGCGCCGACATCAAGGAAGTTACCTACGCAATGGGCTTGGATCCTCGCATCGGACCGCGATTCCTAGAGGCAGGACTGGGATTCGGCGGCTTTTGTTTGCCCAAAGATGTTCAAGCATTCATCCGCTTGGCGGATCGCTCCGGAGTGGATTTCGGCATGTTGAAAGAGGCCGAACACGTGAATAAACGCCGCATCGAGCTGTTCTTTGAGAAGATTCGGCAAGCGCTTTGGGTCGTAAAGGACAAGCAAGTGGGAGTGCTTGGCCTGGCATTCAAGGCCAACACCGATGACATCCGCTTTGCACCGTCGCTTGAAATCATTCGGCGATTGCTAGCCGAGGGAGCCCATGTACGCGCCTATGATCAGGAGGCGATGGACAAGACTTCCGAAATATTGCCGCAGGTCCGCTATTCTCGAGAGCCTTACGAGGTCGCTCAAGATGCGGACGCCCTGCTGATCCTTACTGAATGGCCGGAGTTCCGTCAGCTCGATTGGGCACGCATCTACAGCATGATGGGTCGGCCGCTAGTGCTTGATGGTCGAAACCTGCTCAATCCTGCAGCGATGATGGACTTGGGCTTTGAGTATTATAGTTTCGGCCGTCCGACAGAAGCTTTGACCCCGAACCTTGTCCCCTCGGGCGTTTCCAGTGCCTCGACGGCGAGTGCAAGCGCCTAAGTCGCTTTTTACGCGCCCGTGGCTGGTTACGTCTGATCCCCCAGTTCGTACTGCCTCAGGGAGTGTTCCTCGGGCCATCCGGCGACAAGCCGACGGAAGTGTATCAAGTCGATAGTTGCCATTAGTTCTTTTTCTTCACCAGCCCGTCCCCGCCAGTCCGTCGTTCTCTTACCCAATTACCCAATTCTAATCTCCTTCCAACAGCTTGACTCTGTAAGACTTACGCTGACAACCCTACATGGACAAAAGCTCACGGCCCATTTACTGGCCTTGCGAGCAGTTGTCCGCCTAAGGTCTTCCCCTTATCGTTTTATTCGCCACCCGGCCAGTGTCCCGACCTGGGTTGGCTGGCTGGAGAGTCTGCCCTCCCCATCCGTTTCTGTTTGCCAACAAAGGCGTGCCGGGGAACTTACTTTGAGAGAGATGCTTGCATGAATCGGTCAGTTCTAGCAGTAATACTACTTGCAGTCCTTTGTGCGGGATGTTCGGGACTCGCGTCTCAAACCACTCAGACCGCCGGGCCAGTCGCCACAGCTCCTTCGATTACGACCCAGCCTGGCAGCCAATCGGTGACTGCCGGGCAGACGGCTACCTTCTCGGTGGCAGCCACGGGCACTGCTCCTCTGAGTTATCAATGGAAGAAAAATGGGCTCGCCGTCAGTGGTGCGAGTTCCTCCGCTTACACAACACTGCCCACGAGTAGCTCGGACACGGGTGCGCAATTTACTGTGGTTGTCAGCAACTCATCCGGAAGCGTGACCAGTAGTGCTGCTGTTTTGACAGTGAGTACCTCTATTCCACCTCTAGAACTCACGACCTCGCAATTGCCCGGCGGAACGGTGGGTAGCTCTTACAGCACTACGCTCAGTGCCTCAGGCGGAACCCCACCTTATTCATGGTCGGTTTCGAGCGGTACACTTCCTACTGGCCTGAGCCTGTCTTCGTCTGGCACTCTTTCTGGTACTCCAACAGTCGCCGGGGCATTTCCCTTTACTGTGGCGGTCAAGGATACTGCCAGTGCTTCGGCCTCCGCCAGTCTCAGCATTAACGTCGCGAGCGTTTCGCCTTTGCAAATCACGAGTTCGCAGTTGCCCGGCGGGACGGTTAGTAGTGCTTACAGCGCAACACTCAGCGCCTCAGGTGGAACGTCGCCTTATTCATGGTCGGTTTCGAGCGGCACGCTTCCTACTGGCCTGAGCCTGTCTTCGTCTGGCGCTCTTTCTGGAACTCCGACAGTCGCGGGGTCTTTTCCCTTTACCGTGGCGGTCAAGGATGCTGCCAGTGCCTCCGCTTCAGCCAGTCTCAGTATTA
>MNEA01000013.1 GCA_001917435.1 Acidobacteria bacterium 13_2_20CM_2_57_6
GTTCGCCATTCGGTCAGGTGCGCAGGTGTGATCTCGGATATGAGCGTTGGTTTCGGATTCTGCTTTTCGAGCCAGTCAAATAGCTTCCCGCTCCTCGTGACTTCCCCCGTTGGCTTCACATCGCCAAGCAAGCAGCGAGCGCGGTCAACGGTTTTAGGAGAAAGTTGGCGGAAGCGCATGTCCACGATGAATGCAGATACAGCCTGTGGGACGGTGGCAATCTTTTCTTTCTTGGCCCGAAACCGTGCCACCTCCTCTGTCAGCGCCTTCTTATCTGGATCGAAGCTACTCAACCAGTCTTGGGCCAGTTTCACCGCCGTCTCCCAATTCCGCGTCTTGGCGCTAGAATGATAATTGCGCCCGATTGTGCCGTCATAAATACGAAGTGACTTGCGGCATTTGCAACTTTCGAAGCTGGGGCCTTCATCCTTGAAGCGGCAATCGCGGGAGTGGCGGACAACGACTTTGCAACTCCGGGTAATGGTTTGGCCGTTCTCGCGGATTATGATCGTATCCTGGGTGCGTTCGACTACGACTGGTTTCTCTTCGGTGATTGTCATGGCTCCTCGCGTATGATAGTGTTGAAACATGCCAATCATATACCAACTGATAGCCAAAAGTCAAGCGCGAAGGTGTTAACGCTTAAAACAAATAACTTGCTAATGTTGTAAGTGTTGATTCTAAAGGGAATTCAAGTTGTTTGTTTTGATACACTTTTGCAAGTGTTGATTCTGCACCGGTTACCAGTGGCCAATTGGGAGGGAGAAAATGTGTAGTTTCCGTTTTTCTTCCAGCATCAAACTGACTCCACAGTAGCGCCACCAGGAGGGATGATCATGAAGTCCAAGCAAGTGGTTCTCATCACCGGTTCCAGCACCGGCTTCGGCAGACTGTTCACGGAAACCCTGGCTCGTAAAGGGCACACCGTTTTTGCGACGATGCGTGACCCCGGAGGCCGCAATGCCCAGAATGCCTCCGAAATCCGCGCGCTCGCGGAAAAGGATTCGCTGCCCATTCACGTCCTTGAACTGGACGTGACCGACGACGCCTCGGTGGGACGGGCCGTGGATGCCGCCGTTGCCAAAGCCGGCCGCATCGACGTAGCCATCAACAACGCCGGCTACTACCTCTCCGGGCTGGAAGAAGCGGTCACCACCGAACAAGCGCAGCGGCTGATGGACACGAATTTCCTTGGCCCGGTTCGCGTGAATCGGGCAGTGCTTCCACACATGCGGCGGCAACGCGGCGGCGTGCTCATGCACATCAGCAGCGGCGCCGGGCGCGTGGTTCTTCCTTCTGTTGGTTTCTATTGCGCAAGCAAATTTGCGCTCGAGGCGCTGGCCGAGGCATACAGCTACGAACTTGCCGGGCAAGGAATTGAATCCGTGATTGTGGAACCCGGCCAATATGAGACGCCAATTTTTGGGAGTACCGTGAAGGCTGCCGATGAGGCTCGCACCAATACGTATGGCGCTGTCAAGGAGATCCCCGCGAAGATCAACGCGGCGCTTTCCTCCACCGCCGGCAATGCTCAAGAAGTTGCAGACACGGTTCTGCGGATTGTCGAGACTCCTGCTGGTGAGAGGCAGTTGAGGTATTTCGTCAGCCCCCAGAACTTCGGCGTCGAGGAGATCAACGCCCTTTCAAAGCAAGTGCAAGCCAGCGTGATAGAAGCCTTCGGCCTCGCTGTCGACACCAAATTCCGCAAAGGCAAAGCAGCCGGGACCGTCTAGATCGCCCGGACGGAGCCGGGGTGAACGCCAGACGCTGAAGACGCGCCACCACTCAGGCGTGCTCCACTAGCCTAGGCCGGACGAGTGCCTCGCGGCCTTCCACTAGGAAGAAGACTCGGAGTTGCCGGAATTGGAGTCCGGGCGAGGTGAGGGAGTAGGCGTTTGATCCCAATTGGCCCTTGTCCGGTAACGACAAATCAGTTGACAGTTAGCCGGGAAACGTTTCCTCCCTTCCCGGCAGCGTAGCGCCCTCCGACCTTCCCGATAGAATTAAGGCCGCGACGAAATAGGCGCCGCGAGACACAGACCCGTCATCGCGGGCGCTGGTCATTAAGCCGAGACTCGCCGAGGAGATCAGCAAGAATCCATGTTGCTCCGGCAATCGCGAAGGTCTCGGCGTTTTCGCTCCAATTCGTATGACTGTGGGGATCGGAGATAACCAACGGTACCCACACGAGTAGCCCAAAACTCACAATCATCATTGTCAGCAGGCGACTCGCAAGAAGTGCCATTCGATTGATAAGAAGAGCCACGGCCGCGAGTGCAAATGAAACAGTCGTCGCTACCGCCCAAAACATCTGACTTGGCGGAATCCACTTCGGAACAAGATGGGCCGTAGCGTGCAGATAAATCGCCTGTTCGACGGTAAAGGAAGCGGCACAGATGCCCAAGAGAACGCGGCCGATCCGATTGAGCGTTGCCGGTGACCATACCAATGACAAGCGTGCATAGACGATCGCCACTCCGGTCAGAAGAGAGAACTGCTCGAAGAAGTTGCCCCAGCTATTGTAGATCTGCGGTGCGGCGACGATTCCTGGCACGCACAGTAAGACGAAGACAAGACAAGCCGCGCCAAGGACAGCTGCGCCCGCTTTCGCGGTCCGACGGAACTGAATCGCGGCGCCGCCGAAGATCAGCGCAGTGGATGCGAAGTAAACGAGGTAACGAAGTTGATGAGAGTCGTGCCAGGCCAGCGTGATGACGCCAAAAGCCAAAGCCGCCACTCCAAACACGTGACGGCCGGGGTTCGAACTAGGCGTTAATACGGTCATTGTTTTCAATCCTGATTACGCAGGTGTGTCACGATGCGGGAGAGCCGATTCGCCGGCGTTCCTTTGAGCAATCGGGGAATCTTAAAGGATGCGCCGAGGTTTATACAACGGGCTTTCTGCAACCGGATGGATCAACGGTGTAGTGCCTGCTGGAGTGTGAAGGTCTTGAGGAAGTATGGAGAAGCGGAGGGTGCCCCAGATTTTTATCATGCTTGGAAGTACAGGCACCCTAATAAACGCTTACCAGGCACTGGCCCAGTGGGCCCAACGAAACTGCTGGGCGATGTAGCGCTAGGGTCTAGTCGAATTCGCTGGTGGCTTCATGTATTCGGGATGCTCGCGCTCAATCTCGGCCCCGATCTGAGCCCCAAGTTTTGCGCCTATTTTGCCACAGTCACCGATCGCGTCCGCCATGAGCTCAGGCATAACCGCGGTCAGTCTCTCCTTCAGCGCCGGTGACGGAACTGCGGTCTTCGAAGTTTCTTTCTGCAAGACAATCAATTCATTTATCTCTGCATTCGTAAAATATTTCTCGTACGCGCGGACGTAAACATCGAGATAGTCGTTTATGTTTGTCCGTTCGAGAAATCGTCTTTTCCATTCTTTCCCGAACTCAGGAGCGCATCCCTGACATTTGTCCATCATTGCCTTTTGCGCTTCATTAACCATTTTTTCGAGATTATCTTGGAGGTGTTGTTTCGCGCCGCTGACTTCGACCAGCCTAACTGCGTCTGCATGGAGCTTGGGATCGACCTTCTTAGCGAGTGTTGTCTCGCTCTCCGAGGGCTTGTCAACTGGAGATTGTGCATTGGCGGAGAGAGCCAAGACCAAGACAGTAAACACAAGCAAGGACAAGGAGCTCTCGCTCACTGTGCAGGGCCCAGAAACTGATGCCGGACTGATTGTCAGTGCGCGGGCCACCGCCAAAGAGGTGGGCCTGCCCATTTACCCGGGATCGATACCGCACAAGGATCAGGATAAGGACAACGATAGTCCAGCTGCGAAGCTGGGGCTGTGGGGCACCTCGTTTGGGTTCAAGCTCGTTGTGCTGAAAATGGAGTCGAAGGACGCGCCTAGGAAAGTCGCCGACTATTATCAGAGAGCCCTGGCCAAGTACGGGACGGTTCTCGATTGCACTAATGCCGCCCGGCCTCAGCAGGCAAAGGACAAGAACTCCGAAAAGCTTACATGTGGCGACGACAAGCCGGAAACGGGAGGGATGCTCTTCAAAGCCGGCACAAAGGATAAGGAGCACATCGTTGGAGTTCAGCCAAACGGGACCGGCGCGGTGTTTCAGCTGCTATACATCAAGGCGCGTGGAGAAAAGAACAATCCTGCCTGAATGCATGGTCGATCTCACGCCAAACCAGGGGCGCCCACTTAGACGTCTAACGCAAAAATCAGACTTGTCAACCCGACTCACTCGGAGTTGCTGGAATTGGAGTCCGGGTGAGGTGAAGGAGAAGGCGCCTGTTGTTGCGCCGGTTGGGCCGGACGGGGAGCGGGCTGAGGAGCCCAATAGAAATTTCGAAGAGCCATACCCTGAGGCGTTCGCAATTGGCCTACGCGCCAGATGCGGATGCCAGCTCTCCTGACTGCTTCGGCGGAGCCAGCGCGAGCAGGGCTGCGCCGATAACAACGAGTACGGCCGAGCCGATCCAAAACCCTACCCGTTCGCTCGGCATGTGGAATCCCAGGATGGTCATTACAACGGCGTGAGCGAAACTCGACCATGCCGTAAAGGCGATTAGGCTACGATGTGCCGACGGCTTACGCGTGGTCACCAGCAAAAAAACCCCTAGCGTGAAATACAGGCTCATCATCATCGTGTCGCCCGTATCATCCGACGGACTTGGATGCCATAAAGACATCGCCATCGGATAAATCGCTGCCACAAAAAGCAATCCCACCAATACCAACAAAACCTTCAGCGCCCGTTCTCGGTTCATGGTGGCCTCCTGCTGAATCACCCTAATGCATAGAAAGCCGGACACACAAAGTCTATTCTCACGAGCCGTTCCAGTCAGCGCGGGCGCGTGGTAAGGCCGGCCTGTTTCCAGAGCTTCTCCCAGTGCCAGACGCCGGGAGTCTTGTGAAGGACGCGGTAGCCGACCTGGTGGGCCAGCATCAAAATCTGACCGCGATGATGCGCCTCGTGCGAGAACATGTAAGCGAACATGGCGCCGCCAGCGGGCCACGTTTGCGTCCAACTGCCGCGGGAGAACTTCGTGACGCGGCGATTGGGAGCGGCCGAGAGCGCATCCGTCAACATCAGCAGGCACTGCGCGGCGCTTTTCTTGTGCGCGGCAGCAGCCTGCTTCATGGTGCAGCGGTCGGGATCGAGTGGCGGCGGACACTTCAGGTGCGGCGCGGAATTCTTCAGCCACACAAGCCGGCTGTTGTGCAGATGCGCGAAGATGGCCGCGATTGTCCGGCCACTGCCTTTTTGACCCAGCGGCTGGGCGCGCCACGCGCGAGGGTCAAGATTCGAGAGGATGAGCTGGTTCATTGCGTCGTTGCTCGCGTAAGTTTCGAGCAGCGTGTCGCGAACCTCGGCAAGCGCCGCATGGGACTGGAGTGCCATGGAAGCTCGGGCGGTTTATTATAACGAGCCTTGCCGAAATGGGGCGCAATTTATATCCAGTGG
Organism: Acidobacteria bacterium 13_2_20CM_2_57_6; assembly: GCA_001917435.1. Lineage (GTDB taxonomy): Bacteria > Acidobacteriota > Terriglobia > Acidiferrales > UBA7541 > Acidiferrum. Next base: position 5,433 of record MNEA01000013.1, read on the forward strand.
GGGCCCACCGGCAAGAGTTCGGCCTGTTTCCAGGAACCTAGGCCACACGGCGTTTGGATTTGCGGCGGCGTAGGAAACGTTTGCGTTTGTTCAGACCCTTCCCCTTCGTAAAGTGGAGCATGGCGTGGCGCAGGAGCCAATTTGCTTTGGTTTGATAACCGCGGCCATCGGATTTGAGCCAGGCGATGACATCGGAATCGAGACGCATGGTCACGGGCTTTTTTGCAGGGTGGTAGAGCTTGCCGATTTCGGCTCCGCTCCAATCGACAACCGGGGGAGCATCCGAGAAGTCAATGTCGTCGTCTCTTTTTGCGGCGATGGCTCGGATGTCCCGCTTCTGTTCCTTTGTGAGCTTCCTCATAGGCTCTCCTTTCTTGAGATTCGGCAGCGCGGGCTGAGATGATGCGAATGACTTCCTCGTTGTGCTTCTCATAGAAGGTATGGACAACCAAAAGGATCGAACCCGATTCGATGGCGCCAACCGTTATCCAGCGCTCCTCGTAGTCGGAGCTGTAGTCGCGTTGGGTCATAGCGTAAGGATCGTCGAAGACCAGAACGGCAGTCTCAAAGCGAACATCGTGCTTGCGAAGGTTTTGGCGGTTCTTGTTCGTCCCATGTAAATCGCATAGCAACGCGAGATCTACAGCATAGTTATTGGGAAGAGTGGTGTCAATATATTTGTACGTACATCAGCGAACTCCGCCTCTCACAAAACCGAGGGCGAGACACGTGTTTCAAACGTGAAGCGCAAGAGGAGAGAGGAATGACGGTGAGGTGGCGTGGTCAGGAAGAGGGGCCCAGCTTGTTGACACGTAAGGAGACTGCTTGGGACTGCTTGGACTAACTTGGACTAAGGCCGGGCCGCCTCCGCTCCAGGACAAATGGATGTGGGGTACTTAGGGTGGGGCCCTGGACTCGGAGGCGGACCCGCTGTCCCGAATGTGGATGCATCCTGTATCAAGGCTAGAGACGGGGGAATATAGTGTTTACCTTGATTGTGTGTCAGGTGTTTACCCTAGTACGTGCTGCCGCCCCTCCATTGGAAGTGGCTGGAACGTCATAGAACCAAGTGCGGGGCAACGATGCCAATCAATTCCCGAGACGTAATGATCTTTGTTTTTTTCCAGAACTTTGGGAAATGATGCTGGCTGCCGGCGACAAGATAATCCGCGCGGGCGGCATCGGCGCACTCGAGGAAGATATTATCGGCGGGGTCGACCGTGATTTGAAGCGATTGGGAGGGAGAGACAAAGTAGGAGTGGTTCTTGATAAATTGAAGGAATTGAAGGCGGAGTCCTCTACGAATGCGGAGTTCCGGACGCGCTAATACCGTCCGGTATTCCGAGAAAATCGAAGCGGACAGGTAAAGACGCGCTGGCTTGGTGCCCGCGACCAGGAGCACAGTGCGTTGTAAACCATGGGGTTTCACAGCGGCAGAAACCACAATGTTGGTATCGAGAACGAGCCGCAGCGGAAGCATTCGCTTCTAATTCCGGAGTTTCTATTTTCGGGCCCTGAACCTTCGGGATTTCACTTTTCGAGCACGCGCCTTCTGAATGATGCGGTCGATGCGCCGGGACGTTAGTTTATCCGTACCTTTTTCTTCGGATTCTTCACCGATGACTTTCAGCACTTCCGGTTCAGGTGAGGCCAGACGCACATAATCTCTGATGCTCAGGAGAATCGCCCTGGGGATGCCGCGCTTCTCGATAATCAGACCGCGGCTGTCCTTCTCGACCCGGCGGAGAAGCTGACCGAAAGTGGAGCGGGCACGCAGAGCAGAAATCAAGAGACCTTCATTCTTGGCAGTTTCTGGTGCTGGCATAAACTCTCCAGTTCGCTATATTGAAGTGTACAGTTAATGGTTGCGGGCCAGAATCCCGGTGCGCAATTCACGACAGTGACTCTGGGATGCGAAGAAAACGGGAGGGGCCGCGGCAGCATCCGCGAGCTGCGCAGAACGAACACGCAGAACGAACTATCTTGCCTCATGCGGCGCAGAGGTATAGGCTTCCCTCTCGCAAACACGTTTGCGTCATGCGGGGCTCGAGGGGTCTTGCCCTGCACCCACCTGGCAATCGCGCAAACGCACAAGAGGAGGAAACTATGGCTACGGCAACTGCAGCGATGCAACCGAATGTGAAGATTGGATCGACAAAATTACTGATCAACGGAAGATGGGTCGACAGCGTTTCGGGGAAAACGTTTCCGACCACCAATCCGTCAACGGGCGAAGTGATTACGCAAGTAGCGGAAGCCGACGCGCCGGACGTGGACAAGGCGGTAACGGCGGCGCGCGCGGCGTTTGACAAGGGCCCATGGCGGAAGAAGATGAGCGCTTCCGAACGCGGCGTACTGATGAACAGGCTGGCGGACCTCATCGAAAAGCACGCCGATGAGCTGGCACAACTGGAAGCGCTGGACAACGGCAAACCGGCGCACGTCGCGCGGGCGGCGGATCTTCCGCTGACGATTGCCTGCTACCGTTACTATGCGGGGTGGGCGGACAAGAATCATGGGAAGACGATTCCCGTGAGCGGCAACTACTTCACCTATACCAAACATGAACCGGTGGGAGTGGTCGGGCAGATTATTCCGTGGAATTTTCCCCTGCTGATGCAGGCGTGGAAGCTGGGGCCGGCGCTGGCGACCGGTTGCACGGTGGTGATGAAGCCCGCGGAGCAGACGCCGCTGACGGCGCTGCGCGTTGGCGAATTGATACTGGAGGCGGGATTCCCCGAAGGCGTGGTGAATCTGCTGCCTGGATACGGACCAACGGCCGGCGCAGCGATTGCGCGGCACATGGACGTGGACAAAGTGGCGTTTACGGGATCAACTGAAGTGGGCCATTTGATCATGAAAAACGCCGCAGAAACAAACCTGAAACGGGTAACGCTGGAATTGGGCGGCAAGAGCCCGAACATTGTGTTCGCGGATGCGGACATGGATGAAGCGATCGAGGGCGCGCACTTTGCGCTGTTCTTCAACCAGGGGCAGTGCTGCTGCGCGGGGTCGCGGTTGTACGTCGAGGAAAAGGCGTATGACGAGTTTGTGGATCGCAGCGTGGCACGGGCGAAGAAGCGCACCGTCGGTAGCCCGTTCGACACGAAGACCGAACAGGGGCCGCAGGTGGACCAGGACCAATTCAACAAGGTGATGAGCTACATCGACGCCGGAAAGCAGGAAAAAGCGAAACTCGTGGCCGGCGGCAATCGCGTGGGCGACAAGGGGTACTTCATCGAACCTACGGTGTTTGCCGACGTGCAGGACAACATGAAGATCGCGCAGGAAGAAATCTTCGGGCCGGTCATGTCCATCCTGAAGTTCAAAGACTTGAACGAAGTGGTCGAGCGCGCGAACAAGTCACTGTACGGATTGGCGGCAGCGGTTTGGACGAAAGACATCACCAAGGCGCATGCCATCGCGGACAGCGTTCGCGCGGGGACGGTGTGGGTGAATTGCTACGATGTGTTCGACGCGGGAGCACCGTTCGGCGGATTCAAACAGTCCGGGATCGGGCGCGAACTCGGCGAATATGGATTGGCGAATTACACTGAGGTGAAGACCGTCACCGTCAAACTATGAACGAGACAACTCGAGTCGGAACAAGAGGGGCACGATTTATCGTGCCCCTACACTTTTTTGCGGCGGCAGTGGCGCTAGCAGCGGTATTCCTTTTTGCGGCGCAGGCGAGCTATGGGCAATCGGATGCAGGAGCAGGCGCCGTACAGTGTCACCTACAGCATTTGCGGCACGGAATTAATCTGAGCGAGTGGTTTGCTCAGGTGTACGACCCCAAGGGCTACACGAAAGAACATTTTGAGGCTTGGACGACGGCGCAGGACATCGGGTTAATCAAGAACATGGGATTCGACCATGTACGGTTGAGTGTGAATCCGCAACCGATGTTCCGGCGCAAGCAGGCCGATCGCATCCCCGCGGATTATCTGGGCTATCTCGACGCCGCGGTGAAGATGATTCTCGACCAGGGCCTGGCGGTGATCATTGATATTCATCCTGACTCCGACTTCAAGGAAAAGCTCTCCGCAGACAATGAGTTCGTCGAACAGTTCGAGGACTATTGGCGCGCGCTGGCGCGGCATTACTCTTCGACGAACCCGGATCTCGTTTCGTTCGAAATTCTGAATGAGCCGGAATTTCACGATCGTTATCGCTGGCAGGGCGTGCAGGCGAAGCTGGCGGTAGCGATTCGCGAAGGCGCGCCGCAGCACACGATTATTGTGGCCGGGGCGTATTGGTCGTCGGAAAATGAGCTGCTATTTTTCGATCCCCTGCGCGACCCGAACATCATCTACAATTTTCACTTTTATGATCCTCACATCTTCACCCATCAAGGAGCGACTTGGAGCACGAATTACGTTCACTACTTGAAAGAGCTGCCGTATCCTTCGACGCCGGAAAATGTGCAGGCGGCTGCTGCGCTGATTCCGGATGCGGTGAATCGATTGGCGGCGATTCACTATGGACTGGACCGCTGGAACGCATCGCGGATCGACAGCGAAATCGGGCAGGTGGCGGCGTGGGCGAAACGGTGGAACGTAGCGGTCACGTGCAACGAGTTTGGCGTGTATCGCAAGACGGCAAATCCGCAGGATCGAGCAGCGTGGATTTCCGACGTTCGAACGACGCTGGATAAATATGGAATGGGATGGACGATGTGGGATTACAGCGGCGGATTCGGTGTGGTAACGAAGCAAGAGGGCCATCCCGCCGTTGCTGATGCGGTCATCGTCAAGGCGCTGGGACTGAAGATGCCGCCCGCCGCACCATAACTGACCGGCGCTGTTCAGCGGGGGGAGTTCAGCCTACAATCGCGCCATGCCGGTCACGCTGCGTGCCCACGAACCGGGGGATTTTGCTGCCCTGCTGCGGCTAGACTATGCGTGCTTCCCACCGGGAATTGCCTACTCCAAGACAATGCTGAGATATTTTCTGAAGCTGCCGTCGGCGGATGGGGTGGTGGCGGAAGATGATGGGAAGATTGTGGGATTTATTTTGACGGAAGAAAATCCGCCGCTGGCGCATGTGATCACGCTGGACGTGGCGGAATCGCACCGGCGGCAGGGAGTGGGCTCTGCGCTGCTGGCGGAGAGCGAGAAGAACCTGGCGTTACGGGGCGTTCGAACGATTTTGCTGGAAACGGCAACCGACAATGAAGCGGGCGTTGCCTTCTGGCAGCGGCATGGCTATCGTATCGAGGCGACGCTGAAGCGATATTATTTGCGGCGCATTGACGCGTACGAAATGCGAAAGATCCTTCCGGGCGTTCGAAAAACGGCCAAGCATCCAGGAGAACACGTTTGAGCGACTACTTGCTGTCCGTGCTGTTGGGAATCGTGGAGGGATTGACGGAATTTTTGCCGGTGAGCTCGACGGCGCACTTGCGTATCAGCGAAGCGCTGTTTCACATCGACCTGGCGAACGGGTATTGGAAAGTGTATTCCATCGTGATCCAACTCGGCGCAATCGCGTGCCTGCCAGTGTATTTCTGGCACCGGATTCGAGCGTTCCTCTCGACCTTTCCGAAAGGCGAGCGCGGCGACCGAACGCCGCTCACTCATCCTCTAGGACTGACGGCAGTGGCATTCGTAATTACGGCGATTCCTTCGTTTCTGCTGACGAAAATGATCGGAAAACATTTAGAGAACCTCTCGATCATTGGGTGGTCCCTGGTAATCGGGGGCGTTTTGATGTGGATCGTCGATGCGATGAACGCGAAGTCCGAGGCGGCCGGTCCTGGAAACACGGGAGGCCGTATTCACACCTGGAAGATGGAAGACATGAGCCTGGGACAGGCTGGCTGGATCGGCTTCTGCCAAATTTTTTCGGGCGTGTTCCCCGGAACGTCACGCTCGATGTCGACGATTGCGGGCGGACAGATTGCGGGGATATCGCGGTCCGCGGCACTCGAGTTTTCTTTCTTTCTTTCGATACCGACGATGGCCGCGGCAACGTTATATACACTCTACAAGTCGGTGCTGGGAAAAGGCGAGAATCCCATTGGAGTTTCGCAGATGACTCCGCACCAGTGGGTCGTTTTGGCGATCGGATTCGTCGTGTCGTTCATCGTGGCGTATGGGGCAGTGGCGTGGTTTCTGGCGTGGGTGAGGAAGCATGGCTTCGCGCCATTTGCCGTGTATCGAATCGTTATGGGAGCGCTGGTGCTGGCGTGGACGTCCGGGGTCCTGCATTGAAGATTTAGGAAACACGGGTACAGAAAGTTTTTGGCGTTGGAGCTCGCTAGTTTGGTATATTCAGTGTGTTTGGAAGTTCCTCCAGGCGGGAGTGCGATAGCGCCGGCGCCCCGCCGCGACACTCAGTCTTCCCCACAAAGCTGAGGAGATTCTTCTTGCGCTTACTGACTCCGACAGGAAACAAGCGTTTCAATGAACTGATTGGGTTTTTGTGTATCACGCTGGCGGTGCTAATCGCTCTGGCGCTGCTCTCCTATTCGCCGAAAGATGCTTCGTTCAATGTAAGTGCCGCGGCCTTCGACGGCAGCCCGGCGCGAAACTGGATTGGGCCGGCCGGGGCGTACGGAGCGGACCTGCTTTTCCAGAGCTTCGGGTTTGCCGCGTTTCTGATACCGGCGGCGATCCTTGTTTTGGGATGGCGGTGGTTCCGGAGCCGGGTTTTAGATTCGCAAGTCGCCACGGTCGTGGGCTTCGGGCTGCTGCTGGTTTCGCTGCCGACGCTGCTTTCCCTTTGGCACGTCTGGGATGTGCGCGGCGCGGTGCCGCCGGGCGGATTGCTGGGCGAACTGATTTCTGGAGGGTTGCGCACCGGGTTCAACCTATGGGGCGCGAATCTGGTGACCGTGGCGCTTCTGGTGACGGCGCTGTTTATGACCACGCGTTTTTCTTTTTCCGGGGCGCATGCATGGGCCAGCGGTCCGAATGGCCCGATTGGAAGAGTGGAGAAGCTGGGCATTTTGCAGAAGGCCCAGGCGCGCTGGCATGCGTGGCGCGAAGAGCGTGAACAGCGGCGCATGAGGCGCCGCGTGGAAGAGTCCCGGCTTTCGGGCAGGAAGCCCGTTACGCCGCAAGTTATTGGAAGGGCCGACTTGCTGAATGATGCCTCCAAGACTATTCGCTTCGCCGATGAAAGCGAAGAGGAAGAAGACGAGAAGGAAACCAAGGACGCGTCCCGCAAAACGCCGATCTTCGTCCTAAATCGCGACACAGAAAAGGCTGCAGCCAAGAAAGCCGGCGAGCCCAAAATTGCCAAGGGAAATCCGAATTACAAACTTCCGTCCCCTGCCCTGCTCCGCGAAGGCGAACGCGGCCAGAAGCTCGATGAAGAAGAGCTGAAACAACGAGCGCGCGCGATTGAAGCCAAGTGCCTGGAATTTGACATACAGGGCCGCGTGACGCAAATCAATCCCGGCCCGGTCGTCACGACCTTCGAATTCAAGCCCGAAGCGGGAATCAAGTACAGCCGGATTATCGGGTTGACGGAAGATTTGTGTCTCGCGCTGCAAGCCGAATCCATTTTGATCGAGCGCATCCCGGGCAAGTCGACCATTGGCATCGAAGTGCCGAACGACAAGCGACAGACGATTGCGCTGCGGGAAATCATCGAGGCGCCGGAGTTCATGAATTCTCCGAGCAAACTGACGCTGGCGATGGGGCGTGATTTGCACGGCCGGATTCGCGTGACGGAGCTTGCGGCCATGCCGCACTTGCTGATCGCCGGTTCCACCGGCACTGGTAAGAGCGTGTTTATCAACTCGCTGATGATGTCGATTCTTTACAAGGCGAGCCCGGACGAAGTGAAAATGGTGCTCGTGGACCCGAAACGGTTGGAGCTCAATCTCTACGAGAACATCCCTCACTTGATCGCACCGGTAGTGACCGATCCGAAGATCGCCTCCAACGTGCTGCGAAATGCGACGCGCGAAATGGAGAACCGCTTGAAGCTGCTGGCGCAGCGCGGCGTTCGAAATATCGACCAGTACAACCGCACGTTCAAGAAGGAACACTCGCTATCGCTGTTCGACAATCTGGAAGAGACCGAGCACAAGCCGCTTCCCTACTTGATTATCGTGATCGACGAGCTGGCCGACCTGATGATGGTGGACACCAATAACGTGGAAGAGTCAATCACCAGGCTTGCGCAAATGGCGCGCGCCGTGGGCATTCACTTAATCCTTGCGACGCAGCGGCCCTCCGTGGACGTGATCACCGGCTTGATCAAGGCGAACTTCCCTGCTCGCATTTCGTTCCGCGTTGCCAGCAAGGTGGATTCGCGCACCATTCTCGATTCGAACGGCTCGGAATCGCTGCTTGGAAGAGGCGACATGCTGTATCTGCCGGCCGGGTCGGCGCGGCTTCATCGCATTCACGGGCCGCTGGTGACGGAAGAAGAAATCACTTCCGTGTGCGACTTCTGGCGCGAGCAAGCCCAGGCGAAATACCAGGAGGAGCTGTTGGCGGCGCCGAAGGACGAGGACGGCAAGACGGAAGGTGCGGCCGACGGCGATGTCGAGGGTGGCGAGGACGTTGACGATGATCTTTACCAGGACGCGATTCGCGTGGTTTGCGACGCAGGCCGCGCTTCCACTTCCACGTTGCAGCGCCGCTTGCGAATTGGCTACGGCCGGGCTGCTCGCCTGATCGATCTCATGGAAAAGGACGGTATCGTCGGTCCACCTGACGGAACGAAACCGCGCGAGGTCCTGAAGAACCGCAACTGGATGAAGGAATTCGACGAGTCAGCACACTGATTTGGGCGGCATTTTTCACTGAATTGACACAACTCTACATCACCCCTACAATTTCTAAATCACCAGTGCCGGGGTAGCTCATTGGTAGAGCGCCGCCCTGAAAAGGCGGGCGTAGCCAGTTCGATTCTGGCCCCCGGCACCAGTTTTGTTTTTTCTTCGCCATACCTACTGCTTCCTTCCTTGCAGATTGAATTCGTACGTTGGTTCAGATCTACCGGAATCCCCATGGGCTACGCCCAGGTTGTGCTGTGAGCTTCAGCGGGAATAGTGGTCGCACCTACGAAGTCACGCGCACTTACCTGTACGAGTTGGAGCGCATCAGCGAGCGCCGCTTCTTCGTGTAGGACAACAGCAGCGACGTTCAGCAATTTGCACGGGAAGGATGCGCAACACTAAGGAAGTACGCTAAACTTTCGGAAGGAGATTCACAAAATGGCCTCGAGCATCATTGTGAGCAACCCGGCTATCCTCAGCGGTGAACCAGTCTTCCGTGGAACGCGAGTTCCTTTCAAGTCGCTGACAGACTATCTGGAGCATGGGCGGACGCTGTCTGAGTTTCTTGAAGATTTCCCCAGTGTAACCAGCGCCGAAGCTATTGCGGCGATCGAAGAAGCCAGAACGAGCTTGACTGCCACTTTGAAATGAAATTGCTCTTCGATGAGTGTGTCCCCAGGAAGGTCAAATTCCTGTTTGCCGACGGCGGTCATGAATGTGAGACTGTTCGAGACGCGGGATTCAGCGGCAAGGAGTATGGGGCGCTGTTGGCGCTGGCTGAAGGGCACTTTGACGTCCTCGTCACAATAGACAGGAACATTCGGTATCAGCAGAACATGACGGGCCGGAACATCGCTATCCTGATCATCCGCCCAGCTTCGAACGATATGGATGACATCCGACCGCATGTTCCAAATGCTCTCGTCGCATTGCAATCCCTGAAGCCCGGCCAGATACTTGAAGTCGGGATCCTGGGGTAAGGCCCACTACGTACTTTTCAATGCGTGCGCGGACCGCAACGCTGTGAGATCGCTGTTGGTTGGTCAGCAGCGGCTCACGCAAAATCCAGTCATGCGATCGTCACGCGATTCGTGCGAGGATGACGCCGAAGCATTCACCGCAGGTTGAGTAATTCGTCGCCGCTATGCCACCCACTTCATTGTCAGCTTCTTGCGTTTTCTCGCGCAGTCCAGCAGATACAAATCAATCAGTTTCTGGTA
>MNEA01000147.1 GCA_001917435.1 Acidobacteria bacterium 13_2_20CM_2_57_6
CAATGCCTTCTCGACATCCTCTTGAGCAGTCTTGTTCGCTAGAGGAGAGGTCATAGAGGTACCCGCGTCGGGATCGATAAGAACCAAAACCGTGCGGGCCTTGAGAACGTAAGCCGGAAGCACAATCTTTTTTTTGTCGCCGGCGATTCCCAGCGAACTAAATACGAGAATCAGCAAGGACAAGACGCGTATGCGAACAAGCATTGCAGCCTCCATGCGGCAAACACGCTTGAGCATTGTAGACCGGTGCGATGGAGATGGATAGTCGCCTCAAGTCCCAAGGAGGTTCGGCTGCAACCGAGAATAGCCGTGTTCGTGCGCCCAGAGGGTGAGGGGGATGGCGGCGAGGTCATCAACCAGGGGGATGGCGTTACCGTCTTTGGTGAGGTCCACGCCGGGGAGGAAAAACTTGCAGGTGTCGCAGGCTTCGACGCGGATGTGGGGCAACTGCTCGGCAACGTAGACCGGCAGTTTGCTTTCCTCTTCTTCGCCGCATGTGGAGCAGAAGATTCGCCGGAACTCCCATTCCTGGGAGCAAAAGGAACAGAGCAGGAAGCGTTTTCCGCCGTCGCCTTCGGGGCGCAATACACCGAGCAGCGGGCGAGCGCCGCACAAGGGACAAACGCGCATGGTTGCCACAATGGGAGGCTTCGGCGTCATAGCCGCGCGAAATTCGGCATAGGGTTGAAGGAACGCTCGCGCCAGGAACTGCGCGAACGCACCGATTTGCTGATCGAACTTGCCGGCGTGTTTCCAGTAGGCTTCGAGGCTTGCGATCCAGGAATCCGAGGGCAGCAGGGACAGCTGCTGCGCGGCTTGCGCCAGCGCAGGTGGAGCGTGTTGTTCGATGGTCGAGAGGAAGGCGCGAAAGTGGGGAAGAAGTACGGTGAGGTCTAGCGGAGCGCGTAGCTCAGCGATGGGCGTGCTGCTGGATTTTGTTCCACTCGAAGATGCGATGTTGGCGCGGAATGTTTTTTGAAAGGCAGCGATGTGTTTGTAGAAATTCAGAAACTCAGAGGCAAATGAGTATTCCGAGGATAAGCGTTCGGCGCGGCGGATGCGCGCGTCGTACGCGGTCCCAACGGTTTGTGCTGTGGTCATTTGCGCGGCGTGGACGATTCGCCGACGATTTCTTTATACCAGCCGGGATGGTAGCGCTTGGCGAAGGCGATGGAAACGTCACCGCGAATGACCGAGCCAAACGCGCCGCGCTCCGCGAACACGCCCATGTACACGTGAATCAGGAAAAGGCCAATGGTGAACAGCGCCGCCGCGGGATGAATAAGAATGGAAATGTAGCGCAAGAAGCGAAGGTTCCACGGAATGTACTCCGGGAACCACAGTACGACGCCGCTGGCGAGCAAGGCCACGGCGCTCCAAAAAAATCCCCAGAAGAGGAATTTTTGTCCCGCGTTGTAGCGTCCCGCGGGCGGCATCTTGTCGTCCTGATTGGTGCTGTAGTAGCGGACGGCTTTCCACCAGGCCTTGTCCACGTCGGTGTGCTTCATCTGCGGCGCCCACATCACGTACATGTACCAGACCGCGGCGAAGAAAATCAGCCCAGCCCACGGATGCAGCATGCGCGAAACCGGCGCTCCGCCAAAAATCACGGCGACCCAGAAGAGCCACGGCGACCAAAATGCCAATCCGGTCATCAGGAGATAAATGTACGCGCCCGCGGCTACCCAGTGCGTCAGTCGCTCCTTGAGTGCGTACCGGAGGAGGTGCCCGTGAGGAAGTATTTGTTCAGACTTATTCACGGTTTTCCTCCACTCGGATTGATGTCTTCTTCTTCGCGCGCCTTGGGGCCGAATCTTAGATAGTGAACGAAGAGGCCGATCAATCCGCCGACCATGGCCACGTTGCCAAGCCACTTCAGCGGCCCTTTCCACAGCTTTACTGTCCACGGGACGTGGGGATCACTTGGAAGGCCGCCGTAGATTTCCGGCTTCGTCGCGTCATGCAGCACGTAAATCACGCCGGTGCCGCCAACGCCAGGAGGATCGTACACACCAGCATGCGGGAAATTGGAATGCTCGCGAAGCTGCTTGGCGCGCTTGCCGGCAAGGTCCAGCATGTCATCCTTGCTGCCGAAGTGCAGACAGCCCGTCGGGCAGGACTTGATGCACGCGGGCTCCAGCCCTTCGCTAACGCGATCCGTGCAAAGAGTGCACTTGAAAACGCGATGCGTCTTCGGGTTCATTTTCGGAATGTCAAAGGGGCATCCGGTGATGCAGTAGCCGCAGCCGATGCAATTGGCTTGCTGGAAATCAACGATGCCGTTGGTGTACTGCACGATGGCACCGTCCGCGGGACACGCCGCCAGGCATCCGGGCTCCGCGCAATGCATGCACTGGTTCTTGCGCATCAGCCACATCAACGAGCCGTCTTCTTCGCGAACGTGTTCGTTGAAGAGGATCAGGTTCCAGTAATTCCACCGCGTTTCCGGCATGGTCTGGTATGTGTTGTCGAAAACCGTTTCGCCGAATGGAAGGTCGTTCCACTCCATGCAGGCGACTTCGCAGGCTTTGCAGCCGATGCAGGTCGTTGTGTCAATGAGTTTGCAGACGGTGTATTCGCGCTGGGTGCCCTCGCCGGGAACGCTACCGGCGTGGCCGGAGATTTTTTGAACGCGTAGTATGGCTTGGCTCATGGCATCCTCTACGCTCTCTCGAGCTTCACCAGGAAGCCCTTGAATTCCGGCGTGTAGGCGTTGGGATCAAAGACCGTCGGCGTGAGAAGATTCACCAGCGTCCTCGCATCTTTGCCTTCGTCCTCCTTGATGCCGCGATAACCCTGGTGAATGGGGATGCCGATCTGGTAGACCTTCTTGCCGTCGATCATCATGGACTTGATGCGCTTCGTGACCATCGCTTTCGCGATGTACTCGCCGCGGATGCTGGAGACCTTTACTTTTTCTCCGCCCTTGATCCCCATCTCGTCCGCCATCTGGGCGGAAATTTCCACGAACGGCTCGGGCACCAGCTGCACGTTCATCGGATTGTTCTTTGTCCAATAGTGATAAAGCTCTGTCAAGCGATAAGTCGTGCAGACGACGGTATAACCGTCCTTCGGCGTGGCATACTTGTCGTCTGGCGTTTTGAACCGTTTCACCACGGGATTGTGCGTTTGTGCCGGATGAAGCGGGTTGTCAATCGGACTTTCGATGGGTTCGTAGTGTTCCGGGAAAGGTCCATCGGCGAAGGCTCCAAGCGGCGCAAAGATCCGCCCGACGCCTTCCGGATTCATAATGAACGGGCCCATGTGATCCTTGGGCTTGGAATCGACCTTGAAGTCCGGCACGTCGTTGCCGACCCATTTTTGCGTAGTTTCGTTCCACCAGACTTGCTTTCGCGTTGGATCCCAGGGCTTGCCGTCGGCGTCGCACGACGCGCGATTGTAAAGCACGCGGCGATTCGCCGGCCAGGACCATCCCCATCCCGGATGCAGACCCAGATTCGAAGGATCCGAGGGATCGCGCCGTGCCGTCTGATTGCCGGCTTCGGTGAATGAGCCACAGTAAATCCAGTTCCCGCAGGACGTCGTACCATCGTCCTTCAGCCAGGCAAATCCAGGAAGTTGCTGGCCGGCTTTGATTTGCTGCTTCGTCGCTGGATCCTCAAGATCTGCCAGCGCCTTGCCGTTGACTTCCTTCAACACCTCAGTGAGGGACGGACTCGTTGGGACAGTGTAGTTCCACGTCAGGTTCAAGATGGGATCGGGGAACTTGCCGCCGTCCTTTTTGTACAGCTCGCGGACCTTCAAGAAAATTTGCGCCACGATGGCCTGGTCCAGCCGGGCGTCTCCAGGTGTCGGCAAGGCCGTATTCTTCCAGAGCAGCCAGCGCGCGGAATTGGTGAACGAACCGTCCTTCTCGGCAAAACCAGCGCACGGCAGACGGTACACCGTGGTTTGAATCTGCTTCATTTCGCCCTGGGTGATGCCAGGTGATTTCCAGAATTCGCTGGTTTCGTCCGGATAGATTTCTCCGACTACGAGCCAGTCCGCCTTCTTCAGAGCATCGATGTTTTTTTGCGAGTCTGGTCCGATGGCCACGCCGTTCATCCCGAAGGCCAGCATGCCCTTGACGACGCCGTTGTACATGTCGTCCCACAACTGCACCCAGGAATAGTTGCGATCCACTTTCGGCAAATAGTCGAACGCAAAGCCGTTTTGTTTCGTGGCTGCGTCTCCGAAGAGAGCTTTCAGATAGCTGGCTGCGAATTTCGGCGTGTTGCCCCAGTAGTTGAACGAATCCCACGGAGCGGGCTTTGAAGATGTCGGCGTAATGCGTTTTATCCATGCGTCGAACGAAGTATCTGCGGGAGTGGGCACTTTCAGATAGCCGGGCAAATTGTCGAAAATGCCGGCCATGTCCGTGGCGCCCTGAATGTTGGAATGGCCGCGGAGAGCATTTACGCCGCCGCCGGCGCGGCCCACGTTGCCGAGCAACAGTTGCAGCATCGCGGCGGTTCGAATGATCTGGGTGCCAAAGGTGTGTTGCGTCCATCCGACGGCGTAAATAATCGTGCCGGCCTTCTTCATGTCGCCGTCTTTGCGAATCGATGTAAAGAGATCTGCGGCCTTGAGGAATTGCTCCCTGGGAATGCCGGTGATGCGCTCGACCATCTCTGGCGTATACCGCGAGTAATGTTTCCTCAGCAGTTGGAACACACAATTGGGGTTCTGCAGAGTTAGATCAAACTCGACTTTTTCCGGCAGCTTGGGAGCGGGCGGAGCGCTTCCGCTGGCTGCGTGCGCCGCGTCTCCGCCGGCTGTCCCTGCATAGTTCCATGTGGACTTATCGTAGCTCTGCGACTTGGCGTCAAAACCAGAAAACACGCCGTCCGTGTCGGCGGGCAGCTTGAAATCGCCTTTGACGATGAATGCCGCGTTCGTGTAGTTGACCAGGTAATCTTTTGCGATGCGGTTGTTCTCGATAGCATAGCGGACGACGCCGCCGAGAAAAGCGATGTCCGTGCCGGCGCGAATCTGACAGAAGAGATCAGCGACCGCGGATGTGCGCGTGAAGCGCGGGTCGACCGAGATGATCTTGGCATTGCGCGTGCGTTTCGCTTCGACCGGCCACTTGAATCCGCAGGGATGATTCTCGGCAGGATTACCGCCCATGATGAGCATCATGTCGGTATTCTTCATGTCGACCCAGCCATTGGTCATCGCGCCCCGGCCGAACGTTGGTCCCAAACTTGAGACCGTGGGGCCGTGTCAAACCCTGGCCTGGTTTTCTAAATGCACGACCTCGTCGCGGGTCTTCTTCACTTTCGCAGCGATTTCGTTGATGGCGTCGTCCCAGGAAATCTCCTGCCATTCAGTACCGCCAGGACGGCGCACCAGCGGTTTCAGCAGGCGCCGGTCGTTCATAATCTCTTGCTGCAGCGAGGAACCCTTCGGGCACAGCGTGCCGCGGTTGGTCGGATGATCGGGGTCGCCCTCAACGTGGACGACTTGCGCGGTCACATTCTTCGCGCGGTCGCCAATCGTGTAGATGATCGTGCCGCAACCAACAGCACAGTACGGACACGTCGAGCGCGTCTCGCTGGCGCGCGCGATCTTCAGCGTGCGGAGCTGCGCAAACGCGGGCTTCAAATCGAAGCCAAACACGGCGGCTGCAGCTCCGCCCACGGTCGTTATCTTCAGGAAATCACGGCGGGTAGGGTTCATGCCGGGCCCCCACCTGCGGGAGATTAAGGTAGGGCACGTTCCCGCAGAACCTCCTTAATAAGACTTGCCAGCCGGTGTGTCAAGGATGATTTTGAAAAAAAAACAACGTCGCCGTGAATGCAAAATTGTTAGTACCCAGAGACATGCAAATCGCATCTAAAAGTAATTGATTGACTTTGCGCGATTCGCTAAATTGCTTGCGGAAATTCAGATGAGCAAATGCTCATCAGCAACTTAGCACGCCGCTCGGTCGATTTCCCTCTCATGTTAATAGAGCTGCACTCTGTCACGATGCGTTCCGCATCCATCCGCGTGTCCCGACAGTGGCCTGAGCGTGACCGTCAGACGAATAAGTCAAATCTTGCTAACACCTAAGCACGGCACAAAAAAATACGGAGCCTTGTCGATTTCGCGTCCCCTCGTTCGACGTACAGATGGAAGGAAATGCGAGAATGAGGCGATGAGGGGACTTCCGGAGGCCGGCTTGACTCACGCAAAACCCGCCGTCCGAGATAGAATGAATGTGACCCAAGTCTGCCTCCGGCATCTGTTATTTTTAGACGGTGGAATCCGTAGGTAAGGGTGAAATGTTCCCAACCAGGAGGGAACGGGCCGCTGATGGCTAGTCCAGAAATTTCGGCAAAACCCGACCTTGGCTCGCTGCGCATCCACGATGGCCAGCGGAGCCAGTCGAGGATAGGCAAACGGATCTTCTATGCCTCGATCCCTGTCCTCATTTTTGCGGGCATCGTTGCCGCTGCTTATGCGTTTCGCAACCAGAAGCCTGTGGTGGAAGTCGCAGCAGCCGCGAAACCGGATGCGGGTGGCCCGCAGGCGTTGCTGAATGCCAGCGGCTACGTAACGCCGCGGCGGCGCGCCACCATCGCCGCCAAGATTACGGGCCGCGTTACGGGCGTTTTCTTTGATGAAGGCACGCGCGTTGCTGAAGGCCAGCTGCTTGCCACGCTGGATGATTCGGACGTTAAGCGTGCGCTCGATTCGGCGAAGGCCGACCGGGATGCAGCCGCGGCGGCCATAGCCGACTACGAGGTCCAGCTCAGGAATGCCAAAATTACGCTACACCGCGCCGAGCAGCTCCAAAAGGCTGGCGTTCAGACGCAAGAAGCACTGGACAACGCCACGACCAACGCCGACAGCCTGAAAGCCAAAATCGAGCTCGCCAAGCAACAGGTGGCGGCCGCCGAATCCCGTATTGCGGTCGCGCAGCAGGCGGTCGACAACTGCACGATCCGGGCGCCCTTTGCCGGCATTGTGGTCTCCAAAGACGCGCAGGTTGGCGAGATGGTTTCGCCCATCTCTGCCGGTGGAGGCTTCACACGCACCGGCATCGCTACCATCGTGGACATGAAGTCCAACGAAATTGAAGTCGATGTCAACGAGTCGTACATCGCCCGCGTCGTTCCGCACCAGAAAGTAAAAGCGACACTTGATGCCTATCCCGACAAGCAACTGGACGCCAAGGTCCGGACGGTTATCCCAACCGCTGACCGCCAGAAGGCTACCGTCAAAGTTCGCATCACCTTTGACAAGCTGGAAGATTTCATCCTGCCTGATATGGGTGTCAAAGTTGCTTTCCTGGAAGATGAACCACGTCCGTCGACGGACAGATCGAAAGACAAAGGGCCGCAGGCGGTAGCTTTCATTCCCAAGGGGGCGGTGCGCTCCGATTCCAATACGTCTTTTGTTTTCCTGGTCCGCGATGGAAAGGTCGAACGACGCGCGGTCAGCGTCGGCATTGACCGGGGGACGGACGTGGCGATTTTGGCGGGAGTGACTCCGGGCGATTCACTGGTTGTGAAAGGCCCGGAGAATTTGCGTGACGGGGATAAAGTCGAAATCCGGCAATAGGGAGCGAAGCATGATTCGAGTTGATGGACGAGACGATTCATCCAGCCTCATCCGTGTTCGCGGTTTGAACAAGACCTACAGCCGCGGCGGCGAGAAGATTCAGGTGCTGCAAGGGCTGAATCTGGACGTGGACAAGGGCGACTTTGTGGCGTTCATGGGGCCTAGCGGTTCGGGCAAGACGACGCTACTCAATCTGCTTGGCGGCCTCGACGTTCCCTCGGCCGGCAGCATCACCGTAGACGGCGACGAAATCACGCACATGTCGGGGAGCAAGCTTACGCAGTGGCGTGCTCGGCATGTTGGTTTTATTTTCCAAATGTATAACCTTATTCCTGTGCTCACCGCCTATCAAAACGTGGAACTGCCGCTGCTGCTGACCAAGCTCTCGAAATCGGAACGCCGCAAGCATGTTGAAACCGCTCTCGCAGTGGTCGGCCTAAGCGACCGCATGCACCACTACCCGCGGCAGCTTTCCGGAGGACAAGAACAGCGGGTTACCATCGCTCGTGCGATTGTTTCGGACCCCACATTTCTGCTGTGCGACGAGCCCACCGGCGATCTCGACCGCAAGAGCGCGGACGAAATCATGGCGCTCATTGATGAGCTGGTTGGCAAGTACAACAAGACTATCCTGATGGTTACGCACGACCCGGTTGTCGCCGCGCGCGCACACACGACACTGCATCTAGAGAAGGGCGTGCTCATCGAAGGCGGAAAATCCAAGCAACCAGTGATGGCCGGCGGTGCAGCATGAAATTCAGCCGCTTGATCCTCGCCAATTTGTTCCGCAAGAAGATTCGCCTCATGCTTACGGTCGGCTCTTTTGCAGTCGCTCTGGTTCTGTTCACGTTTCTTGCCGTGGTGAAGAGCGCCTTCAGCCGCGGCACGGAAATCGCGGGCGCGGACCGCCTTATCGTCGTCAGCCGCATCGGTCTAATGCAATTACTGCCGATCTCCGACCGAGACAAAATCCTTGCCATTCCCGGAGTCAAAGCCGTCACGCACAATCACTGGTTCGGCGGTGTCTATCAGGAGGAAAAGAACTTCTTTCCACAGTTTGTCATCGACCCTGAAAATCAACGCAAGGTGATGACTGAGCTTGTGGTACCTGACGACCAGTGGAACAATTTCCTGAAAGACCGCCAGGGCGCTATTGCGGGCGCTCGCACGGCCGAGCGCTTCCATTGGAAAATCGGCGATCGCATCCCCATCAAGACAACGCTGTACGGCGGCGGCTCTTCGGAGTTCAATCTCGATGGCATTTATCACAGCGACCGCCCGGGCGGTGATGAGAGCCAGTTCTGGCTGCAGTGGAAATACTTTGACGAGAACGCACCCGCTCCCGTCAAGAGCACGGCCGGATGGTATGTGGTCAAGCTCGATAGCCCGGATGACGCCGTGCGAGTCGCCAAGGCCATTGACGAAAAGTTTGCCAACTCATCGTTTGAGACCAAGACGGAGACGGAATCCGCCTTCGCCGCGTATTTCGTCAAGCAGTTCGGAAACATCGAGCTCTTAATCCTCACTATTGGCAGCGTGGTCTTCTTTACGCTGCTTTTGGTCACCGGCAACACCATGGCTATCTCTGTGCGCGAGCGTACGTCTGAGCTGGCCGTGCTGAAAGCCATTGGCTTTTCCGGGCGCGCTGTTCTTTTCTTTGTTCTGGCGGAATCTGTCTTCATCGCCCTCGCCGGTGGTTTCCTAGGTTTGACTCTCGCCTACTTGGCCATCCCTGTTATCGGTGTGGCCCTCACCGGCCTTCTGCCCCCTCTTATCCTTTCCAAGTCGCTTCTGACACTTGGTCTTGGTTTCGCCCTCTTTGTTGGCGCTGCCAGCGGACTGCTGCCGGGGATCGGCGCCATGCGTATGCGCGTGGTTAACGCGTTGAGGAGAGCCTGAAATGGCCATTCCGGTCGTTTACAACGTGCGAAGTGTCAAAGCTCGCTGGACCTCCACAATCGTTGCCGTGGTGGGGATTGCCGGAACCGTGGGTGTCTTCGTTGCCATGTTGTCGCTCGCGCGCGGATTCAAGGCCACGCTTGTTTCCTCCGGCTCCGCGGACAATGCGCTCATTACCCGCGCCGGGGCGACATCCGAAATGACCAGTGGAGTTTCTATCGATTCAGTCAAGATTATCCAGGACGCTCCGGGGATCGCGCGGGGGGCCGACGGCCCTTTGCTGACACCGGAGGCTGTCTTGATGGCGCCCATTCCGTTGCGCTCCACCGGCACCGATGCCAACGTTGAGCTTCGTGGCGTCTCGCCTAACGTCCTTGCGATTCGCAGCAATATCAAAATCGTCGAAGGGCGCATGTTTCGGCACGGCCTGTCCGAACTCGTCGTCGGCAAAAACGCCAAGGCGACCTATTCGGGCCTGACTCTGGGAAGCACCATTTGGCTTGGTAGCGCACAATGGCACGTGGTGGGCATCTTTGACGCAGGCGGTAGCGCGTTCGATTCTGAAGTTTGGGGCGACGCGCACCTCCTAAACGGTGCCTATAAGCGTCCGGACACTTTTTCTCAGTCCGTTACAGTGCACCTCGCCTCTCCTGCCGCCCTTCAACAATTGAGGGATGCGCTGACCGCCGATCCGCGTCTGAATGTAGACGTAACCCGCGAAATCGACTATTACGCCAAGCAGTCCACGCGCATGACCCAGCTCATCACGATTCTGGGCGGGTTCGTGGCTGCAATCATGGCCATCGGCGCTGTTTTTGGCGCCCTCAACACCATGTACTCTGCCGTTGCCGAACGTGGCCGCGAAATTGCCACGATGCGCGCTCTCGGTTTCAATCCTGGGAGCGTCGTCCTCTCCTTTCTCTTTGAAGCCCTGCTGATTTCTTTTGTTGGCGGCGTCCTTGGCTGCCTAGCCGTTCTGCCCCTCAACGGGCTCACCACCAGCACCATGAATTTTCAGACCTTTTCCAACCTGGCCTTCGCCTTCAAGATCACCTTTGATCTACTTTGGATGGGCGTTGTCTTCGCTCTGATCATGGGGGTTCTCGGCGGAATGCCCCCGGCCATTCGCGCTGCGGGCCGCCCCGTCGCCTCAGCACTGCGCGAACTCTAGTAAGCAGGCTTCCGCCCCCTGCTGAATGCTCTTGCTCTTGGAGGCAAGCTCCAAGCCGTGCCTTCTCGCGTGCCTTAAGAAGGCTCTAGTCTGCTTTTGGAAGTCTTATCGAACTGTTTAGCCTCATTTTCGAAGCAGGGATTTACTCTTCCGTACGGCGTCCCTTGACGATTCCATGGCCGCGAACCTAGCCTAGGGAGAGAGGTGTGGGAAGCCGTATGGGTGCAATAGCAAGGCCGATCGCGGATAAGCGCCGCTGTGTGTTTTGCGGCAAGCACATTGCTGCTCATCTGACGCAGTGCCCCTTTTGCCGCGAGGCGGTTCCGCAGGTGCAACTCTCTCGCCGCACGGGACCGGACGGCCGCCGTCAGATTCGTCGCGGGCTCCTGTATATGCTTCTCGCCGGCGTTATTCATTATTTTGCCGCCGGCTACGCCGATCCCATCAAGATTCCTCTCCCGGCCCCAGTCCTTCCGCTCCTAACCCAATACGGCACGCCGCTGCTCTTCCTTGGTGGCCTGGGCTTGGCGTTTTACGGCGTCCTTCTTCGAATTAGACACTGACACGCCGCAGATCGATTGGCCGGACCTGGAGACCGCTTCCCCCAGCTTTGTCTGGAGATCTTCCACTGAGGAGTTCACTATGAAAAGATCGATCTTGGTTGTGGCAGTCCTGGTTCTAAGTGTCTCGCTTTTCTCGACCGTAGGCGCTGAGCGCGCTGGAGCGCAAGGCCCTGCGGGCGCGGGCGCGTCCTCGGCGGCGCAGGGAAGTTCCAAGTCGTCGGATTCTAAAGGTGGGCATTCGCTCAACCCCATCAAGTGGGTCAAGAAGGATAAGGGTTCAAAAAGCTCTGCCGATTCGAACGGCAGCCGGAGCGATACCGAAAAGAAGCTGACGCCGAAACTGCAGGCTCAGGGTGTTCTGCCGGCAAATGCCAACGCCACCGACGCATGCGCACCATTCACCGCGCTCAATGAATGTCTTGCCACTCTCCACGCCAGCCACAATCTGGGAATAGAGTTCAAGTGCTTGCGCGCCAGCGTGACCGCCGTACTCACAAACGCCGATCTCTCCGGATGCAAGGCTGCTGGCGGCGACAAGGCTTTGAGCCTTTCGAAAGCAATTCGTGCGCAGAGTCCTGAAGCGGATGCCAAGGGAGCCACAAAGAACGCCGAGCAACAGGCTAAGGACGATTTGAAGGATCTCGGCGCGTAGGGCAGAAGCCGGAGAAAAGTCTCGACGCGGCTAGATCGGCTTTCGACGGAGGCCGAAGAGAATCCGCGAGATCGAAATGGGGCGAAGGCCAATGAGTATGGCTTTCGCCCCATTTTTTTTGAATTCGCAAGCCGCTCGAGAAAATCCTTCGCTGCGAGTGTCACAATTATGTTTAAGCGGATGCCGCGGAAGCGGGGCGACCGGAGACAGGCGGTGATGCGGAGGCAGCCGCGGCGGACGAGGAGGACGAAGCCGACACCGGGACGTCGGTGTCCGTGGTGGCAGCGGCGGCCGTGGCGCGGTAGCGGACGATGAGAAGCGTAAGGTCGTCGGCCTGATGAGCGCCGCGGGCGAAATTCTCAACGGCTTCAAGGACGCATTTCTGGAGCTGCTCGAGGGGGCACTCGAGCTGGCCGGTGAGGAGTTCCTTGAGTCGCGCGATCCCGAACATCTGTTCATCGGGATCCATAGCTTCGGTAACCCCGTCACTGAAGAGCACGAGCGTGTCCCCCGGCTCGAGCTTCAGGCACACGGCGGTGTACTCGGCTTCGGGAACAAGTCCGACGGGATAAGAGCCCTCGGTGAAGGCTTCTTCGGCGGCGCCGCGGCGAATGAGGATGGGCGAAGGATGGCCGGCGTTGATGAATTCCAGATGTCCTTCTTGGTCGAGAGTGCCGAAGAACATGGTAGCGTAGCGGCCAACCTCGGAGTGATCGCAAAGAAATCGATTTACGTGATTGAAAACGCTCGCCGGATCAATCCCGAGAGTCATTCCCGAGAGCGCGCCCTGAAGCATGGTGGTGAGAATCGCGGCGCCTAGCCCCTTACCGGAAACATCAGCGATGAGAAACGCGGTCCGGCCGTCGCTGAGCGGAAAGACATCGAAGTAATCTCCGCCGACCGCCAGGCAGGGGAGATTGAATCCGGTCACCGCCAGGTGCGGGTATTCGCGGAAGTCGCGCGGGAGAAGGGCTTGCTGAATGTCGCGGGCGATGTTGATTTCCTGCTCGAGGCGCTGGCGTTCACGCTCGCGTTCAACGAGGCGCGCGTTGTCCAAGATGCTGGCGGCGTCGCCAGCCAGGACATCCAGGATCTGGCGATCAAGCTTGGAGAAAGCGGCGGGGCGGCGCGAATCCATGTACAGAACGCCGAGGAAATCTCCGCGCTTGATGTTGACCATGGATTCCTGGGTTTTCGCGCGAGACACGGCAAAGAGTGGAATCACGACAACGGCGCGGAGCCGCTGTGCGACAACGCTCTGCGCGGCCTGCAAATCCACATCGGCTTGCGCGAGATCCTCGGTAATGACCGGAGATTGCTGCTTCAACGCGAGTTGGATGGCCGTCTGGCTTGGTGTCAGGCTTTCGGGAGGAAGACGAAGTCCGCCGCTGCGCCGGGCAAGTTTCACTTTAAGAGCGCCGCTGGCGTCGGCTTCCAGGAGCAGGCCGCGGTCGGCGTCAGTGACCGAGATCGCATGATCCAGCATATGGCCCAGCACGATGTCGAGAGGAAGCTGAGAGTGGAGCAGCGAGGTGGCTTCCAGGAGGCGCTTGAGTTTGATTAGGCCGCCGCCTGATGGCTCGGAGCTGGTGATGTGCTCCATCCGCGTGAGCAGTTGGGGAAGAGAATCGCTATCCGCACCTTTCGCGGAGCGAAAGATAATCTCGTAGGAGTCGTCCAGGCCAAAGGTGATCGAGTCGCCATCCTGCAATTCGCGGCTATCGACTTTTTCCCCGTTAACGAATAGGCCGCGGCGCTGGCCGCGATCCTCGATATAAAAGCGATTGGCTTCAATGACCACGGCGGCGCAATTGCGGGAGATGCGGCGATCAGTGAGCTGCAGGTGGTTGCCGGTTTCTGCGCCGCGGCCGATCATGAACGGCGTTTGCGTGATGCGGGCGTAGCGGCGCGCGCCGTCTGGAGAGACGACCTCGAGAACGGCTTCACCGGCAAGAGGTACAGTGTCGGGCATGGGTGAGTCCCAATGCGGGAATTGTAGCATGCGCGCCGAGGCAAGGAGGCGGGGAGGCCACGGTAGCAGAGCAACTTTGGAGGCCGGATACTCAGCCATGACCGGTGTTAAGGAGTACGGATTTGGGCGGTGGTCTCTGGGGCCAGCGCGTGATAATGCTTCAGATTCCAGGTATAGATAGTCCGTGCCCCAACCTTCGCGGCGCAGGCCAAGAGCAGTGCGTCGTATACGCGCCCGCTACTAAAGCCGCGTGCGGCAGTTCTTTGGATGGTGGCGAAGTACTCTTCGCTAGTCAGTGAAACCAAAGTCAGGCGGTTTCGAACTTCCTCGACAAAGAGCAGCGCTTGCTCAGGCGGAATCAGGGGTTTGACCGGGAGCGCGGTCATCACGGCATAAACTTCAGCCAAGGAATGAATTCCGCACGCCGACTGCTTCTTGCTAGCCGCGCCCAATCGGGCGACGCTGGCCTGATGATGCACGTGGCCGCCCCAAAAGGAAGCGACTAGCACTGAAGTGTCGAAGAACTCCTTCATCCCCGGAAGTCGCGCGAGCGCCTCTCACGTTCGAGGTCCAGCAGATCCGGGATGGAAGCATCTGTTGCTTCCCCCTGGTAAACCCAAACACCGCATTCCTTCTTGAGCGTGGCTTTTGGACGCACAGGGCGCAAAGTGATGCATTCCCCCTCCGCTTCGAGCTGCAGAGTATCGCCGGGAACGAGCTGCATTTGGTCGCGCAAGGGCTTGGGCAGCACCACGCGGCCGGCCTTGTCCAGAGTGATCTTGGTACTCATGATGGCATTATACAATGGGTGGACCCATCTGTAAATGGCATTCACTGAAACACGGCGACGTCAGACGGTGGATTTTGCCGGCGTGGGGATTCTGGGCTTAGCAGGATCGAGGTTGGGGAGAAAGGCTGTGAGGATGCCAATGGCCGGGAGAAACGAGCACACGTGATAAACGAAGTTGAGGTCGGTCAAATCCGCCAGCTTGCCGAGGAGGGCCGCACCGACTCCACCCAACCCAAAAGCAAAGCCGAAAAAAAGGCCGGAGACGGCTCCTACCCTTCCGGGCATTAGCTCCTGCGCATAGACCAGAATTGCGGAAAATGCCGATGCCAGAATGAACCCAATCACCACGCTAAGGATGGTAGTCCAGAGCAGGTTGGCGTACGGCAAAACCAACGTGAATGGAAGGACGCCCAGGATGGAACACCAGATGACAAACTTGCGGCCAATCTTATCGCCCACGGGGCCACCGATGAAGGTTCCGGCCGCGACGGCGCCAAGAAATAGCGAGAGGTGGAGCTGGGCATCATGCACGGAGAGATGAAATCGGTTCATCAGGTAAAAGGTGTAGTAACTGATCAAGCTGGCCAGATAGAAGAATTTTGAAAACATGAGAGCCACAAGGATTGCCAGGCAGAAGGCAACCTTTCTCGCGGAAAAAGTTTGGTGCGGATGAGCAGACTCCTGCGATGCCAGACGCGCGGGATCATTCGGGAATGATTTCACCCGATACGACCGGTGCTGGCTCAACCAGGTGCCAATGTTTGTGAGCAATACCATGCCCAGGAGGGCGACTAGCGAATACCACGCGATACTGGATTGGCCCTTGGGAAGAGCAAGTGCCGCAAGCGACGGACCCAAAGCGGTGCCGGCGTTGCCGCCCACCTGGAAAAGCGATTGGGCCATGCCGTGTTGTCCACCGGAAGCCATGCGCGCGACGCGCGACGACTCCGGGTGAAACACTGCGGAGCCGATTCCGACGAGTGCCGCCGCCACGAGAATGGTGCCGAAACTACCGATTTGCCCAAGATTCAGATGAAAAGAGGTTCGCAGAATCGGATAGATGGCGGGGATCAGCGATTGGACCGTGTCGTTCAATAAGTGGCAAAAGCTGATCGCCAGGAGAATCTTGAAGACTGTTTTCCCGCCGGTATTTGCGGGAGCGGCTGCCTGAATTGCGGTCAAGTTTGTATCGCTAGCCATTTAGAGCTGCAGTTCCGGACGCATCGGTGAGGGGGGCACTTTGCGGCAACTACCTTGCCGCCGAAGCGAGCCGCCGCGAGACGTAGTCGGCGACGTAGGCATCGAAAATTTCGTTGAGGCGGTCGCAGACGATCCCGCGGGTGGGGATTACGTTGCCCGCGATTTCGCACACTTTGATGAGATTGCGGTTCGTGGACGAGATAAAGACTTCGTCAGCGGAGTACAGGTCTTCAGGGCGGAGCGACTGCTCGACGACGGAAACTCCGGGCTCTGGAGCGATCTCCATGAGGATGCCGCGCGTTACGCCTTCTAGGCATCCGGAGTTTAGAGGGGGCGTGAAAACCTTTTCGCCCTTGACGACGAAAATATTCGCGGAAGTGCATTCGGCCACTTCGCCGCGTTCGTTCAGCATGACGACTTCGTCGAATCCTTCCTTGGCACCTTCGGCCACGGCCCACACATTGTTGAGCCAGGAGATGCTCTTTACACCGGACATGGGGGATGCTGCATGGCGGCCGTGTTGGCGAAGGGCAAGACGCGCGACTTCGCGATGTTCGGGCAGGCCGGCGGTATAAATAATGAGGTCCACCTGGGGATGCTTTTCGTTGCTCTGCCAGAAACCAGTGGTGTTGTAGACAAGATAGATGCGCGCGCAACCTTCGGTGACTTTGTTGGCGCGAATCACTTCGTGGAGATGCACCCGCACTTTGGCCGCCGAGTAGGGCATGGGCAGACGGGTAATGCCGGCATCTTTTTCCAGGCGGCGCCAGTGACGCTCGTAGGCGAAGGCCTCGCCACGGGAGATGCGCAGCGTGGTGAAGATGCCCCAGCCGCAGATGAGACCAGCCTGGCCGGGAGAAAGGCGCACCTTCTCGATAGGCAGCAGCGCGTCGTTATGAAAGACGTTCGGGTGAATCACCAAGTCCTCGCGAAAAGAGGCTAAGACTCCCTCTATTGTATCCGAAATCCGTATTCTGGGCCGGGCCGGAGGAGTTGCCACCTGCGCTGAACCGTGGGGAAAACAAAAAGGGCGCGCCGAAGCCCGCCCCCTTTGCAACTGATTTTCCTTTAAATCTAGTGTGGTGTCCCAGCTAATTCTTTGCAACGGCGCACCTTGTCGAGGATGACGTCAGCGGTGGCCTTCCAAACGAAAGGCTGAGGCTTGTTATTCCAATTGGCCAGCCACGCATAGATGGCGCGTTCGAGTTCTTCCACACTGCGGAAGGTTCCGCGGCGGATCATACGTTCGGTGATCAAGCTGCGAACTGGGTGCTGGTTCCAAACCATCTGGCAGGATCTCCCGTCACTTGAATTGGTCCGATCACATCTGGACGAACCGTGAGACTGACCCCGGGGTTGATCGCCACCGTGGGATTCAGAGGATTGCCCGTCTGTGCCTGGAAGACCGTGCCCACTTCCCATCCATCGACGAGACGGTTCCCCTTGAACGGTAGCTGGAAAAAACCGCTCAGAACGAAGCGGTGCCGGACGTCGAACTCTGACGGACCGTAATCCCCGCGGGGGTTATAGGCATTTTGCAGGATGTAGGTTTCGCCCGTGGACAGGGAATTGTAGTCCAGCGATTTGGAGAAGGTGTAGGAGCTCAGGAATTGCAGCCCGTGAGAGAAGTGCTTGTCGAGCGTTACCCAAAGAGCGTTGTAGTTCGAGTTTCCGTTGCTGTTCACCTGGTTGATGTTGCCAAGGGAACAAGCAGGGTGTGGTGCCGTGCACTGCGACGGTAATACAGGACTCGTGGCGGGAAGGGTCGGGAAAGGCCGCGTAGAACCAAAAATGCCGTTCGTAACCAGCGGCTGATTGATGTTCTGATTCAGTTGGAGATGCGTGGCCTTCATTCCAACGTACGCCATGCTCAAACCTACGCTGGAAGTTAGTTGGCGCTCGACGGTGAGGTTCCAGTCCTGTGAATACATATCGTTAAAGTTCTGATTGATTGCGGCTGGGCCGAGGCTCGTTGCACCAAGCGAGCTTCCAGGATTCTCGACAGCAATAGCCCCCGAACTAATCGAAATAGGGATGGCGAAGGGCGGGTTGCCGCTCAAACCCACTACGACGTTTGTTGTGGGGTCCTGAGTGAGAATGGCGTACGACGCCCGCACCGAGGTCTTGCCGTTCTTGAAGGGATCCCATGCGAAGCCAACGCGAGGCTGGAAGTTCTTGTTGTTCGTATGATAAGGCTGGCTCGCTGGAACTAGAGTGCCGGTTGTGGGATCAAATTGCGTGAACCGGCCCGCGGCTTCGGACGGTGAAGAGTTCCAGGCATACCTCAATCCAACGTTGACTGTGAAGTTTGGTTTCCACCTAAAGCTGTCCTGGGCAAAAACGTCATAGGACGGCTGCAGAATCTTGTCGTTCCCGGAACCGAGCTGCACTGTAAATGCAGAAGCCGAGTCGTTTAAAAAGTTTTGCATCGCAGTCTGAAGAGTGGCTCCCGAGCCTGTCTGGTTGAACGTGAAGCTTCCGATGTTGAGGGCGATATTGTTGTTGTAGGCCCGCCGGATTTCTCCGCCGAAGGCGAACGTATGGCGCCCCCTCAACCAGCTCAAAGTGTCGTTCAGCACAGCCGTGGTATCACCGCGACCCTGTGGTTCGCCTGTCGGGCCAGCAAAGCCCAGTGCCCCGCCGATGTTGATAAATGGCAAGCCCGTTGCCGCGGGAGCGCCCGCAGGCATGGTGATGCCAAAAGCTGCTGGGTCCAGCAGGGCATTCGGAGTAAAGGTCAGGTGGATCCGGTTAAAGCCGAGCCGAACGGTGTTGGTGAGCGAGGGGCCAAAAAAATGGTCCTCACTCAAAGTCGCCAAGTGCCGGAAGCCATCGCGGGTATCTCCGAATCCCGGAAGATTCGTATTGATCGCGCCCCCTGCCGTCGGTTCTTGTCGGAGATCCTTTTGCACAACGTAGTAACCGTGGATGCGATCTTTGCTGGATAGCTCTACGTCAAGATCGGCCGACCCCTGGTTGAGAGACACGTTGGCCAAAGCGCCGCCCGTGAACGCGTTAAAAGTGGCTGGATCGGTTGGCGTGCCGCTTCCGACGAGGTTGGCCGCAGGAATAATGGCGATAATCTTCTGGATAGCTGGCGACGTTACTCCCGCCCTCTCATTCTGGCTGGGAACGCGGTTGGAGGTGACGGTAAGGCTCTGATGCTGGCGGAGTCCTTCGTACGCGAGAAAGAAGAAAACTTTATTCTTCTTGATGGGTCCGCCAAAGCTGGCGCCAAAATCGTTGCGTTTGAAAGCCGCCTGTGGATTGGGAGCGCCTGTAGAGGTAAGAACGGGGTTGAAGAAGTTCCTCGCGTCCAGATCGTTGTTGCGGAAAAACTCAAACAGTTCTCCGTGATATTCACTCGTGCCGGAACGCGTGGCGAGGTTCACAATGGCGCCCGAATTCCGGCCGTACTCCGCTGGGAAGGACGAGTTGTCGATCTTGTATTCCGCCAGCGTGTCAATCGGCGGTTGAAACGTGATTTGGTTCTGCACGTTGTCATTGAGGTTGATACCGTTAACCAGCCAGTTGGTGGTGTCTTCGCGCTGGCCCGCCGTGTTGATTCCGAACGAGCCTTGCCCGCGCAGCGGCGCGGAGAGAAAACCATTTGCGGGCGGTGTGACTGTTCCAGGAGTGAGCAGACTGAGGTCCGTGAAGTGTCTCCCGTTCAGCGGAATCTCCTGCACCGTCTTGTCGTTGATCACCTGGCTCATGCTTGTTGTCGTGGTATCAACAAGCGCGGTGTCGGCGGTAATCTCGACTGTTTCCGCGGCTTGGCCGATGCGCAGTTGTATGTTTTGCACTACGGCCGTCGCGACTTCGAGCTTGAGGTTTGAAATGATTGCCGACTGGAAACCAGGAGCCGTTGCTTGAACGCGATAAATTCCGATCGGCAAAGAGGGAAAAAGATAAGCGCCGGCAGTGTCCGTCTGCGTGGCCGATTCAACTCCCGTTCCTTGCTTGGTTGCAACAACTTTCGCGTTTACAACCACAGCTCCAGTCGCATCGCTTACCGTGCCGCTGAGAGAC
The DNA here is from genome assembly GCA_001917435.1 of Acidobacteria bacterium 13_2_20CM_2_57_6. Lineage (GTDB taxonomy): Bacteria > Acidobacteriota > Terriglobia > Acidiferrales > UBA7541 > Acidiferrum. The sequence continues at coordinate 19,831 of MNEA01000147.1, forward strand.
GCGGTGGATTGCGCAAGCGCGCTGGTCCCCAAGACGGCCGAAAGAGCGGCCAAAAGGACGGCTCGAAGGAATAAATTGCGGGAGCCCACAAATTGCACTGCTGCCACTTCCATAAATTTGCTCCTCCTGATGCAAGAACGCGCTTGGATTGTTCGACCTGGTCGCTAATCATAGCGCAATCGCTGTGCCAGAATAGGAGCATCTCCGGCCATCTTCAAAATAAGCCGTATCAATGGCTTATAGGTTTACCCGAATGTGCGGAAATTATGGCTTGCAGGCGGCGGGAACGAGGAGCACTTGGCCTTCGAAGATCAAGTTCGCGTCGCGGATGGCTGGATTTGCCTGAGCGATGCAGGACCAATAGGAAGCATGTCCAAACTGGGCATGAGCGATGGACGTTAGCGTATCGCCCTTTTTCACGGTGATCTTCGTCGCAGTCCGCATTGAAGAAACCGCAGGCAGGAAAATTTGTGAACCAGCTTTGATCTGGTTCGCGTCACGAATCGCCGGATTGACGGAGAGCAGTTCTTGCCAGCGGGTTCCCTTACCCAAATTTTGTTCTGCAATTTTCCAGAGCGAGTCACCGGGCCGCGCAATCACTGCATTGAATTTTGCCGCGCCGCTTGGCGCAACACGAAGAATAGGTGTCGCTGGCGCGACCGGAGCCGGAGCTACCGGCTGCAGCGGAACAATGCGTGCCGCCGGAGGACGCGAGAGCGGAAGGGTCGGCGGTGCAACAAAGACGCGCGGACGTTCGAACGGCGACCGCCTCACAGGCGGCTGATAGGGAACGAATCTCGGCGGAGCAGGATTGGAAGCCGGCGGACGCAGCGGCATCACCGGAGGTTTGGGCGACGCGAGCGCAGGAGCATCCACGAATGGCAGATGGAACTCCGCGGAGCGCTGAAGCTTTTGCGACTCTTTTTGTTTGCGGAATCGGCGCGCCACGTCACCGAGTGGAGCGTCGCCGGGAAGTGACTGTGCGTCAACAGCTTCTCCCGATTTTTCTGTGGGCGACGGAACAGTCTGGTTTTTCTTTGCCTCCACTTGAGCGCGATCTTCCGGCGTGAGAATCGGAGTGCGCTTTAAATCCTGCTCGGTGTAGACGTGCTTGGACTTTTTCTGCTTGCTTTCTTTTTGGCCTCGTTCCTGGCGAGCCGCTTTGGCGACATCTTGAGCAGAGCACTGCGAGGCAAAAATGGAGCAAGAAGCAATCAGAATTGCAGGGAAGAACAGGCCGCGCACAAACCGGGAACGCCTCACTGGAAGCGAGAGGGCGGTCAAGGCTGGAATCTCGAGATCAGTTCGTATCATGCAAACCGACCACGGGGGGACACCGCTCAGGGATATATATACCAAATCCCGGGGCCTTTGGGAATAGGTATTTTTCGGCCAGAGCCGGCGCGGCGCCCCGCATGCCTTCAGCAGAGGTTTGACGGACGCCAGTTGCGTTATGATTTGTGTTCTGGAGACTCCGCGCCACAAGGAGTGACTATGAGCAAGACAGAGAATTTTTCCCGGAGACAATTCGTGTCCTCGGCGGTCACTGCCGCCACGATTTCTTGCTTGCAGCCAGGACGAGAACTTTTCGCGGCTCTCTCCGCTGTCGAGCGCGGAAAGAGTGAACTTGCTCACCAATCCCAAGTCACACTAACGACGACTCCACCTTGGCGCGACCAGGGCATCCTCAATCTCGCAAAATCGCCGTACGCCAAACTGAGGAACGTACCGGTTCACGCCGTCACGATCGAAAACGGTTTCTGGGCGCAGCGCCGCGAGGTCAACGTCAACAAAAGTATTCCTTCGATGGAAAAATTGCTGGAAGCCAACGGCCGCATGGATAATTTCCGCCGCCTCATCGGGAAGAGCACCGCGGCGCAGCGCGGCCCGGTGTATTCCGATTCCGACGTTTACAAGTGGACCGAAGCTGTCGGCTTTGCTCTGCAATCCGGCGAGCGCCCCGAGCTTCGTGATGCCGTCGAGAAAATCGCGAAGGACGTCATCGCCGCGCAGCAGCCGGATGGATATTTGAACACCTATTACGTTGGCGAGCGCGCCTCGCAGCGCATGGATCCGAAAGTTCAGCAGTGGGGCCACGAGCTTTACAACATGGGCCACTTTCTGCAAGGCGCCATCGCCTACTACCGCGCTACCGGTGATCGCACGTTGCTGGACGCGGGCGTCCGTTTTGTAAATGATTTTCTTCTACCCAACTTCGGTCCTGGCCAGGATAAGAAACCTTTGTTCTCCGGCCATCCAGAAATGGAGCTGGCCCTCGTCGAGCTCTACAGAATCACGGGTGACAAACGCCAGCTTGACCTCGCCGGCTATCTCCTCGCCGGTGACTCGCGGATTCAAGTGAAGCCTTGGGATTACGTTTATCATTTCTGCGGGACTCCCTTTACTTCGCGAACACATCTCGAAGGTCACGCTGTGCGCGCCATGTACGGTTGCTGCGGCGCAACCGACTATTACCTGGAAACTGGTGACCCCGCGTATTGGAAGACGCTGAATGTTTTGTGGAAAGATCTCGTCTCGGCGCAGATGTACGTTACCGGCGGAGTGGGCGCGCGCAGCTCCGGCGAAGCTTTCGGTGATCCTTATGAATTGCCCAACGCCCGGGCCTACGGCGAAAGTTGCGCGGCTATCGGCAACATGATGTGGAATTGGCGCATGCTCGCCGCGACCGGCGAGTCTAAATACGCGGACGTAATGGAACGCGCGCTTTACAACGGCATCAATTCCGGGATGTCTCTGGATGGCACGCTCTACTGCTACCGCAATCCGCTGGCTTTCGATCCGTCGCATGGCGACAAGATTCGCAACGAGTGGTACGACACGACTTGCTGCCCGCCGAACCTGGAGCGCACTTTCGCTTCGTTGCCGGGATATTTCTATAGCACCAGCAGTGACGGCATCTATCTCCACTTCTTCGACAACTCGCAACTCGACTGGCATCTCGAGAGCGGTGTCGGCCTGAAAGTCCGCCAGAAGACAAATTATCCGTGGGACGGCGCCGTCGAAATTTCCGTCGCTCCCACCGAGTCTGCGGAGTTCACATTCTTCCTGCGAATCCCCGACTGGACGGACAGTGCCCAAGTGAGCGTCAACGGAAAGCCAGTCGCAGGCGCCACTCCGGGCCAGTATCTTCCGGTTCGCCGCCGCTGGGCCGCCGGCGACGTCATCCGTCTGCAACTCAATATGAAACCGCAGCTCCTCGAAGCCAACGCACAGGTCACCGAAGATAATGGCCGTGTCGCCGTGCAGCGCGGACCGCTGGTGTATTGTTTGGAGCAAATCGACCAGCCGGAAGGCCTGCCCCTGAAAGATGTAGCGCTGAATTTGAGCTCGAAGTCGAGCGCGCAATTTCAGGAAGAATTTCAGAAGGACCTCCTCGGGGGAGTTCTCCTGTTGCGCCATGCCGGCGCGGCCTATGGTGAATCCGCGGAGCAGAGCCGCCTCTACTTCCGTTACTCCGCCGAGCCTCGAAAATCAAGGCCTGTCTCTTTAACATTTATTCCGTATTACGCGTGGGCCAACCGCACGGCGACCCCCATGCAGGTCTGGACTCCCATATCGCAAGCCATTTCTGGATAAATGGTGCGCGGTTCGTGGTATAACTCCACGCCATGACGGACAAATGGGGAAGGCGCCTGTTCAAGGCCGGCACAGTGGCGCTGTTGATCCTGGGGTTGGTGCACTCGCTTTCGCTGATTCGGGACCTCGTTCCTGCCAATGAAACCGAGCGGCAGTTGATAGGCCTGATGTCCAGCTACAAATTTAACTTGATGGGATCAATGCGCAGCATGGCTGATATGCTTCGTGGGTTCAGTGTGTCCTTCATGCTGGGAGCACTCGGCTTTGCCCTGTTCGATCTGTTGCTGTTCCGCGAACGGGCAGGACTGCTGAAGCGCGCGGCACTCGCCAATATCGTCTGGCTGGCCGCCATGACCGCCGTTTCTCTTCGTTATTTTTTCATTATCCCAGTTTCGTTTCTGGCCGTCACGCTGCTGATCTTTGTTCTCGCCTGGGTGAAGCTGCCAGCCGAAGCGTCGACTTAGGGCGGCCCGAACGACGCGGGGCTACTTTCTGGTGACACACCGCACTCTCGGGTTGCCGCGAGACCGTACTTTCAAGTTGACGCAACGAGAGACTAATCCTACAATAAGTGATTGTCTTTACAGGGAAAGGTGTGACTGAGCGCAATGAGGACGTACGTAGCCAAGGGTGAAGAGGCCGAAGCGCTAAAAACGGGTGCGAACTGGTTCGTGGTGGATGCGACGAACGTGGTGCTGGGACGCCTGGCGACCAAGGTCGCGCGCATGCTGATCGGCAAAGACAAGCCGAGTTTTACGCCGTACCTGGATTCGGGCGACCACGTGGTGGTGATCAATGCGGACAAAGTCCGCATGACCGGAAACAAGGTCGAGCAAAAGGTTTACTTTTCGCACAGTGGGTATCCAGGCGGACTGAAGGAAGTGCCTGCGAAGCGGTTGCGCGAGGCCAAGGCCGACTGGATGATCCGGGAAGCGGTTCTCGGTATGCTGCCGAAGAACAAGCTGCGCGCGCGGCGCGCGAAGAAGTTGCGCGTGTACCGGGACGCAGCGGGCTTGGCGCGGCACGCCGGGCAGAAGCCGCAGGCCGTTTCGCTGTAAGTGAGATTGTTTTTTTCCGCACGTAG
>MNEA01000129.1 GCA_001917435.1 Acidobacteria bacterium 13_2_20CM_2_57_6
AGGTTACTCAACTCGAACACAGCACGGTTGCGCATGCGACTTAAGGCAATGCAGTTTGAGGGCATTTGAGCGTGAATCACAGGAGAAAACAATGACGCTGTTTGAATCGTTGAAGAAATACACGACCGTTGTAGCGGATACGGGGGATATCGAGGCGATTGCGCACCACCGTCCGCAGGACGCGACCACCAATCCTTCCCTCCTTTATCACGCCGCCCAGATGCCAGACTATCGGCACTTGGTGGAGGAAGCTGCCGACCTAGCCGTGAAACGCGGCGGCCGTCACGAAGAAATGGCGGCAGAGTTCATCGATCGGCTCTTCGTCTTGTTCGGAGAAGAGATTCTCAAGGTAGTTCCCGGCCGCGTGTCTACGGAGGTCGCTGCCAGCTTGAGCTTCGATACCAAGGCGACAATCGACAAGGGCCGCAAGCTGATTTCGCTGTATGAGAAGCAGGGCGTGACGCGCGAACGAGTCCTGATCAAGGTCGCCAGCACTTGGGAGGGCATTCGTGCGGCCGAGCTTCTGGAGAAGGAAGGCATCCACTGCAATCTGACGCTTCTTTTCAGCTTCGCGCAAGCAGTCGCGTGTGCCGAGGCTGGAGTCACTTTGATTTCGCCTTTTGTCGGCCGTATCTACGACTGGTATAAGAAGGAGGGAGGGGGCAAGGAGATTGCCCCGGACCAGGATCCCGGCGTTGGATCCGTCACTCGCATCTACAATTACTACAAGAAATACGGCTACAAAACGCAGGTGATGGGCGCCAGCTTCCGGAATGTGAACCAGATCGTCCGACTGGCCGGATGCGATTTGCTCACGATCAGTCCTGAGCTTCTTGACCAACTGGAGCAAGCCGAGGGAACGCTGGATCGTAAACTCGATCCGATGAAAGCGAAGGCCAGCAAGGAAGAGCGCCTCCATCTGGATGAAAAGACCTTTCGCTGGATGCACAACGAGGACGCAATGGCGACGGAGAAGCTCGCCGAGGGCATCCGCAAATTCAACAGCGACGCGCAGCACCTGGAAGATTACGCACTCTCCCAGGTTGCCGAAAAGGTCGGGTGAGTACTGGCCCCAGCGAAGCGTGCGGCTCACCCAGGTCGAGCCGCACGGCGTCGTTTGCGCAATTTGGTCTTTTTTCTTGTCGGCCATCGCCAGATCGGGCATTCACCAAGGGATATCCGCGATGGAGGTTGTATATAGATGAGCGCTAGTCGCGCGGTTCTTTGGGACATGGACGGGACCCTGATCGATTCAGAGGAGTTCCACTGGATTTCCTGGCGGGACACGCTCGCCAATGAGGGCATTGCGATCACTCATGAGCAGTTTCTTTCCTCGTTTGGCCAGCGGAACGATTCCATCCTTCCCCGATGGCTGGGCACTGCGGCGACTCCAGAGCGGATTGAGAGAATCGCAAACGCCAAAGAGGAGCTATATCGTCAACTGCTTCGCCGGGGCGGCATTTCGCCTCTCCCCGGGGTTGCTCATTGGGTGCACCGGCTTCACAAGGAAGGATGGCTTCAGGCCATCGCTTCGGCGGCGCCGCGCGCGAATATCGAGGCAGTCCTTGAGACTCTGTCGGCTACCCATATTTTTCAGGGCATCGTCTCCGCTGAGGATGTGCACAGGGGAAAACCGGATCCTGAAGTGTATCTGACCGCTGCTGCTCGCGTCGGAGTATCACCCGACAGGTGCATTGTGGTGGAAGATGCCGTTGCCGGTGTACAGGGAGCACGCAGTGCTGGTATGAGTAGCATCGGGGTGAGCCACAACGGTGCCCACCTGCCCGCTGATGTTGTCGTGGAGTCTCTTGAGCTTCTGGAGCCGGATGCGTTCGAAATGCTGTTGGAGGGCTGCCCCGCCAAGAACGGTTAGCTGTGTCCGCACGACTTGCTAATGCTCCTCCCTGGCGTGCAGCGGAGTAGAGAAGGCCCTATGGCAATTCAGACAGAACCCGGAATTGACGAGTATCTCCGCAAGCGGCTGATGCCGGTCGAGGGCGCCATCCCACACCTCGCCCGGACCGACATGTACGGGAATTCCATTCCCGCTGGAAGCGTGGGTGGCGATCTCTTCGAATACATCAATTTTCAGCAACGCTATAACATCGACGCACGTATCGCCCGCGCTTTACGGTTGTCCAAAGAATATCTGGAACGGGTCTCCGAAGGCCAGGTTCCGCGAAACTCAGTTGATCAGTTTGTGCATTGGCTTGCATCGAATCCGCCCCCGAACGGCTTGCAAGAGGACGAGTACAGAAGGGCGAAGAGCTCAGAACAGCTCATGGTCGCAGAGAATTTGCGCGAACTCTACACCTCCGCAGGCGTCCTCCTGGTGGATGCTCAGGGGCATGGGATAATCTCGGCGAAGATAGCCTCGACTGTACACGACACCTTTCATGCTTTTATCCTCGCCGAACTCGACCGCTACGGGAGGACGACCCCTAAGCTATTCGAGGACATTAATCTCCGTCTGGCGCAATCCGTCACTGCGCGCAATGCTCTGGGCCGCGATGCGCACGACGAGTCGCGTGAAATTGCAACCATGCTCTACGGTGAAATACGTCCCGAAGGGCAATTCCGTTTTGTGAATTTCGGCGGTCCTCCACCATTGGTCTTTTCTGCGGAGTTCGGGTGCTTTGTGCCGATGAATACCGACTACCTTGTGCAATTCCCCGCGCTCGGATTGGAAATCCCCGAGGATCATCCTGACCGAAACAAGTATTTTTCGATGGCGCTCCGGCAAAGGCAAATCAACGCCTCGAATATAGCGGAGATCACATTGATGAGTCCGGGAGACATCATTTTTCTGTATTCCGACGGCGTGTATGACGGCAGTGATATAGAAGCTCGCCTAAGGATCGAACGCATAGTTCGTGACCATAAAGACCGCCCGGCAAGGGAGATCTGCAATGCGATCCTGGACTACGCACTAACGCAGGATGAATACTTTCGCCAGATCGGCGAGCAAGACCTCACTGACGATAAAACCGCATTTATCATCAAGCACGGCTGAGAATTGAGATTCGCCCACGACGGCACCTGTCCGGCAAACTCTCTGGATTACCGCGCCGGCACAGCGACGGAATCGGTCTTCGTCCCACTTCCGGGCTCGACCTTAGGCTCGACCGCACGGTCCCCACCCGCCATTTCTCGATTGAAGTTGAAATCGGTGGGAGCCATGCCAGTGATAAGTCGCGCTCCACGACTGAACGTCAGGTCCTGGATTGCCCACTGAATGAAAACCAGGATCCGGCTTTGAAACTGGACAATGTACGTCAGGTGGATAAGCGCCCAAACCAACCACGCCGTCAGCCCAGAAACATGCACGCCGAAAATATTGGCCACCGCGGCAGCGCGTCCAATCACCGCCAGGTTTCCTTTATCGAAATACGCGAAGGGTTTTTGCTTTGGCTGACCGCTCGTTTTCCGCACGATTGCTTTCGCGGCATAAGCCCCTTGCTGCATCGCAACCTGCGCCACCCCCGTCAACGGCTTTCCGCTTGCGTCCAGGGAGAGTGCCAGATCTCCGACCACATAGATGTCGGGAAAATTAGCGATGGTGAGGTCGGGTCCAACTTTGATCCTTCCGCCGCGGTCGGTCTCCGCCCCAGTACGTTTCGCCAACGTCCTCGCCAGGGGAGCAACGGTGACGCCGCCAGCCCAGATCACAGTTTTTGTTGACAGGCGCTCTGCGGTTCCATTGACCTGAAGGCCGACTCCGTCCCGGTCAACATCATGCACCATCGCGCCCATCTTGGTTTGCACACCGAGCTTGGCAAGAGACCGCTCAGCCTTTTGTGCCAAGTCCTCGGGGAATGACGGGAGCAGCCGTGGGCCTCCATCGAGCAGGATGATTTGCGCGTCTTCGGGACATATCGAACGAAAGTCGTGCTTGAGCGTCTGCCGCGCGATCTCTCCGATCGCTCCTGCCAGCTCGACTCCCGTGGGCCCTGCGCCGACAATCACAAACGTGAGCCAGGCGCGCCGCTGAGCAGGATCTGAGAGCCGTTCTGCGACTTCAAATGCGTAGAGAATTTTGTGCCGAAGGGTGGTTGCTTCCTCGATGCTCTTCAGGCCAGGGGCCCACCGCGACCACACGTCGTGGCCGTAGTAAGAGGTTTGCGAGCCGGCTGCGACAATCAAAGAGTCGTAATCGAAAGTTGCTCCGTCGGCGAGCACCACCTGCTTCGAGACCGGGTCAATGTCCAGTACGTCGCCCAGCAACACCCGAGTGTTTTTCTGACGGCTCAACACGCCGCGCAACGGCGCTGCAATCTCGCCCGGTGAAAGCGAACCGGTGGCAACTTGATAGAGCAGAGGTTGAAACAGATGATAGTTGCGGCGATCGATCAGGGTTACATCAACTGGCGCTGACTTCAGCGCCTGTGCCGCACTGAGGCCTCCGAATCCGCCTCCAATAATAACGACCTTGGATTTCCCACTCATAAGCCTAAGCACCCATTCCTTCTTTGTTTATGTCACTAATTTCTGCGCCGAAGTAGAACCACTACTGATCTCGGCGCTACCAGATAGCTCGCCACGCCAAGAGACTCTCCGGGCTCCGCGAAATCGTCAGGGCTCGCTAACGCAGTGTCCACGACTCTCACCCACTCTTGCGCCGTACCCTCTTGAATGTGGAACTCCAACTCCTCCCAGTAGGCGTTGATCATCACGTAGATGTCATCATCGTTTTGAGAAGCTCCGTGCAGGCAGAACGCCACACTGTGAGAGTCATAGGAAAGGTCGACTCTCTCGCCCGTTCCGTACCAGTCGACGTCCTCGCGCCAGAACCGGCTGCGGCTCAGCGCAGAATGGCTTTTCCGAAACGCAATCATGCTCTTGAAGAAACGAAAAATGTCCTGATTCGCCCGAAGCTGGCTCCAGTCCAGCCATCCCGTTGTGTTGTCCTGGTTGTACGGATTGTTGTTGCCGAACTGTGTGTTCAGGAATTCGTCCCCGGCTCGGAACATTGGAGTTCCGTTCGAAAGCATGAGCAAGCAGCAGAAATTTTTCACCTGCCTGCGGCGCAACGCCAGCACTTCATTGGGTGCGGCCTCGTCGCCTTCATGACCACAGTTCCAGCTGTAGTTGTCGTCCATGCCATCCTGGTTGTTGTGACCATTCGCCCAGTTGCGCTTCTGGTTATAAGAAACGAGATCGTACAGGGTGAAGCCATCGTGGGAAGTCACGTAGTTCACGCTCTGGTAGGCGTGATACGCGTCGGCGCGGCTGTCGGGGAAAAAATCATCGCTGCCATAGACACGCCGCATCAGGTCAGGAACCATTCCGGGATCGCCTTTGACAAAACGGCGGACGTCGTCGCGGAATCGTCCGTTCCACTGCAGCCAGGTTATACCGGGGAATCCGCGGCCGAGTTGATAAGCACCTGTATCCCACGGCTCCGCGATCAAGCGCAGCCGACCTAGCTCCGGATCAGCGGCAATTTCACTGAAGATGGGAGCGTCTCCCCAGTTGAGAGATCCATCGGGGTTTCGCACGTGAGGCTCCCCGAAATCCAAGGTATTGCCGGTGCCGGAGTAATTCGCGTACGGGTTCGCCGGATCGCCTGACATCATGTAATAGCCAGCGCTGTCGATGCCCTTATAGCTGTAGATGGGGCCTCTGTGATCTCCTTCACAGGTGTGGTTATAAACAACATCAAGCACTATGCCGATGCCCGCCTGATGAAACGCCTTCACCATATTTCTGAATTCAAGGTGCTGCTCATCATCGTCGCGGGTATTCGCGTATTGGGCGTGGGGCGCGAAGAAGTTCAGAGGCATATAGCCCCAGTAGTCACCCTCCTGTGGATCGCGCTGGAAAATCGGCATCAGTTCGACCACAGTGATCCCGAGCTCTTTCAGATAGGGGATCTTCTCGACCAAGCCTGCATATGTCCCGGCCCGAGATGAATCTACGCCTGAGTTGGGGTTCTTCGTGAAGCCCTTCACGTGCAGTTCGTAAATGATTGCATCCGACTCGTGATGCGGCGCTCGGTCTCCCGTCCAATCAAATTCCGACCTGTGGGCACTCAGCACGCCGAGAGGCGCCCGACCTGCATTGGGTCCTTCTCTCATTGCTAATTCGCGATCGAAATCGGGCGGGAAGAACACACATTTCGCATACGGGTCGAGCAGAACCTTCTGTGGGTCGAAGCTATGAACGTAGGAAACAGCTTGTCCCGACACCGAATATCCGTAATAACAAGACTCACCAATTTCGGTGAGTGGTATCCGGCAATGCCAAATCCGTCCCGACTTGTTACGCAGAAAGTCGAAACGGTACGTTAGCCGCGGGTTGACCAAATCGGTGGCCGCGTAAAGCAATAGTGTGACGCTTTCCGCATGTTCCGCATGAATGGCGAAGTTGAAAGCTTGCTCCTCTTCCATCCAGGTCACGCCAAGCGGCAACGGGCTGCCTTCGGTTTGCTCCCAGGTCGGGCGCTTGGTGTGCGCAGCCGCCGCGGGCTGGGTGCGCCCTAGATCGTCCACATCGGCAAGCACCACTTGGATTGAATTGTTCAATGTGCCTTTTTGTTACGCGGTTCCGGCCGAATCCTTACCTTTTCTGTTCGCCCTGTCCAATTTGTTATCACTCATTGCGGCCAGCTACCATCGTTTTCATCCTTGATTAATAGGGCTGCGTCTGGTGAAAAATGGGCTACTTCTGGCAGTACTCCTCAAGCGCTTGTTTCTCTAATAAACGCGTTGGTGGAAAACATTTCGGCTGCCACACCTCCGGTCGCCGCGCGATCCGCGAAAATCACAGCCCGAAGGCGACAAATTCTCCCCGCAGGAATCAACAGACTGCCCTCGCGCAGGCGAAGCAGCGCGCCAGCTTTCTCACTTCCCGTCGCCAGCCACAAAATCCGTCGGGCTCGATTGATGACGGGATATGTCAGTGTCATTCGGCGCCTTCCCTGGTAGATGCCGGTCACACCCACATCCGCGTCGGTGATCGTAAGGACCCGATCTTCGGGCACCAGGGACGCGGTGTGTCCGTCCGGCCCAAGACCCAGATGAATCAGGTCTAGCGTCGGCGGTGAGCCAGCGATCTCACCGAGGAGCGAGGCGTATTCCCTGGCTGCGGCGTCTAAATTAGACGATTCCACGGGCATGGCATGGATCTGTTCCGGTGGAATCGCCGAGTGATTGAGCAGACTCTCTCGAAGATGGGTGAGATTTCTATCCGCGTGCCCCAGTGGCGCAACGCGTTCGTCCACTTGCACAACGTGAATGCGCGGCCACGGGAGCTCTTCATCTGCCAGGGCGCGCAGCATGATCCAGGGAGCATGACCGCCGCTGACAGCCATCACGAAGCGCCCCCGCGCCGTGACTGCGGAGCGGGCCTCTGCAGCAATGGCCTTCGCGGCCGCTTGCGCAGTGGACACATCATCAGCGAACACTTCAACCTTCATCGCGAATTCTCCGCTTCCGAATTGCCGGTGCCTCAGGCAGCTTGGCCGGCAACAGATGGCGCCTCATGTCCCACAATCGGGTTTTGCCAGCCTCCCGGTGGGGTGACGCGCTCGACTTCGTCCGGGCCCCAGGTATTGGGCGAATACTGATAAATCGGCGTGTTCTTTTTCAACACCGGTTCCACGATGCGCCACGCTTCTTCGACGTAGTCTTCGCGCGCGAATAATGAGCTGTCTCCTGCCATGGCGGCCCCCAGCACACGTTCGTAGGCGTCCATCTCATCGGCGCGGGGAGAGTGGCTGGCCACCATTTCGCCAGTTTGCAGCGAGAGTCCTTCGCCCGGAGCCAGCGCCATCATCCCCATGGCGATGGTCACTTCGGGACTGAGCCGCAGCCGCAGATGGTTTTCCACCAACAGGCTGTCGGGAATCAACGTAGGAGGTTTGCGAAACTTGCTAACAATCTCAGTGCTGGTTGTGGGCAAAGATTTGCCGGCGCGAATGTAGAATGGCACACCTTTCCAGCGCCAGGAATTAATCTCCAATTTCAAAGTGGCGAAGGTTTCCGTCTGCGAGTCCTTCGCTACGCCGTTTTCATCCCGGTAGCCGCGGAACTGGCCACGTACCAGGTTCTTCTCCTCGATAGGCGGAATTGCTTTCAGCACTTTCACTTTCTCGTCGCGAACCGACTCGCTGTCAAAGCCAACAGGCGGCTCCATCGTAAGATTCGACAACACCTGAAATAAATGATTCTGAACGACATCGCGGATGGTTCCAGTCTGGTCGTAGAAACCTCCTCGGCCCTGTACGCCGAAGTCCTCTGCCATCGTGATCTGCACACTCTCGATGTAAGTGCGGTTCCAAAAGGCTTCCACAAAAGTATTGGCGAAGCGGAACGCCAGCACGTTGTTTACTGCCCGCTTGCCCAGGTAATGGTCAATGCGGAAGACGTCGCCTTCGTCGAAGGCCCCAAGCAGAACCTTGTTCAGCTCCTGCGCGGACGCAAGGTCATGCCCAAAGGGTTTTTCGACGATGACTCGCGCACCCCGGCCACAATTCGATTCCGCCAGGTGTCCCACGACGGTTTCGAACAGAATCGGCGGGATCGCCAGATAGTGTGCGGGGCGATGTGCGTCCTCGAGAGCCTTGCGAAGAGCGGTGAAGGTTGCCGCGTCCTGGTAGTCGCCGTCAACGTAGCGCAGCAGGCCGATCAACTTTTCGAAAGCGGTGGGATCGACTCCGCCGTGTTTCTCCAGGCTGTCATGCGCTCGCGCGCGAAGTTGATCGAGATTCCATCCTGCCTTGGCTACACCAACGACGGGCACATTGAGATGTCCTCGCTTCACCATCGCTTGCAGCGCCGGGAATATCTTCTTGTAGGCCAGATCGCCGGTGGCGCCAAAGAAAACGAGCGCGTCCGAGTGGGTAGTCATGAATATCTCTCCTTCAAGCAGCCTCAGATTTTTCTGCTGGTTTCTCCAAATGTCCGCCGAACTCGTAACGCATGGCAGATAGGAGTTTGTTCGCGAAATCGGCTTCGCCACGTGAGCTGAAGCGCTCGTACAGAGACGCAGTGAGAACCGGTGTTGGCACCGCTTCGTCGATTGCGGCCTTGATCGTCCAGCGTCCTTCGCCCGAGTCAGACACCCGGCCGGCAAACTTCGAAAGCGCCGGATCCTGAACCAACGCAGTCGCCGTAAGGTCCAGCAGCCACGACGCGATCACACTGCCGCGCCGCCACACTTCGGCGATGTTCTTGAGATCCAGCTCGTATTGGTAGTGCTCGGGGTCGCGCAGGGGTGTCGTTTCAGCGTCAACCTTGCCCTCTCGCTTTCCCACATTGGCGGAACGCAGCACGGACAATCCTTCGGCATAGGCGGCCATGATTCCGTACTCAATGCCGTTGTGGACCATCTTCACAAAATGACCAGCGCCATTTGGGCCGCAGTGCAGGTAACCTTGTTCGGCGGTGCCATCGAGATTCTCGCGACCGGGCGTGCGCGAGATGTCGCCTGTGCCGGGCGCAAGCGCCGAGAAAATCGGATCGAGGCGCTGGACCACGTCGTTTTCCCCGCCAATCATCATGCAGTAGCCGCGTTCCAGGCCCCATACACCGCCGCTGGTTCCCACGTCCACGTAGTGGATCCGCTTGGGAGCGAGCTCTTTTGCGCGGCGAATGTCGTCAACGTAGTAAGAATTCCCGCCGTCGATGAGGACGTCTCCTGCGTCAAGATACGGCAGCAAGTCAGCGATGGTCTGGTCAACGACGGCTGCCGGAACCATCAGCCATAGCGCTCGCGGCTTCTGAAGCTTTTTCACAAGGTCCGCGAGAGAACCTGATCCAACCGCATTTTCCTTGACCAAATCGTTCACCACTTGTGGCGACCGGTCGAACACAACGCAGTCGTGTCCTTTCCTGATCAGCCGTCGCACCATGTTGGCGCCCATTCGACCCAGTCCTATCATTCCAAGTTGCATAAACTCTCCTCTTTTGAAAATTGCGAAACCGTTTGATTCAATGTGCTATCTGCAAGATTGCATCACGCAACCCTTCCATGGCGTCTGCGACACTTTTATTTGCGGCAAAGACCGACGTCCCAGCCACAAGCACGTTCGCTCCTGCCTCGACTGCCAGAGGAGCAGTTGCTTCATCAATCCCTCCGTCCACTTCTAAGTCACATTCCGGTTTGATCTGCTCGATCATTTGCGAGACTTGCCGGATTTTCGGCAGCGTTGACTGAAGGAAATGCTGATGCCCGAAACCTGGATTAACGGTCATGACCAGCACCTGGTCGAGGTCCGGCAGAATCTCCTCCAGCATAGCCGCTGGAGTTGCCGGGTTAATTGCTACTCCGGCGCGTTTGCCCAGGGCCTTGATGCGCTGCACTGTGCGGTGCAAATTGTTGTTCCCTTCCCAGTGAACGAGAAATGAATCGGAGCCGGCCTCGGCAAACTCGTCCAGAAAAAAGTCCGGGTCGGAAATCATCAGGTGTGTCTCGAGCGAAAGTCTGGTGACGCGCCTGAGCGATTGGACGATGGGCGCCCCCATCGAGAGATTAGGAACGAAATGTCCGTCCATCACATCAACGTGAACCCGATCTGCGCCTGCCTGGTCGGCTTCTGCCACCTGCTCACCCAGACGACAGAAGTCGGCCGCGAGAATCGAAGGAGCGAGTTTGATGACGCCATTTTGCATCTTGCGGACTTCTCCTCTCTCTTTCTAACTCACTGCAGCGGGAGTCTCGATGCGGGCATTCTCAAAAATGCTCACAAATTCGCGGTAGCGGCCGGCGATCTGAGCGACAGCGTCCTGGCGTGTGATTTGCTTCGCTCGCATGTTAATCAGGGGATTCCAGAAACTGGTTCGGCCGACGGCGAAGCCAATGAAACCCGGCACCGCTGCTGCCGTAGTCAACCACTCGCGTACCTTCTGGTCGTTCTCTCCCCGGCCCAGGATGATGCAGCCGACATTGTCGCGTCCGCGGCGGCGTGCCGCAGCCACAACCTTTTCGCAGTCTTCCCGGCGGTCGAGTCCTTCGATCTTCCAGACGTCCGGCTCGACTTGCGCGTCCTGCAGTTCCATGATGGTCTGGACCATCAAGCGAGGACGTAGCTCCAGGTCGTAAGCTTTCTTGTCTCCTTGACATGGTCGAGCTGCGCCTTTTCCGCCGGCACCAGCAACTCGAACATGAATTTGCTGCGGCCGTCAGTGTGCAGGTAATCGGAGAGTCTTTTCAGACGGGCTGCCTGCCGCTGGTTCAGAGCGCGATCACCTTCAGGGTTATAGCGTACGAGCACCTTGCAGAAAGTTGGCTGGAAAGCCTCGATGTGCTTGGCGAATTCCTCACCGTACTGGAAATCGAATTCTTCCTGACCGCTCTTCTCAGCCGGGCAAGCAGTTGTATGGCCGTTCGCCCGGGCATCGCGAAGAATGGCACCGCCGAACTGTTCATCAACAAGAATTCCGGCCTTCTGCTCAGGCACGCCAGCGTGGAGAGCCGCCTTGAAGCCATCATAGATTACTTGCTTGGTGGAGGCGATTTCTGCGGTTTGCTCTGGGCTTAGCGTGCCAGTCCAACCAAACATCTTGGTCTGGAACGATCCCCGGTGGTCAAAGGGCAGGATATATAAAGGTTCGTTAAAGCCTATGGCGGTCATTGTGACTCCTTAAGTTTGCGGTAACGACGAATCAAAGTGTTAGTTGAGCTGTCATGGTTGAGCATAGGTTCGGGACTGTTCTCAAGTTCCGGGATGATGCGCTGTGCCAGGACTTTGCCCAGCTCCACGCCCCACTGATCAAATGAATCAATGTTCCAGATGACGCCCTGTGTAAAGACGGCGTGCTCGTAAAGAGCGACCAGCTTGCCTAGTATTTCCGGCGTAAGCCGCTCGGCCAAAATCGTGTTGGATGGCCGGTTGCCTTCAAAGACCCGATGGGCCACCAGCCAATCCGATGTGCCCTCCGCCTCCACTTGCTCGGGCGTTTTGCCGAACGCAAGCGCCTCGGTCTGGGCGAAAACATTGGCCAACAGCATGTCATGATGCCGGCCAACCGGATTCAGAGTTTCGACAAAGGCAATGAAGTCACAAGGGATGAGACGGGTGCCCTGATGGATCAACTGATAGAACGAGTGTTGACCGTTGGTCCCCGGCTCGCCCCAATAGATGGGACCGGTATCATGGGCGACCGCTTTCCCATTGAGCGTGACATGCTTGCCGTTGCTCTCCATTGTCAACTGCTGCAGATATGCGGCAAACCGCTTCAGGTATTGCTCGTAGGGCAAAACGGCGACCGTCTGTGCGCCGAAAAAGTCGTTGTACCAAAGGGCGAGCAAACCCATGAGAACTGGCAGATTGTGTTCGAAGGGCGCGGTACGGAAATGCTCGTCCATCTGGTGAAAGCCATTGAGCATGGCGCGGAAGTTATCCGGGCCGATGGCGACCATGGTCGAAAGGCCGATCGCCGAGTCCATCGAGTAGCGGCCGCCGACCCAATCCCAGAATCCGAACATGTTGGCGGTATCAATTCCGAACTTCGAAACCTCGGCTGCATTTGTCGACACCGCGACAAAATGCTTTGCGACCGATTTTTCATCCCCTCCCAGACCCGCGAGTGACCAGGCACGGGCCGTATGGGCATTCGTCATTGTCTCGAGCGTTGTAAAAGTTTTTGAAGAGACGATGAATAACGTTTCTGCGGCATCGAGACCTTGCACAGCCTCCGCGAAGTCCGTTCCATCTACGTTGGAGACGAAACGGAACGTCATGGAGCGTTCGCAGTAGTATCGAAGCGCCTCATAAGCCATAACGGGACCGAGGTCAGATCCCCCAATGCCGATGTTGATTACATTTCGAATGCGTTTGCCGGTGTGGCCTTTCCACTCGCCACTGCGTACACGCTCCGAGAAGTCAGCCATCCGGTCGAGCACTTCATGGACTTCAGGCACCACGTTCTTTCCGTCCACAATGATTGAGGCATCCTTTGGGGCACGCAAGGCCACGTGCAAGACCGCCCGTTGCTCGGTGATGTTGATTTTGTCCCCACGAAACATGGCGTCGATTCGCGCTCGCAAGCCAGACTCCCCGGCGAGCTGAAGAAGCAGTTTGAAGGTTTCATCGGTAATGCGGTTCTTCGAGTAATCGAGGTACAGGCCTACAGCCTCGACCGTCATACGCTGACCGCGCTTCGGGTCGTCCGCAAAAAGCTGACGCAAATGCAGCTTGGAGACCGTCTTGTAGTGCGACGCGAGTGCCTTCCACGCCGCCTGCTTGATTGCCCGCTTCTTCACTTGCGGTTGAGGGT
>MNEA01000137.1 GCA_001917435.1 Acidobacteria bacterium 13_2_20CM_2_57_6
CTCGCAAGCCTGGCAGACCCCCGTGACCGTGAGCGAACGGTTACGGAGAACGTCAGTCCCCACGGCGCTCGTGTAATTAGCAAGCGGTCCTGGCGGTCGGGCGAAAAGGTGTTTATTACTCCTCTGACTGGAGAATTCCCGCAAGTCGGAAACGTGATTTATTGTATGCCTGTGGGAGAGCGCTTTTGTGTGGGCGTAGAGTTCCCAACTCGCGCAGTTAAATGGGACAGTGCCTAGTACCGCCGAAATACTTGAACGTCAACAAGTCAATGAAGACGGGCCGGGCGGAATGAACGCGGCCTCTTCCTGTTGCAATCGTTTCAGGTCCTCTTCACGCTTGCGCTCTTCCATTCGCTCAATCGTTTCTCGCGTGGTCGCTCTCAACTGTCGAATAACAAAGCCGCCCTACTAGGCTCAATCCTTCTTCCCGGTTAGCGAAGCCCAAATCTTGTGGAAGAGGCGCTTGGTTACGGCATCTACTGGGCGCTTCGTCCCGCAGCCGCATTCGCACTCCCCCGCTCCATCTTTCACCTTCGCAAGCCAAGCCCGGCATCTCTCATAGGCGCGTAGAATTTCGGCATCAGCCAGCCCGCCGCGAATCAACTTGTAAAGGCCAGTTCGGAAAAACTCAGGCAGATCGAACAATCCCGCGCCCGTGATCCGTGCGACCTGCCGCCAGCCACGCTCTTGCCGCGCCCGCGTTTCACGCTTGCTTCGTTTCCCGCGATTCTGACAGTGCATCTGCTTCACACCAGAACCCCAATTTTCTGTTTCTCGATGAAACGGTCGAGGTCAGTGCGGTCCAAGGCGTAACCTCGGCCCACGACCAGGTAGGGAATTTGCCTATTCCGAATGAGCGTGCGAATGTACCATTCATGTCCCGCGATGTATTTTGCCGCGTCCTTGACATTCAGCAAGCGGGCTGAGTTTTGTGGTGAGTTCTGTGGCTCGACGGATTTCTTGAAACGTTGCTGTAAAGACAAAGCAATACAATCCTTTAGTTGAATCGGATTGCACCGCCCGGTCGCGCTTACGAGGAGTGCTGTGGCCTTTCAGCCCCTACGACATCAGTGTCCTTTTTGTCACCGACGCCACGTCTCATCTTTTACGTCGTTTCCGTGGATTACGACGGTCACGCAGCTTCCGTGTTGTGTTCTCGACGCACGCATTCTGACGCATTGCATCGCAGGATTCTACTGGTCGGAAGTTCAAGCTGACGCCGACATAACTTTCTTACGCTAATAATCGTTCGCGGAAAAACTGCATTTTTGGCTGATTGCGATACACCTACTTTTGAAACATTGCAAGAGCAAAAAACTTTATTTTGACGGCACAGGTGACGATTAGGAAAAAAGTGGCGGAGAGTGTGGCTGGTAGCACGGTTAGTTGGTAGCCCGGACGGGAATCGAACCCGTAGTCTCTGCCTTGAGAGGGCAGCGTGTTGAACCGATTACACTACCGGGCCACGAGGTAATTCTACAGTGTTGCAGAAGTTTCAGCAATCGGAACTACGGTAGCCGATTTTTTGAAGGTGCCCGCCTTGATTAAAGCTTCCTGCACATCCGTGGTGGTTTTGATGTTGTAACGCTCGAAGATATGCTCGGTCTTATGCCCCGTAATTTTCATGGCGGTGCGGCGGTCCAGACCAGCCTTAATCAAGTTACGTGCAGCACTGCGGCGGAAATCATGGGGAATAAGTCCGCTGTAGGTTTTGCTTTCTTTGTCGAAAACGCCGAAGCCGAGTTTGGCGCAAACTCGATCCCACTCCCAGCGAAAGTTAGTGAAGTCGAACACGCGATCCGTGGGCTGCGGAAATGATTTGCGCAACGTGCGAAGCGTGACAGCGATTTCTTTCAGGGGACCAACGAGCGGCAACGTCAGCGGATCATCGTTCTTCACAATTTCGCCCGGAAGCTCGATCTCGTTGCAATCCTTTGACACCATTTCCCACGTGATTTTCTTCGCGGCTCCGGTGCGGCAACCTGTGTAATACAAGAAAACCGTTGCTGGCCTTAAATTCTCCGGCATCGCATCGCGCAAGGTTTCAAACCCGTCGAGGTCGAGAAATCCCTTGCGTGGTTTTGAATCGGCAGGAAGTACAAACGTTGGAATGTGATTGTCCGTGACTAGGTCGAGGGCTTTTGCGCAATTGAATGCGGTGCGTAACTTTCCAAGCTGCCGCCGAATGGTTGGCCCTGAATCTCCCTCACGCCGACGCCACTTTATGAATTCCTGAAGCTTCAAGGCGGTGATTTCTGTGATCGGGCAGCGCTTGAAAAACCTGTCCAATTTATCCGCTCCCAAGAATGTTTGTTCCGTACCACCGTCCTCAGTGCGCCGTGTGTAGAGTGAATCCGGCGCGTGCTCTCGGTAGTGATCCATGAGAATAGACTTCAAGTTCTCATAACGGAGTTTGGAAACTTCTGAGGGCAGCCGACTTCCATCCTCAACTTGCTTGCGGGCGGCGAGCAATTCACGATATGCCCGCTCGGGACCGTTGGTTTTTGTCCTGACGAATTTCTGTTTGCGCCCGTGATAGAACGAATAGTACAGAAACCTCGAAGGTGCTTGTTGGCCGTCACTTGTTTTGTGGTAGCGATAGCCGATCCAGCCCTCTCCGTGTTTCAGCCGTGCGTTGATGTCTTCAAGTTTGCGTTCTGCGCTGTTCATTGTGCCCCTTGGTTTTACTCGATAAGGTATGATACCACGATTAATGCAACGGGGCAAGAAATTAATGCAACGATATTGTATCATGCTTTGAGTCAATCGCTTACAGTTGTTGAACATCGCCCTCTCAAGGCTAAAATCCGGGTTCGAATCCCGGTATCGCTACCAAGCCTGTTTTGCTGGAGTTACGCGCAGCACGCCAAAGTGGACTGCGGCTGCTGCAAACTTTTGAATTCTTTGCATCAGGTCTTTTGATTGACGCTCGGAATACCCACGCGATACCCTAGTGCGGGCCGGCGGGTCCCTTGCCGGCGAAGAATGCCCCGAAGGTTGCGTCTTATCCCATATTGAGGAGATTCATGTCGAACGAACTGCGAAATTTTCTCGCCCTTTCCTATGATGAGCTGGAGCAGCTGAATCTGAAGGCCAAGGAGCAACGCCAGAAACGAGTTGCCGAGCACAAGATTCAGGAAGAACGCCTGAAATATTTGACGGACGAAAAGCGCATCAAGGCCGTGACGGTACTGTTCAGCGACCTGGAAGGCCGGCTGCACATGCTCGATTATGACAAGAAATTTTTGATCAAGAGCTGGGATAATTTGACGTTCGACGGATCTTCGATTCGCGGGTTCACGGCGCAACGCGAAAGCGATTTGCGGCTGGCGATGGATTGGGGCGCGTTTTATTGGGCGCCCGCGGATGTATTTGGCTCCGGAAAGGTTCTGGTTTTCGGACACGTGATTGACAAAGACGGTTCGCCGTATACCGCCGACATTCGCGGAGTGCTGAAGGGCTACGCGGATGGCCTTCACGAGAAAAAAGGCTACACGCTCAACGCCGCCAATGAAATTGAAGGATTTCTTTTCAGGGGTCAAAACGCGGAGCGCAATTACCACGAAACGGGAAAATTCGAATACGTGAATACGGGCGGTTACTACCATTCGCTGCCCGGCGATCCGTTGCGCACGTTTATTGATACCACCGCGGAAGTGCAGCGCGCGATGGCATTCCAGAACGAAAAAGATCACCCGGAAGTGGCGCCGTCGCAATTCGAAATCAATTATGGATACGGTGAAGTAGTCTCCGCCGCCGACCAGATTCAGCTTTACAAACTGATTTGCCGCCAAGTAGCTACCAACATGGGATTCACGGCGTGCTTCCTGCCAAAGCCAGTGGTTGGCGTCAACGGCAGCGGTATGCATACCAACGTCTCCGTCAGCAAGGATGGCAAGAATCTCTTCTGGGATCCCAAGGGTGAAGAAAAGCTCAGCAAATTTGGCTGGGACTTCGTGGACCGCATCCTCACCCACGGTAACGACATCTGCCTGCTCTTCAACTCCAGTGTGAATGCCTATCGCCGCCTCGATCCGCATTTTGAAGCACCGAATCAACTGAATGCGTCGGCTGTGAACCGCGGCGCGATGGTGCGCATTCCCATCGGCAACGAGCGCAGCATGCGCACGGAAGTGCGCGCGGTCGCGCCTGACGCAAATCCGTATATGGTGATGTATTCGATCTTCAAGTCCGGATTGGACGGCGAAGTAGCCAAGATCAAAAATCTTCGCTCGGCCCAGCGCTACTTGCCGGACAACATCTATACCGCCATCGAAAACTTCGAAAAGGCCGACTGGACCACGACGCTTCTCGGCGCCGACGTGAAAGGACGCTACGCCGAACTGAAGCGCGCCTCCGCAGACCGTTGCCCGCGCTTGCTGGGCACCGTCGTCAAGGCGCAAGAAGTCCAGTTCCACCACGAGGTGTACAACCAGTTCCTCTGGAACCAGTTCTAGAAATACTTCTGCAAATGCAGTACAAAAATGCCCCGGCCGATTCCGGGGCGTTTTTGTTTCGCAACCTAGATGGTTTCGCGGAAGAGTGGAGAGCGGAGGTCTTGACTTCTCCTCTTGACAATCAGTAGGAGAGGCGTATCCTCCTCTTGATCCTCAGGAGGAAGGCATCCATGGCGGACAAGCCGGGAGATCTCGTCCAGGGCACCCTGGACATGCTCATTTTGAAAACGCTGGCGCTCGAATCCATGCACGGATATGGCATCGCCGTACGGCTCGAACAGCTGAGCAAGGGCGTTTTCCGCCTCAATGCAGGCTCGCTATTTGTCGCGTTTCAGCGGCTGCAACGAGCGGGGCTGATCCGAAGCGAATGGAAAGCCACTGAGAATAGCAGGCGCGCAAAGTATTACGCCCTAACAGAACAGGGACGAAAGAGACTCAATAACGAAACGCGAGAATGGGGAAGGCAAGTGGCGGCGATCGCCAGAATCTTGGAGGCGTCATAAGCGAACCATGTCCTTGCTACGAAGCATGGCGAGCGGGCTCCGATCGCTGTTCCGAAAGGAGCAGGTCAGCCAGGAGCTGGACGAAGAATTGAGCGGCTTCCTGGAGATGGCAGCCGAAGAAAAGATGAAGCAGGGGATGAGCCGCAAGGATGCGCTTCGTGCAGTGCGATTGGAGGAGGGGACAGTCGAGGTTGCCAAGGAAGTCGTCCGCTCTGCCGGCTGGGAATTCTTTCTGGAGACGTACTGGCAGGATTTGCGCTTCGCCGCCCGCATGCTGCGCAAGAATCCGGGTTTCACTGCTGTCGCAGTCCTCACGCTCGCTGTCGGCATCGGCGCCAACACCGCGATTTTCAGCGTCGTTTATGCCGTGCTTCTCAGGCCTCTTCCCTACCAGAATCCCGGGCAATTGGTCACCATGTTCGAGTCCAACCTACAGAAGGGAATCAAGGAAGCTGGCTGCTCATACGTTGATTTCACAGCGTGGCAGGAACAGAACCGCACTTTCAGTTTCATTGCCGGCGAGGCGTTCCACGCCCTCACCTTTACGGGCCGCGGCGAACCTTCTGAGCTCGCGACCGTTGTTGTCACTCCGCAGATGTTTTCGATTCTGCAAACCCAAGCTCTCCTCGGGCGCACTTTTAGCCCCGAAGACGGCGTTCGCGGCGCGGCTCCGGTCGTCATCTTGAGCGAAACCTTATGGCTCAGCAGATTCGG
This sequence comes from Acidobacteria bacterium 13_2_20CM_2_57_6, assembly GCA_001917435.1. GTDB lineage: Bacteria > Acidobacteriota > Terriglobia > Acidiferrales > UBA7541 > Acidiferrum. The sequence continues at coordinate 5,675 of MNEA01000137.1, forward strand.
CTCTGACCCTAAGATAATCGGAAGTGCGATCACTCTGGATCAGCGTTCTTTCACCATCATCGGAATTATGCCTGCGGGTTTCCGTGTTCCCTTCTTCACCAAGCAGGACATCTGGATCCCACTCGCTCAAGATCCTCTCTTTAGCGGCTGGATCGCGCAGCCCCCAAGCCCCCATTGGCTGCCCGTGATCGGACGCCTTAAGCAGGGTGTCTCTCTCGCACAAGCCCAAGCCGACATGGATTCGGTGAGCAGCAACTTAGCCAAGGAGTTCCCGGCCGAAGACACTGGCTGGACCATTCGCCTCACCCCGCTGCAGCAGGAGTTGGTGGGAGACGTTCGATCCGCGCTCCTCGTGCTATTGGGGGCCGTAGGTCTCGTCCTTCTGATCGGCTGCGCCAATATTGCAAATCTGCTCCTGGCTCGTGCGACTTCCCGCGCAAGGGAAATGGCCCTTCGTCAGGCTCTCGGGGCGGAACGCGGGCGCATCGTTCGCCAATTGCTCACAGAGAGTGCCGTGCTTGGTTTGTTAGGCGCCATCGCCGGAATCCTTCTCGCCTTTTGGTGCGTCCATGCGATTACCCCGTTCCTGCCGTCCGGGCTCGCTCAATTCGGTGCGGTTCGTCTGGACGGCTGGGTGCTGGGTTTCGCGCTGGCGCTTTCACTCGTTTCCAGCCTGGGATTTGGCTTGGCGCCAGCGCTCCTCTCGGGGGATGCCCATCTGGAAGCGAACTTGAGAGAAGGTGCCGCTCGCTCGGGTGAAGGGGGTCGCCGCAGTCGCGCCCGCAATTTCCTGGCCGCCTCGGAACTCGCACTGGCTTTGGTCGTGGTGGTGGCCGCAGGTTTGCTCCTCCGCAGCTTCATCATCTTGACATCAGTAAATCCCGGCTTCAACGTCGAGCACATATTGAAGGCGAGGATCTCTCTTCCGAGATTTCAATATTCCACCCCGCAGCAATGGACGGCATTCGCTAGCGAGCTTCTTGATCGCATTCAGGCCCAGCCAGGCTTAAAGGATTCCGCCAATGCCGCTCCACTACCCCTGGCTGATGGCTCCATCAACTTGCCCTTTTCGATTGCTGATAGTCCCCCTTTGCCGCCGGGAACACCAAACACCGCAGACTACGTCGCAGTGAGCCCCAACTATTTTCGCGTCATGGGCATTCCATTATTGCACGGCCGCACGTTTAATTCCGATGACTCCCCTTCGGGTCGGCGAGTCGCGCTCATCAATGAAACTCTCGCGCAATTTTATTTTCCCAATCAAAATCCACTCGGCAAGCGTCTCGTTTTTGGATTTCCTCCCAACACCAATGTCTCGCGGGAGATCGTCGGAGTTGTCGGCGATGTGCGTGATATCTCGCTTCACCAGGCCCCCGGCCCGATGATGTATGTGCCTTTCGCGCAGGAGCCATTTTGGGGCGCGGACGTGGTGGTCAAAAGCGCGCTCCCTCCTTCAAGCGTTGTTTCCTCCATCCGCCAGGCGGCTTGGAGCATCGACAAGAATCTTCCTCTCACCGATATTGCCTCCATGCCTGATGTTCTCGAATCTTCCGTCGCTCAGCCCCGCTTCCGCACCTGGTTGATCGGTCTGTTTGGTGTCTTGGCGGCGCTGCTTGCAGCAGCGGGAATTTTCGGGGTCATTTCCTATTCCGTTTCCTGCCGGACGCAGGAAATCGGCATTCGCGTCGCATTGGGTGCTTCGTCGCAGACCATCCGGAGCATGGTCTTACGGGAGGGTCTGAAGATCGCTGGCGCCGGTTTGGGTGCCGGCAGCATCGCTGCCCTGGGGCTTGTACGGTTCTTAAAAAGTCAGCTCTTCGGCGTTGGCGCGGCTGACCCCCTTACCTTTTTTGGTGCCGCCGCTCTGCTCGTCATCGTGGCGCTCGCGGCGTGCTACATCCCCGCACGTCGCGCCACGCGCGTCGACCCGATGGTCGCCCTGCGCCACGAATAGGAAGTGAACCATGTCGATGCTGGAAAGCACACTGGCATTGTTGCGAAACATAGCGGGCGGGGTCCGATCACTGTTCCGAAAGGAGCAGGTCGGCCAGGAGTTGGACGAAGAACTAAACGGCTTCCTGGAGATGGCAGCCGAGGAAAAGATGAAGCAGGGCATGAGCCGTAAGGATGCGCTTCGCCGCCGTGCGCCTGGAGCGCGGCAGGGTGGACGTTGCGAGGGAAGAGGTCCGCTCCTCCGGCTGGGAATCTTTTGTGGAAACCTGCTGGCAAGATCTGCGCTTTGCCGTTCGCATGCTGAGCAAGTCTCCGGGGTTCACCACCGTCGCCGTCCTCACCCTTGCCCTCGGCATCGGCGCGAACACCGCTATCTTCAGCTTGGTCAACGGAGTCCTGCTGCGACCGCTCCCGTACCACAACCCAAACCGCCTCACGATGATATGGGAGAAAAGCCGCGACGGCTCCCGTGAAAACGTCGGCTACGCGACGTACCTCGATTGGAAATCTCAGAATAAGAGTTTCGAGGAAATTGCCATTTACAGTTCCTGGCAGCCAGTGCTGCAAGTTGGAGAGCCAGAACAGCTCAGCGGCCTTCGCGTCACCAGCAATTATTTTCGCACCCTTGGCATCCATCCGGAAATCGGACGCGACTTCTTGCCCGAAGAAGACGTTCCCAACGCCAACAAAGTCGTCATGCTCAGCCACTCGTTGTGGCAGCGCAAATTCAACTCCGACCCCAACATCGCCGGCAAACCCATCAATATGAACGCAACCCAGTACATCGTGGCGGGGGTTCTGCCTGCGAGGTACCAATCATTGATGAACCAGGATCCGCGCGGGGGCGCCGTGGAGATCTGGCGCGTGCTCGGCTACGACGTTTCGCAGCCGTGGGCCTGCCGCACCTGCCATCACCTAGTGGCCATTGGCCGACTGCGCGACGGCGTAGCCATTACAGAAGCCAACGCCGAGATGGACACAATTTCCGCTGCACTAAGCAAAGCATATCCGAAGGACTATGACGATACCGGTGTGATTCTCACGCCGATCCGCGAGCAACTACTCGGCCCGGCCAGTGCGCCACTCTACATCCTGCTCGGGGCCGTCTCTTTCGTGCTGCTGGTGGCGTGTGCAAATCTTGCCAACCTGCTTCTCTCACGCGCCGCCGACCGCGAACGTGAAGTTGCCGTGCGCACCGCGCTGGGCGCGACACGCGGCAGGATCATTCGTCAACTGCTGGCGGAAAACTGCGTTCTCGGCCTGCTGGGTGCCGCGGCAGGATTCATCCCTGCCTACTGGACGCCTAAAGTTTTGGCCAGTATCGGCGGAGGCGATCTGCCACGTCTCGAGCAAGTGAATCTCGACTGGCGGGTCTTGTTATTCACGGTTGGAGTTGCGCTGCTCACCGGCATCGCCGCGGGCCTTGCGCCTGGGTATCGCCTGTCGAAAAACACGATGCACGATTCCTTGCGGGAGGGCATGCGCAGTAGCGGGAGTGTGGCGAGCCGCCGCTTGCGCGGATTGTTGATCATCTCGGAAATTGCACTTTCCGTGACGCTTCTGATCGGAGCGGGCCTTCTGCTACGCAGCTTAAGCCGGCTGCTGGTGGTTTCGCCGGGATTCGATTCCACTAATGTACTGTCCATGCAAACCACGGTTCTCGGCCAACGATTCAACGACAACGCGGTCGTGCGTCAATATTTTGCCGATGCCGTCGAACGTCTGCGTGCGCTTCCCGGCGTGCAATCTGCCGCTGCCGCCAGTCAGATTCCGCTGGCTGGAAATATGGATAAGTACGGTTTCCATGTCGAAGGCGAAATGCACGCAAATCCCGAAGAAGACCCCAGCGCCGAACGCTACTGCATCACCCCGGGGTTCCTGGAAACCATGCGAATTCCTTTGCTTCGCGGCCGCGACATCACTCCCGCAGACACAGCGACAGCGCCCCAAGTGCTTCTGATCGGCGAAACCACGGCGCGCCGCATGTGGCCCGGCGAAGATCCGATCGGCAAGCGAGTCAGGCTCGGCGGCGTGGATAATCCCTGGTGGACCGTCGTCGGCGTCACCGGAGATGTGCACCACGTTGGGCTCGACGCTGATCCAGACATGCAGATGTACGTTCCGCACCAGCAATGGCCATTTCCCGATGGCTTGATGGTCTTTGTCATTCGCGCGGCAAGCACTCCCGCGGCAATTTCCTCCGCCGCACAACAAGCCATTCACTCCATCGATACGACGCAGCCGATTTCGCGCGTCATGCCGCTCGAAAGCTATGTGGGCCTTTCTGTACAAGGGCGGAAATTCGCCCTAATTCTCATTGGCGCCTTCGCTGGGATTGCGCTAGCACTTTCGGTGGTCGGAATCTATGGTGTCACGGCGTATAACGTTGCGCAGCGAACCCGTGAAATCGGCCTCCGAATTGCCCTCGGTGCCCAGCGAAGCGAGCTCCTCGGAGCGGTGCTTCGCCAGGGAATGCTGTTGGTGGCTTGCGGAGTGGCCACCGGAGTAATTGCCTCCGTTGCGCTCACGCGTTTCCTGGCCACCATGCTTTTCGACGTGCAGCCCACAGATCGGTTGACCTTTGCGAGCGTCGTGCTGCTGCTCATTGCTGTGTCGGCCGCAGCGTGTTTCGTTCCAGCGCGGCGCGCGATGCGCGTCGATCCGATGGTGGCCCTGCGTCACGAATAGAGCAGCATGAATGGAAGCGCAGGCGCGCCTATCAGTTCTTGCCGAACTTCCGGGTTGAAGTGACGCCTTGGCCTTCGGTTACGCTAATGGTTTGGCCAGCGCTCACGCTCGAAAGGCGGTCGAGCTGGCCGCTGGGCCAACGAATTTCGAGGGTGTCGGCTTTTTCGTTGTGGCCGAGGCCAAAGGTCAAAACGAGTTCGCTGGCGGAAAGGTAGCTGGAGCCGCTGCGGAGCATTTGCGATTGCGTCTCGCCGCCAGCAGTGAGTTTGACGATTGCGCCGATGCCATCGCGATCAGATTTTGTGCCACTGAGTTTGATGCGCAGACTGCGATTCGAAGCGGCGGCGCCCTGCGCTTCGTTGCGGAACAAATACACCGGGCCGCCGTTGGTGGAGAGCAACAAATCCAAACGACCGTCGTTATTGATGTCGGCGTAGGCGGCGCCGCGCCCCACGCGGGGAGCAGCGAAAGCTGGGCCGAGTGATTTGGTGACCTCTTCAAACCTGCCTTTGCCAATATTGCGGAACAGGTGTGGCGGCATAGCGTATTTCACGTTGGCCTGAACGCGCTGGATGTCGGCATCGATATGGCCGTTGGCAACGAGAACGTCGGGCCAGCCATCAAGATCGTAGTCGAAGAAGAAACAGCCGAAGCCGAGAGTGAGCAGGGAAGCGCGGCCGATTTCCGAGCGCGGAGCTTCATCGACGAAGAGCCCTTTTCCTTCGTTGTGATAAAGCGAGAGCATCTGGTTCGAAAAATTGGTGATTATGAGGCTGGGAAAGCCGGAGTGATCGTAATCCGCGGCGTCCACACCCATGCCGGCGCGGGCTACGCCATCTTCGCTGAAAGCGATTCCGGCGACGACGGCTTTTTCGGCGAAGGTGCCGTTGCCATTGTTGCGATAAAGTTTGTTGGGCTGGGTGTCATTCGAGAACAAAAGATCGGGCCAGCCGTCATTGTCGAAATCGAGGACTGCCACACCGAGAGTTTTCGATGTGGAATCGGCTAGGCCCGCCTTTTGCGTGACATCTTCAAACGTGCCGTTGCCGCGATTGTGCCAAAGACGGACGGAAGTACCTTTGTAGGATTCCGGCGTGCAGTACGATTTGTTTTTGCCGTCGAGGGTGCAATAGAGATCGCTCTCAGGCGTCCACTGCACATAGTTGCCGACGACGAGGTCCAGGTGGCCATCCTTGTCGTAGTCGACCCAAGCGGCGCTGGCGCCGAATTCTTTCGGTCCTTGCATGCCTGCTTTTTGCGTGACATCGGTGAAGGCGCCGTTGCCATTGTTGTGAAAGAGGCGGCTCTGGCCGTACGCGGTGACGAAAAGATCGTCGAAGCCGTCATTGTCGTAGTCCCCGACGGCCACTCCCAGCCCAAACATTTCAACGTCGAGCCCAGCCTTGTGCGTCACGTCGGTGAAGGTGCCGTCATGATTGTTGTGATAGAGCTTGGGCGTCGAGTGTTTCTGAACGTGGCCGGGCCAGTCCATACCGTTTACAAGAAAAATGTCCGGCCAGTCGTCGTTGTCGTAGTCGATGAAGGCGACGCCGGGGCCCATGGTTTCCGGAAGGAATTTCTTGCCGAAGGCGCCGTTGTTGTGGACGAAGTGGATGCCGGCGAGTTGCGTGACGTCGCGGAACTGAATCGCTGAGGTTTCCGGCGTCGCTCCGATTCCTGTTTTTCCGACGAGAAATATTGCCAAGGCAAGAACTAGAATTGCTGCTAGCGAACGCTTCACCATTCCCCCAAGATTCAGCCGCGGCCGACGCCGAGGGCATCGGCCGCGCGATTGATGTAATTAAACCAGGACGCGATCAGAGTGATCTGCAGAATGCCACGATCATCGAAGCCCGCAGCGCGCAGCCTCGCGTGATCGTCCGGGCCGCACCTCGTGGCATCTCTTGTGAGCTTCACGACGTAATCCAGCATGGCGCGATCCTGTTTGGTAATGGGCGCAGTGCGAAAGTCGGCCTGGAGCGCTTTGACCATGGCTTCATCCAGCGTGACGCGACGCAGAAACTCTGCGTGTGACTCGATTCAATAATGGCAGCGATTGGTGACCGAAACCATCGTGGCGATCATTTCATGCTGATGCCGTTTGAGAGGAAGATCCGGCGACATGAGCGCGCCGAAGGTGCTGAACGCGTGGAAGAGAACATCCGGAAGAAGCGTGTGGCTCGCCACGATGCCAGACATCTGGCCGTCATTCACGGGATGGATAGGCGTTGCGTATTCAATGGGATAGAGCTTGCGCTGCGCTTCGACGGCGTTCTTGACGCGGGGGTCTTCTTCCATTGGAACAGTTTTGATCCAGGTCACGAGGAAGGCTCCTTGAGTTGGGATGGATCTTGGCGGCCAGGCCGCAGCGATGCTGCGCTCCTGCAAGGAACATTGCACGATTTGCGGAAGCCGAGCACGTTAATCTTTGCCACTGGGCGTGGCGGCTGGCAACGTTAAACGTGCGGCTGTCGGTTTGGGCTTTTGACTAAGCTGCTTGCCGGGCGCTAACGCGACGCTGACATGCTCGTGAATTGCCTGGCGTTCATTGTTGTCTTCGGGATGCGTCTGGCGATAAGGGCCGGTGATGGCCTGGGCTGACTCGTCGGCCTTGAAGCGCAAGTAGCGGGCTTTGTGTTCGTTGGCTTTAGCGTCGTCGCCGAGGCCGTTGTAGCAGAGCATTAGATTGTAATGAGCTTGCAGGTCTTCGGGATCGATGGAAAGGGTCCGCTCGAATTCCTTGACGGCGTCGGCGTAGCGCTTTTGAAGAAAGCGGACACGGCCAAGCTCGTTGCGGACGACGCGGTCGCGCGGAAATTGCGCAAGCACGATTTGCAAATGAGCTGCGGCGCCATCGTAATCGCCGTCTTCCTTAAGCGCACGTGCGTAGAAGTAGTTGGTGCGCCCCAGCTGCGGGTTGATGGCGAGAGATTTCTCCAGGACCTTGCGCGCGCCGGCCGTGTCGCCCTCCTGAAGCAGGGTGCGGCCAATGTTAGTCCAGCCGTCAGGATTTTGCGGATCGGCTTCGGTGATTTTCTCAAAGGCCGCGGCGGCAGCTTTCAAATCGCCCTGCAAGAACAGGCCAATGCCGTAATCGTTCCAGCGGGTCCAATCCTCTTTGGTCGTGACAGTCTTTGGCTGAGGCGGGAGAGCCGTTCGCGGAAGAACGCGCAGTGTCTTGGTGTCCTCCGCGACGACAGTGATCGGGAGATCGGGAATCGTTTTGAGGTTACCGGAGACACTCGAGGTGTCGCCGTTGAACGCCCATTTGCGGTCGTCGTAGTCCGGCGTAGTCGTGGCGGCCGTTGCGCTTGCATTCGACGCAGCACTTGGTTTGCCTTGTGCGGCTTTTTCCGCTTCGACGCCCGCAAAGGAGAAATGCGTATTGAACCAGCTGAACTTGCGATAGTTGAGCTTGGCGTGGAGCGTAATTTTGTCGCCCGCATTTTCGGAAATGTGAAGACGGAAGTGTGCTGTATCCGCGGCACCAGGCGGGATCAGATGGACGTACACGACCGAGCGAGTGGCCCAGGCGTTGCGCTTGTTGATGGGATTGCCGTGGCCATCGATCTGCAACGAACGATAGAAGTGCGCTCCCGGTTCGACGGGACCTTTACCGTCGTCCTCGACTTTTCCGCTCCAGAAGAGTACTTGGCCTTTTTCATCAGTCGCTTGCAGCTCGAGCCAGACCTCGAAGGCGTCCACCGTGCCACCTGGGAAAAAGTGGCCGACTTTGCGGGTACGCACGACCACGTCCACGCGGGCGTCATCGCCGCGGCGCACGGCCGCGTCAGTGCGATCGATAGGAGCCGTAATTGGGCGGACTTCGCCGGCGGGGCCCTTGGGTAGGGAAGCATCCGATTCCTCGCCGACGGCGAAGGTCGTCGAGAGTTCCGGCTTTCCAAATTCGTTGCGCGCAGGAGCGTTGGTCTCTTTGCCTGCTGGAGAAATCGCGAAAATATCCACGGTGAGCTGCTTATCCTGCAGGAATTTTTTGGCGAATTCGTATTGCGCCTGGTCTTGGTTGGCAGTGGGCACGGCAGTGTTCGCGCCGGGAAAGCGATGCGAATGCACGAGTCCGTTCACATTGCCATCGTCGAACGAAGGCACAGCAGGCATGTGGCAATCGGCACAGTTCATGGGGGACTTGGGATAGTAGAAGGCGCGCGCGCCCTGTCCGGATACGCCACTAGCTTGCCAGTTATCGTATTCATTGAAGCCGCGAATCCAGCGGTAACGATTTACCGGGACATCCAGATGGACCTTATGGCAAGAAGAACAGAACTCCGCAGTATCTGCGCGCATGAAGGGCTTTAGGAAAGTGCGGCGGTGCGGCTCCGGGTTGAGGCGAACGACGAAATCGTGCAGCTTGCGGACGAACGGATTTTCGCTGGCGGCGAGTTCATGGAGCTTCGGATATTCCAGGAAGAAATCACCCTGGCCCATGGTGCTTTTCACTTCCACAAT
>MNEA01000066.1 GCA_001917435.1 Acidobacteria bacterium 13_2_20CM_2_57_6
CAGGGCACCCAAACGCCGATGCGCGGAACGCTCGCAGCGTGATGCGAAACGACGGGAGAAGCAGAAGTGCTGACGAAGTCCAGGCCAAGCTCGGTGGCGACAGAATGAATCGCGCCGGCCAGGCCGTCCCTGGCGGGCAAAAACCAGGAGCCGGCAGGAAAGTCGACCCCGCCCACTTTGAATGGGTGCTCGGCGATTTCCACATCGAAGGCAGCAAGCCGATAGCGGGCCGCGAAAAGACTCTCCTGACCGGTATCTTTCAGCAGAAACACAGGACCTTCCCCAGAAACGGCGCCCGCCGGCCGTGGCGTCTCTTTCAGAGGTGTGAGTGCCGCGGATCGAATGGAGGCATCCGCGGTGGGGATGGCAGCAAGATGGAAATTCGCGGGAAACTCCCACGAGACATCATCGTAGGGTTCGCCTTTGTCCTTGGGAAATACCTGAGGCGAGAGGAGATCGACTGCGTAATTGCGATAGGGCTGATCGAGACGAATGACGTAGGTGCCTGCTGGGAAGTTGCCCTCTTTGAGAGTGATGGAGTTTTGGGCGCGGGCAACTTCGATGCGTTGCTCGAGGAGACGGCCCACCATGTCGGCAACGCGTTTGCGATCTCCTTGATCTTCCGGGATGAGATAGGCGTAGGGAGGTTCATCGAGTCCCTTGCGCCACGAGTCCCAACCTTTTTTGTAGAAATTGCGAAGCATCTCTTTGGAGTTGCGAGCGGCAAAGTCAAGAGCGGCAAGCGCGCCGGTTTCCGTGTAGTTGAGGTTGTCGCGCTCGGACCAGTCAAATTCAGCGGGAGGAGGAGTGGGGCGGTACCACTCCATGGAGGTTTGTGAAGGACGGAGAGAGTAATGCAGGGTCTCAGCGGTGCCGTTGCCGAGAGTTTCATAGCCGCGGCCGATGCTGTTGTGATTCATGGCCACGGAATCAAGATAGAGATGGCTGAAGGCTTCGCCGAAATTCCAAGTGGAAACGCCGGGCATGCCGAAGGCGGTCATGGTTTGGACTTCATGAAAGCTGAGCTCGAGAAATTCCGTATAGGTGATGGGATCGATGTTTGGGTTGTAAGGCCCGGTACCGTTCCAGGTCATCATGAGGGGAGAGCCTTCGTGAAGATCGTGGACAACGGTGGGATGCCATTCGTGAAACATGCGGTGAACGGCCTTGGTGGTTTCGTGAGTTTGCTGATGGGTGTCACGATTTATGTCGACGAAGGCGTATTTGGACCAGTACGGCGGAGACTGGCGAGGCAAAGTGGCCCGATTGGTCTTACCCTTGAGGTAGCGATAGAACCACTCCACCATTTTGTCGCGACCATCGGGATTCGAAACGGGATTGATGAGAACGATGAGTTGTTTGCGGATGTGGCGGATGTTCGGCTGGTCGGAGACGGCGAGTCGATAGGCGAGTTCGAGCACAGCTTCTGCGGAACCGGTTTCATCGGCATGCAAGCCAGCGTTGAAGTAGTAGATCGGCCGTGAAGTGGCGATGAGCGCTTCTGCTGGGGCCGCTGAAAGCGTGCGCGGGTCAGCGAGGGATGCTGTGGCGGCCTTCAATCGGTCGAGGTCGCGAATGCCGGCTTCGTCGGCGACGGTGAGCATCAAGATATCACGGCCCTCTTCGCTGCGACCGATTGAGAAAACGCGAACACGCGGTGACGCCGCGGCAAGGGCACGGCAGTAGGCGTGCGCTTTCGCCGTGTCAACGAATTCACCGGGGGTGCCGGGGATGCGGCCAAAAAAGGCGAGTGGTGAGGGAACACCGTGCGCTTGGGGAAGATAAGAAACCCAAGGGGAAAGGAAACGCGGATCGCCGGTGGCTTTCGCGATTGCTTCGATGGAACCGGGTTCAGGTGTGTCGGGGGCTGTTGTGTCGGTGGAAAGCGCCGCGGCCGCAAGGGTGCTGAGCAATGCCGCGATTCCCACTAGCCATCGAATCATCGTGCGTCTCCGTTTGGAAGTAATTGATTCGCTTTAAGCGAGCGCAGTGTATCACGGGCAGTCGGCAGGCGACCAAAGCGTCAGGCTTCAAAAGGTGACGTGAAAAAGAGTAGTTGTTTGCACGTTATGAGGATACGAAGTGGTGCGGGGAACGCCGATTAAATCACAGTGATGGAAAAGCAGAGAAGTTGTCGAAAACGCGGGCTGTGATACGCTCGATGCTATGCGGATCTTTTTTGTCCTCCTCGGCTGCTATTTAGCTGCTGGCGCCAGCGTAGCCCGCGAGCCTGTGCCGGACAAGACCGCCCGTCCTGGCGTTTTTCTCATTACCATCGATACTCTGCGTGCCGACCACGTTCACTGCTATGGATACGACCGAATCCAAACTCCCGCGTTAGATCTGCTAGCAAAGCAAGGAATCCGCTTCACTCAAGCGTTCACGCCCAGCCCCATCACGAATAGCTCGCACGCGAGCATCATGACTGGGCTTTTGCCGAGCTCGCACGGAGTCAGCGACTTCGGTGTCCCTTTGACAGCTATTTATCCCACCCTGGCAGAATTACTCGCGAAGGGGGGCTACCGCACTGCGGCATTCATTGGCGCGGTGATCCTCGACAGCAAGAATCTCGCGCCCGGCCTCGATCGCGGTTTCGAATTCTACGATAACTTCCCAGAGCTCACGACAACTAAGTCCCGGTGGGGACGCATCGAGCGCCGAGGTATGGAAGTAGAGCAACGCGCAGAATCGTGGCTCAACGCGCACCCAGCCGGTGCACACTTCGTTTGGGTGCACTTCTACGATCCACACGATCCGTACGAGCCGCCTCCGCCGTATTCCGATGTTTACAAGGACCGGCTCTACGACGGAGAAATTGCTTACGCGGATTCGGCGTTGGGTCACTTCCTTGCTTACCTCAAGAAACAGGGGTGGTATGAGGGAGCAATGATTGTTGTGGTGGGAGATCACGGAGAAGGACTGGGCGAACATCACGAAGATACTCACGGCATCTTTCTCTACGATTCGACGACTCACGTTCCGCTAATTGTGAAGCTACCAAATGAACCCGAAGCGGGCAGGACGGTTGACGCGCAGGTTCGCACAACGGACATCATGCCCACGATTCTGGGGTTGCTCGGCGTTGCGGCTCCGGCGAGTCTGGATGGCGATTCTCTGGAGCCATTCCTCAACGGCGTCGAGGCGGCTCCCCGCACGGTTTTCGGTGAAACCGAATACCCACTGCGGTTTGGATGGGCCCCGCTGCGGTCGATTCGAAAGGAAGGCTTCAAGTTTATCGAGGCGCCGAAGCCGGAGCTCTACGATCTGCGCGCCGATCCCGGCGAATTGCGCAACCATTACGAGCCCTGGGATGGAACGGTTCAGAAATTGCGCAGAGTGCTCGCGGAGTTAAGCGCCAAATCACCGGCACCCGGAAAAAGTTCGCCTGGGGCGGTATCCTTGAGCACCATCGATGAACTGCACGCGCTCGGGTATTTGGGCTCCGCCGACGCTCGAAGCGCTACGGATGTTCCCGAACCCTCGTTGTTGCCCGATCCCAAAGACAAGATTGAGGAGCAGAATCTGTTGCACACCGCGATGATGGCGTCAGAGGACGGGGAGCCAAATAAGGCTCGAGTGGCACTTGAGAAGGTCCTGCAATTGGACGAAAGCTCGGCGATCGCTCTTAGACAACTGGGCCGGCTTGAGATTGCTTCACGGAATTACGCCAAAGCTGCCGGCTATTTGCGACGGGCGCAAGACGCGCGCCCGAATGATGCGACGGATGCACTTGAGTACGGGCGAGCACTGGAATTAGGCGGCGATCTGCCCGGCGCGAGGGACGCTCTGCAGGCAAGCTTGAAGTTGAACCCTCACCAGTTTGCAGCGCGGCTCTCACTTGGGCGAGTTTATCTGGGTTTGAACGATTCGAGAGCGGCAGAGGAACAGTTTGTAGCCGCTGTACTTTTGCAGCCCGAAAGTTTCGAAGCACAGATCGACCTCGCGAAGGCGCTGATCCACCAGAGAAAGTTTGCCGATGCGGTGGAGCTGCTTGAGCCGGTTGCTGGTTCTTCGAGCAGCGGTGCAGAAATGTTTGAGGCGCTCGCAGAGGCCTACACTGGGCTTGGGCGGCGGCAAGATGCTCAACGGGCCCAATCGCAGGCCAAGGCACTACAAAAATCGAAACGGCCGTAATGAGCGGCCGGTCGACGGGATCAAAGCAAGTTCCTCTCTCTGGCGGGAAGATTCGAACGAGTTACTTCTTCACGGCCACTTTATTGTCGGAGCTCTCGAAGATTTCAGTCAGAATGCGTCCCCGCATCTTCTTTGGCTGCTCGATGCCATAGATGTGTAATAGGGTAGGCGCCACGTCATACACGCTGGCTCCCAAACCCATCAACCGAAGGTCATGCTTGATGCCGGGGCCCATGGCGAAAAACGAGCCGGGGACGTCATCGCCATCTGCAAAATCGTGCTTGGCGATAACCGGAGTGGTCTTCTCGTGGTCCATGTGCGCGTGGGGATCTTTCTCCTCGAACTCGCGCAGGGGTTTGATCCCATGGTCGGAGAAGATAATTAAGTACGTGTTCTCATCCACATGCTTTAGGATCGATCCAAGCACTTTGTCGAAAGCCACGTACTGGTCCGGAAAGGCATCCTGTCGCACGTTATTGATGCTCGCATTGTAGCCAACATTGAACGGCGTAATGGGGTAGAGCCAGTGCCCGGTGCGGTCTTCGCACGATTGCGCCAGGAAAGTGAACTCGGTCGGGTGGGTCGTCAGCAGGTAATCGAAAAGCTTGGTTTGCTGCTCGCGAATGAGCTGTACCTTGCCAAGCCACTTGTCGATGAGCTCCGTTTCGTGGCCCTTCAGATCTGCCGCGGCCGGCATCCGCTCGCAGTCAATATAGAAGTCGCCGACATTTTTCAGAAGCTCGGCTTGCATGCTCTTGGGATAAACAGCGTCACCGCCCATCACTTCGCTCAGCTTGGGCGCGCAAAGTACGCCGTCTTCGCAGTTCTTGCCCCGCGTGAGCATCCCGCTGATCATGTACCCGTTCACCGGCATGACGGGGAAAGTTGCCGGAACATTCGCCATGCCCACGGTGATCCCGCCTTTTGATAGCATCGACCAGACGGGCTCCTCCTTAAGCATGTTCGTGTTGGCAGTGATCCCGCCAACAATAAAACCGCTGACGCCATGCTCCTCCGGATCCGTGCTTGTGAACAGCGTGCTGTACACTCGCGGACAATTGGGTGCAGAAACCGTACGGAGTTTCCCGTAGGCGCCCTTCTCGATCACCTTCGACAGATTCGGCATCTGGCCTTTCAGCAAGAGCGGTCGGATGATGTCCAGCTCCATGCCATTCACGCCGACTACGATGACTCGCGGTTTTTGTTTGGGAGTGCTTTGTTGTTGTCCAAAGACCGGGAGAGAAAGCAAAAAGACCGCTAGCGATAAATAAAGTTTTCTGTGAACCATGGAACACCCCTGAGTTTGAAAATGAAGTATAGCTTTGCGTATCGTGGCTGTCTAGCAGAGGGCGGCGCCGTGCACGGAACGCTTGGTGCTGGGCGCGCAGGCACGCAAGGTTTCAGGGATGGCCTGAAGCTCTTAGCCGGTGGGCTTCAGCGCGCTCTCGCGCGGCATCCGCGGCGCGGCCCAGCTTGTCGTATTCGTCCGCCAGGAAGGAATGCGCCTCGCTAGAATCCGCTTGCACAGCCGCGGCCTTTTCCAGGTAGGGCAGGGCCTCGGCGAAAGTGCCGTTCAGAAACAGCATGCGCCCGAGAAGCAGGTTCGCGCGGTAATGGTCCGGCTCTCCCTGGAGGACTACGAGCAGGTTCTTGGCTGCTTCCTGAGGCCGTCCAGTACGAGCATAAATGGAGGCCAAGGAATAGCGGGCGTCGCTCCAATCGGGCCGGTTTTCCACCAAGATTTCGAAATACGCGGCAGCGGTATTCAGGTCGCCGGTTTCGTAGAGGCAGATGGCCAGCTCGTACTGTGCCATCAGCGCATCCGGCCGCAGCTCGACGGCTTTGCGCAGGGGAGGAAGGGCTTTGGAAAAGTTGCCCTTCCGCGAGGCATCGTGCATATCGTTGGCCACATCAATGCGGTCCTTGGGGTCAATGCTTGTGGGCGAGCCGATCTTTGCGGAGGCCACGTAGCCCAGCGCGGAGAGCTTTTCCCTGCTCTTTTCGTCGAGTCCGTCCTGCAGGGCCTGAGGCGCCCCTGTGCTGATATGCTTCACGAAACTATCCAGCTGGATGGCGAGGCGTACGGCGGCGGCGTGGTTGCCCGGATAGAGGTTTACCTTCTCGCCGGGGTCTGAGGCCACATTGTAAAGCTCGGGCGTTGGCGCGCGCACATAAAGCTGGTTGCCGGTGCGCAGGGAAACAAGCGCGCTCCACCCGAACGAACGTTCGGAGTGGTCGCCGGTGGCAAACGAAGGACGGTTTTCAGGGTGCGGGTTTCCAATCAGAGGAAGAAGCGAACCGCCCTGCATGGCCGCAGGCGGCGTTTGCCCCAGCGCTTCGAGAACTGTTGGCGCCAGATCCACAAGGCTCGCCGTGGCATTGACACGTTGGGCGGCAAAACGATTGCGAGGAAGTTTGAGGAGCAAGGGCACGTGGATAGTAGCGTCGTAAAGGAAAATACTGTGCGTCAGTTCTCCGTGTTCGCCCAGGGATTCGCCGTGATCGGCGGCGACGGCGATCAGCGCATTGTCATACAGCCCCTGGCTCCGCAAATAGTCCAGCAGCTTCCCGACAGTGGCGTCCACGTAGGCGATAGCCCCGTTGTAAGGGGCGTTTGGATACCGGCTGCGGAAAGGTTCGGGTGGATTGTAGGGGTCGTGCGCGTCCCACAGGTGAAACCACAGGAAAAACGGACCGCCTTTCTGCTGCCCGACCCATTCGAGCACGTATCCCAGGGTCACCTCGCCGCGGCGCTGCATGGAAGCTTCGCGCCGCTCCCCGGTCTTCTGCCGGTGAAAGCCGGCGTTGTAGACATCCAAGCCTCGTTCGAATCCGGAGGCAAACCCGTTTTTCGGGTCGAGGATGATGCTGCCGACGAAGGCCCCCGTGTGGTAGCCCTGGGCGTGGAGGATTTCGGGTAGAAAGGGGATGCTTGGCGGCAGACGATCGCCGAAGTTGCGGATGCCGTGGTACTGCGGAAAAGTCCCGGTCAGTATGGTCGCGTGAGAGACCGGCGTAATGGGCGCCTGGGAGTACGCATGCTCGAACACCACGCTCTGACTCGCCAGCGCATCTAGTTGAGGCGTCAAACCTTGCTTTGCCCCGAGAAAGCCCATGCGGTCAGCTCGCACTGTATCCAACGTGATCAGAATAACGTTTGGATGGTCTGTGGCTGCCGCGGCGAGCGCGGGCAACAGAACGAAGAGGCAATGGATGCAAGCGCGCCGCATAAAAGAAAAAGGAGTCTGCATTGTAGCAGACTCCCTTTTTGGAACCAAAGCCTGGAGTCGAAGATCAGAAAATGAGCTTCGCCCCGATCTGCCCAGCCCGCGGACCGCCCTGAGAGAGGAAGGGGTTGCCTGAGGAGACATCTGGCGTTTGCGCGTACGTGGAGAAGCTGGTGTTCGGGAAGTTGTTTATCTTCTTCTGAGAAATCGTGGTCCCAGCCGGTAACGTGTTGAAATTGGGATGGTTCAACAGATTAAAGATCTCAAAGCGGACCTGGAGGCTCATCCTTTCCGTGATCTTTGTGGTCTTGTTCAGGTTGAAGTCCCACTGGACGATATGCGGGCCGCGGAAGGCGTTGCGACCGCAGGTACCGATGGTACCGTCCGCCGGAATGGCAAATACCGCGGGCACATTCGTGATGGTGGGGCTGTTGGGATCGCTAAACTGGTAGGTGGGCTTTCCGATGCAGTCTGGTCTCTGATAGCTGAGGTCCTGCCCGGAATTGTCCGCGGTGCTCGAGAGCAGCGCTGTCCACGGCCGCCCGCCGGCGTAGGTGGCGACGCTTCCCATCTGCCAGCCGTCTCCCAAGCGGCCCACTGCCCTCCATTTCGGGAAGTCGTACCCGATGCCCGTGTTGAAGTTCCGCCGGATATCCGTGTCGCACGGGCCCTGGTTACTTCTGGGATTGTACGGATTCTCCGCGATCGGAAGCGTGGACGAACCGCCGCGATTGACGGAATTGGTGTCGATGCAGTTCGACCAGGTGAAATTCACGATGGTGTTGAGCCCGTGCCAATTGCGCTGCCGGTAGCTGACCTGCATAGAGTTGTAACGTGAAAAGCCGTCGTTGGTGAGTTGGTTGACGTACTGGAATGTAGGTACACCGCCAGTCTGGAAGACCGAATCAAGCGGCCGGTTGCAATTAAGCGTAGTCGAGTTGGTTGGGGTGCCGGGCAGGCCAGTTTGTTGTCCGCCATTTGCCGAATCAAAGCACCCGATGGGGCGTAGATTCAGTTGGCGGTTCAGGAGCATGTTCGTGCCATGAGCGCCGATGTAGCTGATCGTGAGGACATTATTCGGGAACAGTTCGTGCTGGATGGTGGCGTTGTAGTATTGGATTCTTGGCGTCCGCAAGGGAGAAACCGTCCCGAATGCATTGAAGGGCGGGGTGCCCGTAGGATTGGCGCCATAGGTTTGGAAAGGCGTGGTCGGGTTCGGGCTGCCCGGCTGCGGGCCGATGCAGACCCAGTCTGGCGTAGTGGTATTGGTTGCAGGGTTGTAGCACGTGTTCGGCCCAAATGCTTCGAAAAGAGTCGCTAGGTTCGTGCCCACATCCTGGTTCCCATCAGCAGTGACCGAGAAGACCCCCAAGTCGGAATTGGTAAAGGCGCCAGCACGCGCACCCTGATAGAGGTAAGGCGCGAGGATGGCGGCAAAATTCGCCACGTCGTAGGCCATGGTGTAACCAACCCGGAGAGAGGTCTTGCCGTTGCCGAAGATGTCCCAGGCCAGTCCAGCGCGGGGGCCAAAATCATGCAGGTCCAGGTCATAAAGACGGGAGATCCCCTTGCCTAACTGGACTAGACCCTGGTTGGGGAAAAAATTGGAGCCACGATTGCCACTTTCACCAAGCGCTCCGTTAAGGTCCCAGCGCATGCCGTAGCTGACGGTCACACGGGGGGTTGCTTTCCACTCATCCTGGAAAAAGAGTCCCAGAGAGGGTTGGTAGATGTGACGTGAAGTGTCGCCGAAAGAGCGCGCAGCACGGTCCATCCGGCCAAGGAGCAATTGCGTGAGGACGACGTCCATATCACCCTGGAAACTGAACAGGCCCGTGCGAGCGCGGTTCCGCAGGCTGCCCGTCGAAGCACGCTGATAGTTACCACCGAATTTGAAGGTGTGGGTACCTTTGATCCAGGTAGTATGCGCCGATACATCGTAAGTCTGCGTGGGGCGGGTGCTGAGCGGATAGCCTTGGATGCCGCCGATGTTTCCATACGTCACACTGCTGGCATAAACAGGCGGCACGCCGAAGTCCAGGGGGCTCAGTGGACCGGTGTCGATGCCCAGGCTCAGAGGATCAATCTTGTTATTAGGCGCCAGGATCTGGGAGAAGCGCGACCAGCTGAAGCGCACATCGAGGATCTTGTTGGCGGCAATGTTGTAAATCAAATTGCCACCGGCAAACTGCACCCGCGTGGGCACAATGCTGTTAAAGCCGTCTGCGCCCAGGCCGCTTCCTTTTGCTGGGGGAATCGTGTAGCCGAACGCGGGGCCAGACTGCACGCTGTCCGCATAAAGATAGCGGCCCGAAAGACTCATTTTGTCGTTCAACTTGTGGTCAATCTTGACAATGAAGCTGCCGGGAAGGGTGTTGATATCGGGAAGGAACACGGTTTGCGTAAACCCGCCTGGTTGCACAGTGGCGCTGGCGGCCCCGGGAGTACACTGGACAGTGCCGCCTGCCCCATCTGAGCATGGGTAATACTTCAACAAGGCCAAGCCTGCAGGATTCATCGGTAGATTATTTTGGTTGGTGACGATGGGACTCATTGTCGTGGGGTCAATCGCGCAAGAGGATGTATTCCCGGGCTTGCAGTTGAAAAAGTTAGTCACGGCCTGGAGGTCGCCCTGTGTCGGCAGGATCACGTTGTAAGGAGCCAGTGACTTGTTTCGTTGCGCCTCGAAGTTGATGAAGAAAAAGGTTCGGTCCTTGATGATGGGACCCGCCAGCGTGCCCCCATAATTATGATTGTGATAGGACGTCCGCGTGGACGAGAAAAAGTTGTTTGCATTGAGCCAGTCGTAGTCGCCAAAGTAAAAGGCCGTTCCGTGGAACTGGTTGGTGCCGCTCTTGAGCGTCACGTTGATGGCCGCCCCTCCCTTGACCCCGTTCTCCGCGGTAGGCAATTGTTGGATCGTATACTCCGCAATCGAGTCGTTGCCGAGAAGAGCGGAAGGAACCCCCAGGAGTCCGGGCTGGCCAACCAGCTCGTTGCCGTAAAAGCGGTCGTTATTGGGCACGCCGTCGATCATATAGTTGTTGGTGCTCGTCCGCTGTCCGTTGATGCTGACGTCCATAAAGCCGCCGCCCGGGGAGCGCTGCACGCCCGGTGTGAGGCCGAGAATGGATTTGAAGTCGCGGCCTTCGGTGGGCAAATCCAGGATGGCCTTGGTGTCGACCTCGGTGTTCACGCCCGGGGAGTAGTCCACTAGCGGGCTGGCCGCTTCCACCATGATGGTTTCCGTGCGCTCGCCCAACTGAAGTCGGAAATCCGCTTTGGTCTCCTGGGCTGCGGTAACCGTCACATTGCGCACCGTCGTCTTGAACCCCTGAGAGGAAACCGAGACCTTATAGACGCAAATGGCCATGTCGGGCAGCCGATATTCGCCGGCGCTTCCGGACGTTACCGCGCGCGTCTGGTTCGTGTCAGGACAGACTGCCGAGACGCTGGCACCTGCCACTGCCGCACCGCTCTGATCCATCACCGTCCCGGTGATTTCACCCGTGGTGATCTGCGCAGGCAAAGAGAGAGCGCAACCGAGAACCAGAATCAGTGCACAGGTAAGCCGAACACAATGAGTTTTAAGCATCGAGAGCCACCCCTGTTGAAAAATGTGTTGAACCCCGCGCAAAGACCGTTTTATTGGCTGAGATTCTATTCCCGGATAGGTTTTTGTCAACTAAAATTCAGATAATTCCACAAATGGGACGTCGCTGCCGCGTACACTGTCCACTTGTTGCTTGACACCGAGTTCCGCCGTCTTGGGAAAGGTGTCTCCAGCGAAAGCGGCGTGGTGATCCAGACTGACCGGTCAGTCGAATGCCGCGAGAATAGTGGTTAGAAACTGAGAAAACCTGTTACAGTCAACGCGATCGAGCTAGTGGAAGTATGAGAGTTTCAGGCAATACGGCGATCTCCGGATCACCCCGGGCACATGCGCGCCGCGCCGCGCTGCTTCCGGCGGTATTCCGAACGATTCTCCCAATGGTGACCCTGTTTCTTGGACTGTCTCCATTCGCCCCCGCGGACGATTTCTGGAAGCAGAAACCTCCCGCGCAGTGGTCCCATGCAGAAGCCCTGAAGCTTGTGCGACACTCGCCTTGGGCGAAGGTGGAAATTGTGGTGTTCCTCCGGCGGGAGAATCAAGCGAGCTACAGCATTCCCACGGGTACGAAGCATTGCGACCCCGACGCCATCGATCCAAACGGGAACTGCCTGCAGAAAGGGCGAATCGAAGCGCCCCTTGATTCTTCCCGGCAGCTGGATGGGGCGCCGAGGCTTTCGCCATCCACCGCCTTCCTCGTGCGCTGGGAATCGGCCGTCCCGGTGAACCAAGCGTTTGCGCGGCTTGAGGAACTCGGCGAACGCGCGCTCGCCGCGTTTCAGGCACAGGCGCCGCGGCTTCCGGCGGATCGTTACGTTATCACGGCGAAACTCGAGCAGCCCGGCTTCGTTGGGTTCGAGCCCTTCGCGGTCACACCGGCGGGAAGCCCAGACTTGCGTGCGACGCTCAAGACCCGCCGTGGCACCGTCGCCCCGCTTGAAATCGAGTTCACCGGAACTGGCACGAGCTCCTCCGTCCATTTCTTCTTTCCGAGGACCCTCGACGGCGCTGCTCTTCTCGGCCCCGGGCTCGATGCAGCGGAATTCACCTTGCGGGGGGTCGGCTTCGCGGTGCACACCAAGTTCACACTCGACCCCGAGTTCCTCTACTAAATTGATTTGCAACGGTCAGCAAGGCGAGCCGTGGACCGAAACAGATATCGGTGCTGATTTTGCCGACACGAATTCAAACTGCTGAGGCGGGAGTAGGGAATTGATTCTGCTTATTGTTGCTTCTTCTTCCCACGCCGGAAAGTCAAACTTTCCGAAAGTGCTTG
>MNEA01000149.1 GCA_001917435.1 Acidobacteria bacterium 13_2_20CM_2_57_6
AGATTCACTCCGCTCAGGAATCCTCCGAGGTGGCCCGTCAATGTCACAAGCGCAACCGTGAGGGCTTCGATCGGCAAGCGGTAGCCAGGCAGAACTCCTTCGTGACTCCGACGCGCTCTCAGGTGGACAAAAAACACGATCCAGATCAGCAAGCTGGAAGCACTTCCAAGGATCAAGTGCATCAGGAGAATTCCTTTGAGCCGCTGCCCTTCAAGCTGCCATTGCCAGGCGAGAATGCCGGTAATCACGACTGGAATCGTAACAACTGCCGCAGCCAGCAAATTGCAATACGCCGCAGCAATCAGAACTTGCCGTTTCGTCCAATGCGCCGCGAAATCAAAGGCCACGCCCGCAATGAACAGGGCGATCGGAAAATGTATCAGGACCACGTGTTGCGCGTGTTTCGCCAACAGCGCTGCTTTGACGTCGAAGGGATGCAAGGTTTCTCCTCACTCACTGCACGATGACTTTGCCGGTCATCTTCGGGTGAATCGAGCAAAAGTACGGATACGTTCCCGCTTTGCTGAAGGTAAAGGAGAACTTCTCGTCCGTATCGAGCACTTTGGATTTGAAGACCCCCTCCGTGCTGACGACCGTGTGCGGGATATCGTCTCGATTGATCCACGTTACGGTTGTGCCTGCGGGAACCGTCAGCGTCCCCGGGCCGAAACTAAAGTTATCGATCTTCACTTCCGTTGTTTCCGCTTTCTGCTGCGCGCTTGCCAGAACGCTCACATGGCGGATGTCGATCGTCCCCAGCCCGATTACCAGCGCCACAGTTAGAACTGCGATAGACACACTTCTCCTCATGTTTTTCTTCCTTTCCTTTGATTTGCGGTCAGATTGGTTTCTTGGTTTTTGCTCGTTCCGGTTATGCAAGCGTCAAATCGACGACCGCCAGTGCGTGCTGCCCTTGAACGTAATTCACATCCGTGATTCCCAGAACGCTCTTGAGTTGCTCCGCCGGCACTTTCATGGGCCCTGGCGAATCCGCCTTGCCCGGCTGCGGCTGCGGAAATGCCGTCGACGCCGCGGTGTGAAACGTCACGTTGCCTTCGACCTTTTGCAACGTCTGGTGGATATGGCCGTTGAGCACCGTCACCGAACCGAACTTCTTCAAGTACGACAGCGCCTGGGCGCTATCTTCTGTCCCCCAGCCCCACTCCGGATACACCGACCAGAGCGGAATGTGCGCGAACACCACGATGGGCGTGCTGTGCTTCAAATGCTTCACGTCATCTTCCAGCCATTCCAGCTGTTCGTGCCCCAGTGTGCCGAGTCCTCCGGCTTTCAAATTCATCACGTTGACCAGCCCGATGAAGTGCGCGCCCTTCTTATCGAAACTGTACCAACCGGCGCCCTTGCTGCCTCTTCTATAGCGCTCCAGGAACTGCTTTCCGTCGTCGTTTAACACATCGTGCTCACCGGGCACGTAGAAAACATCTTGAGGCTTTGCGCTTTTCAGAATCTGGTCCACGGTATCGAACTCTTCCGGCTTGGAAAGATGGCTGACGTCCCCGGTGTGCAGCATGAATTCCGGCGGGGCTGACAGTGCGTTAATCTTGTCCACAGCGGCCTTCAGTGTGCCTGCAACATCCGGATTCGCCGGCTTATTGAAGCCCATGTGGCTGTCGCTGATCTGCACAAAACTTAATTCACCAAGCGACTCCTTCGAACTCATCTCCGGCAGCCGGCTGAGGCTATACGATTTCAGTACGCCCCCGCTCATCACACAAAGGGCTCCCGTGCCTGCCCAAGCCATGCACTTCAGAAACCCGCGCCGATCGATCCCGTCGTGATTGTGATCGTATAGGATTTCGTCTTTCGCCTTGCCTGCCATTCTTATCCTCCTCGCCATTTGAAGACACCCATATCCGTAACTATTCGTCGCCGCCCGTTCCCGCTAATTTGCTTGGGAGGGCGGCGCGGGTGAGAGAGTCCAGGGAGCCCGCGCCGCGTATGGGACGTGTTTCGCTTGTCCAGACCACGGGTGCCCGCTAATTATTCCCGGTTTGCCTGCTCACGAATCTTTTGCTTTCGAAGTCACATCCAAGAGGGATTTGGGAATAAAATGCTCACCCAGGCGGTTCCTATCCATGAGTGGCTCTGACCAGGGGAAAGGCTCGGACGTGTTGGATGCGCAGGACCGGGCGCGCTTTGAGCAGCTCGTTCTGCCGCACCTCGATGCCGCCTTCAATCTCGCGCGGTGGCTCCTCAAGAGCCGCGCGGATTGCGAAGACGTTGCTCAGGAGGCCATGCTCCGCGCCTATCGCTTTTTCCGCGGGTTTCACGGTGGCGATGCGCGCGCTTGGCTTTTGCAGATTGTGCGCAATACTTGCTATACCTGGTTGGAGAAGAATCGCCCTGTGGAACTTATGACCGAATTCGACGAGGAACTGCACCCTCAGCCCAGCACCTCGCCCGAAGCTCTGGCCATCGCTGGAGACAATCGCGAGCGCCTCTCACGCGCTCTGGAAACGCTACCCCCGCGCTTCCGTGAAGTCCTTGTCCTTCGCGAGCTTGAGGGCTGCTCTTACAAGGAGATTGCTGCCATTACTGCCATTCCCATTGGCACCGTCATGTCTGCCCTAGCCCGCGCCCGCCAGCGTCTCCAGCGCGCGCTTACTCACAGCTCTCCACAGGAGGCCTCCCGTGAGCTGTGATTTCACGCGTACCGTCCTCCACGGCTATCTGGATGGCGAGCTGGATGCTGCCGGTGCCGCGGAATTTGAGAGCCACCTAGAATCCTGCCGCGAATGCACTACTGCCCTGGGAGCTGAGGAATCGCTGCGCTCGTCGCTTCAGCGCAGCGGTCTTTACGAAAACGCTCCTGTTGCGCTCCGCAAGAAAATTCGTGCCGGTCTCGATGCCGCAACCGCTTCCCCCGCCGCTCTCCGGATTCCTGCTTGGCGTTGGCTTGCCGTTGCCGCTGCTATTTTGCTCGTCGGTTCCATTTCCTGGTTTGCTTGGTGGCGCCCGGCCAGGGACAGCGCTTCGACCGCCCCTTTCACAGCGGCTGAGATCATTGACGCCCACGTTCGCTCCTTGCAGCCAGGGCATCTCACCGACGTTGCTTCTACGGACAATCACACCGTGAAGCCCTGGTTTGACGGCAAGCTTGCTTTTGTCCCTCCGGTGAAAAACTTTGCGGATGAAGGTTTTCAGCTGGTCGGCGGCCGTCTTGATGTTCTCGGAGGCCAAAACGTCGCGGCTCTGGTCTATTCTCGCCGTAAGCACATCATCAATGTTTTTGTTCTTCCCACCAAGGAGCCGGACACTCCGATTCATCCGCCCGGCCTCCGCCAAGGGTATCAGTGGCGTCATTGGCGCCGGCAGGGCATGGAATACTGCGCCATCTCGGACGTTTCGGATTCCGACCTGTACGAGCTGGCCCAGCTTCTGTATCAGTAAGTCGCTTTTTGTTATTGCGGGAGTGTGCTTCCGCGAGGCAATCGTGCCAGATTCTCATCCGAGCGCAACAGCTAACGTGCGCTACTCACCAGTCACGAATCGTTTGTCGCCACTCACTGCTTCGGCTTGCTCTTCACGTACGCCTTCGGAATCTCCTTGGCGTAAATCAAGCGCAATGTCACGCTCTTGGTTTGCCCGGCCTTCAATGGAATGTTCTTCTCCCAGTCCGAGGAAACGCCTTTTCCAGACGCCCGGACATCGTAGCTGTCCGCTCGCAGCCTGGAAATCGTGAAACGGCCCTGTGCGTCCGTGTGCACGGCATGCGGCGCATTGCCGCCTGACGATTGGTACGAAACGCTCGCATGGGCCACCGGTTTATCGTCCGGGCCCAGCACCACGCCGCTCAGCGTGGACGAACCTCTGCGCTGCGGAGCCGCCGACACGCCGTGAGCCGCGACTAGCGCCACTACAAATATCAGCGTCAAGACCAGTGTGCGTCTCATTTTTTTCAACCTCTTTGGGTTTTTTCCCGGAACGCAACAAGGAACTTGCCAATGTAATGTATTCCCCGTTCGTTCCTCCGCCTCTGCCTTGAGTGTAAGCCGTGTTTGCCCGGAAGTTCTTCGGCAAGCGTGGAATGTGCCTCACCATCAACCTGCCTTCTTGGTCAGGTAGCAAGCCGTGGGCCAGCTTCGAAGGCTATCGCAGTCTGAAGCATATTCAAGCCGCGCCAGGGTATTAGAAGGGTATTAGAGCGTGGCTTCCATTTGCAGTTCGTCGGTCATTTTTTCGAGTTGTTCGTTCGCTTTATCGCGTTGTCCTTCCGTCTCCCACGCCATTTTTGTAGAGCACCACACGCCCCACTGGTAGCTTGACAGTGCCTAAACTTAGACTCTCCTTTACCTCCGTTTCGAGTTGAGTAATCTTGGGCCTTGGGTTTTCTTGCGCAGGACTCGAATCGCAGCAACGAAGAGACACAATACTGCTAGAACTCGCTTCATAAACCACCCCCGTCACAAATCGACAGCTAACTTGTCCATCGAGATGCGCATAGTATCTTTCGCGTTGTCCGCCACAAGAATTCTTTTTCGATATTCATTGGCTCTTTTAGTCCTATGTGCTCGTGCAGGCGCTTTCCCTTCTATGGAATACTTGAACGCCAATTCGACTCCGGGAGATCCGATGCCACGCTACCTTACCCAGCACACACTCGCTTGCCTCACCCGCCAGGGAGCCGAAGCCCTCGCGCAACGCATGCAAGCCGGCGGCCTCGCCCGCGCGGAGCGCGTCCTGGTCAACATGCTCGAAGGAAAAATGTTTGTCGAATTCCGCGCGAACACACGTGAAGATTTGGAAGCCTGGCTCAAAACCGAAGGCATGCACTTTGATTTTCTCGTGCGCATTGAGTGGGAAATGCATGGCGACAAACTTCAAATTGCGGAGTGACATCTTTAAGATCCTTTTTAAGAATCCTTGCCTCCAGTTCGAAGCTCCTCTCCAACGGCGTATCCCCCGGAATTCCTCCTAGGGTGGCATTCCGTGACGGCAGAATTCTCACTCACCGAAATGACCGGATTCGCCACGCTGCGTCCCACAAGCGGTCACTCCTATTTCTGGCCCTCGCCATATGAAAATCAGTTAGTTCTCTATTTTCTGTAACTTACAAGTGGATCCGCGGTGGCGATTCGCCTGCCACTCCATCTTCCATCATGAGCAGCACATCGTTATGCCTGGACGGCGCAAGCCGCTCCGCGTTGCTCCTACAGGCGCGAAGAGGCAATTGTGAATCTCTTGCCAAGCTGATCCTGCCTTACGCACCTGGCCTGTACTTGGGTGCGCTCCGGCTGACCCGCAATCCCGCCGACGCGGAAGATGTGCGCCAGGATGCTTTCCTGAAAGTGATGACCCGCCTCGATCAATTTTCCGGTGCCACCGGCGACGATCGGGACGACCTGCACGCCTGGGTTTCGCGCATCGCCGCCAATGCCTCCATCGACGTGATCCGCAAGCGTCGTGATGGGAGACTCTTTTCGCTCGAAGAGCCGAACGGTACGGGAGAAGAAACTCTGGGAAGCAATGTCGCGGCGCGCGAAGACAATCCGGAAGATCGCTTCGCCCGCCGCGAAATGCGCGCGTTCATGGCGGAAGCGATCCGGCAGCTTCCACCGGATCTGCGGCAGGTATGCTTGCTCCGCGATGTGCTGCAGTATTCGACATATGAAGTTGCCGCGCGCCTGAGGATTTCGGCGATGGCCGTGCGCCTCAGGCTTTTCCGCGCGCACCGGAGACTCCGGGAGAAACTCAGCATCGCACTGCAGCCTTCAAAGCCGCGGATCTCACGCGCGGCAGCGTCCATACAAAAAGCGCGTCGCTGCGAGGAACGCAAACGTGAGCAGAGGATCTCCTTGCCCGCGTTTGCGGAATGCTCCTGCGGAGACTGAATAGCGCAACGCAACAGGTTGATCTTCACTTTTTCAAGATATATCCAGTCGTACAATTCAGGCGCAGAATTTCCGGAACAACTGGGACTGCCAGCGTAGAATCATCTCGCTTCTCGCTCCGGAGTCCCATGGAACAGGATCGTCGCCACAATCCCCGGTATCCCTTCAATGGATCCATTGAGATGCGCGAAGGCGCGTCCACAGACAAGCGGACCGCCCGCGTCAAAGAGCTTAGCTTAAATGGTTGCTATGTCGATACCGAAAGCCCTTATCCCATGGGGGCTTCCCTGGCGATAAAACTATTCACTGAGACCGAATTTTTTGAAGCGCAAGCCAGCGTAATCTATTCGCAGCCGAATCAAGGCATGGGGCTGATGTTTCGAGAAACAAAACCGTACTACCTAATGGTGTTGAGGAAATGGCTGCTGGCGGCGATGATGGGAAAAAAGGCGCCGCAACGCTGAATCCGTTCACTGCCTAGAAATGTTCCAATTTAAATTTCTTCATTGGTTTTTAAGCTTGCAACTGCAAAGCGGAGTGGGACAAATTACTTGTTTTGGTGTTGGCCGGGAACCTTACGGGCTTCAGGACTCTTCGGCGTCCAGTCTTCGGGAGGAAAAGCCACGCGCCAGAAAGTTGGGCGCGGCGTGGTAAATTCCAGACCAATCTCCGCCTTGCCGCCGCGCACCGGGCCGAGAAACGCCACGTGGCACTCCTGTTCCTCTTCCGTTTTATTGTGCTTCATGAAAACTTTCGCGCCGCTGGTGAGACGGGCGTTAAGCAGGATCAGGGACCCGTGGGCGTTTATGGCAAGAGTTTCCGTGAATTCCTCGAACTCCGCTCCTTGAGCGTTCTTGCCGCGTATGCGTACCGGAACTTGCATCAGCACGCGCTGGCTTCGGCGGCGAGCTCCTGTGTGTGTCGTTGTATTCGAAACTTGAACCATGCAACCTCTCTACAAACTCAGAAATTAACTATACCGCGCGGAATCGGATTGTCGAGGGCATCTCGGAAGAAGGTAGGCGAAACGGATACGGCATTTCCTAGCTGCGCTGATCTATCGGAACGTAGTGGCGGGTGTCGTGTCCAAGGTAGATCTGCCGGGGCCGCGCAATTTTTTGCTCGGGGTCCAGCAGCATCTCTTCCCATTGCGCAATCCACCCGGAAGTCCGCGGAATCGCGAACAGCACCGGGAACATAGTCATTGGGAAGCCCATCGATTGATAAATAAGGCCGGTATAGAAATCCACGTTGGGGTAGAGCTTGCGTTTCACGAAATAGTCGTCTTCAAGGGCAATGCGCTCGCACTCCAGGGCAATTTCGAGCAGCGGGTTCTTGCCCATGAGCTCAAACACTTCATACGCGATGTGCTTGATGATCCGCGCGCGGGGATCGTAATTCTTGTAAACGCGATGGCCGAATCCCATGAGTTTGACTTCGCCGGCCTTCACGCGCTTGATGAAGTCGGGAACTTTCTGTACCGAGCCGATTTGCAAGAGCATGTGGAGAACTTCTTCATTGGCGCCGCCATGGAGCGGACCATAGAGGGCGGCGATCGCCGCGGCCGTGGCGGAATATGGATCGACGTGAGAGCTGCCGACGCCGCGGATAGTGTTGGCCGAGCAATTCTGTTCGTGGTCGGCATGCAGAATAAAAAGAACGTCGAGCGCCCGCTCCAGCGTTGGATTCGGCCGGTACTTAGGTTCCGTAGTGCGAAAGAGCATATTCAGAAAGTTGCCCGGATAGCTGAGCTCATTGTCCGGATACACAAACGGCATGCCCAGAGTGTGCCGGTAGGAGAACGCCGCGATGGTCGGAACTTTTCCAACCAGACGGTAGGTCTGCTTCTTGCGCGACTCTACGCTGAAAATGTCCTTCGCGTCGTGATAAAAAGTAGACAGCGCGGCGATCGTCGAAATCATCATGCCCATGGGATGGGCGTCGTAATGAAAGCCGTCGAGAAATTTCTTGATGCTTTCGTGGATGAACGTGTGGTGCGTTACGTTGTAGGTCCAATCCTTCAGTTGCGACGAGGTCGGCAATTCGCCGTGCAAGAGCAGATACGCGGTCTCCAAATAGGTGCTTTTTTCCGCGAGATCTTCAATGGGATAGCCGCGATAACGCAGGATGCCGGCGTCGCCATCGATATACGTTACTTTGCTGATGCATGAAGCGGTGTTATTGAACGCCGGATCGTAGCTCATCATGCCAAAATCTTTGGGGTCCACTTTGATCTGGCGGAGGTCGGCGGCGCGGATGGTGTCGTGCGTGATGGGAATCTCGTAGGATTTGCCCGTGCGATTGTCCGTGATGGTGAGCGTTTCGCGGGGAGCGGGCGCGCTTTCAGACTTTCGCGGTTGCGTGGCGGAAAGTGGGGAGTCCATTCAAGTTCCTCGGGACAGTACGGGACAACTGCCCGGCCTTCCTATTCACTGTACACCAAACGGGGCGCTGCCGGAAACTGGCCGAAGTGACAGCGCAAACGCATAAAACCTTCAGCCGCGGGTGCGCTGGAATTCGCGCATGAAGCTGGTGAGGGCTTCGACGGCGGCGGGCTCGACGGCATTGTAAAGCGAAACGCGCATGCCGCCCACGGAGCGGTGGCCGGGCGTTCCGACCAGGCCGGTAGCGGCGGCTTCGGCGGCGAATTGTTTTTCTATGGCTTCCATGTTTTGGGCGGCCGCTGAGCGGCCGACGCCACCCGCAACACGGAAGACGACATTCATTTTTGAGCGCGAGGATTTTTCGACGGGGCAGGAATAGAAGCCTCTGCTCGATTCGATGGTGTCGTAGAGCAGTCCGGCTTTGGATTCATTGCGCTTCACCATTCCCGGAATTCCGCCTTCGGCTTCGATCCATTCGAGAACCAGGCCCACGATATAAACCGCGAAAGTCGGCGGCGTGTGATAGAGCGATTTTTCCTTGACGTGCGTGCGGTACTGCAGAAGCGTGGGAAGATTTTTGTCCGCGCGCTCGGCAAGATCCTTGCGAATGATGACGACGGTGACGCCGGAAGGGCCGAGGTTTTTCTGCGCGCCGGCGAAGATGAGGCCGTACTTTTTCACGTCGACGGGACGCGAAGCAATGTCCGAAGACATGTCCGCGACAAACGGGATATTTCCTGTTTGAGAGCCGATTTCCGGAAGAGCGGTCCACTGCGTACCTTCGATGGTGTTGTTGGTGCAGAGGTGGACGTAGGAGGCGTCCGGAGAAAATTTCATTTCGTCGCGGCGCGGAAGGCGCGCGAATTTTTCCGACTCCGTGGAGGCGGCGATATGGTGAAGGAATCCTTTTTTCAGTTCACCAATAGCCTTAGCGGTCCACGCGCCGGTATGGAGAACGTCCACGGGTTTTCCCGGCAAGCAGAGGTTCATCGGAGCCATGGTGAACTGCATGCTGCCGCCGCCCTGGACGAAAATGACGGCGTAGTCATCGGAGATCCCGAGAAGATTCCGAAGCTTTTGTTCGGCGGCCGTGTTGATGCTTTCAAATTCGGGCGAGCGGTGGCTCATCTCCATGACGGACATGCCGCTCCCGCGCCAGTCGAGGAGCTCCTCGCGGATGCGTTCGAGGACGGGAAGAGGAAGCGCTCCCGGTCCGGCGTTGAAATTGTGGACGCGCTTGGCGGCGCGGGCGCTGACGGTTACTTGACTCACGGAGTGGGTGTCCTCTTTCGGGTGGCGTTCTGTGGCGGCAACGGGTGGCTGGCTCTCATTTTTGGCTTTCCAGAATAACAGATGTGGCGGAGCTGAGGAGAGAGGGGTACCCCTACCCGGGTGGTTTTGGGCAAAGACTGCGGAATCCCCTGAAGAGAAAGGAGTTGCGATTTCTGTAAGTGCAAAAGAGTGCGCAACCATGTGAAAAAAACACTTGAACAAAATCGAGATCTCGCCGCTATGACTGCGCGAACTTTTCCAAAATGGAAAGAATACCCCCATACCCCCGGTATTTTCGCAAGAGCGACAAGCAAAGGACTTACAGGATACGGAGCTTGGAAGAGGTACGGAGAATGGGAGATGGAGGAATTAAGGGGCAGGCGAGCAGCGGGCAAGTTAGAGAAACGAAATAACGGGCGAGCACCGAATGCGATATACACAAAGCAGAGTAGTACAAAAGTAACTGTTGGTCAATATACACTTTATATATCATTCGAATGGAGCGGCAAGACGTTGGAATGATTGCAGTGTACGGATTTAGTGAGGACGGGCGCGTCAAGGTGTTGGTGCGCGAAAGAGCGTTTGAATCTATAGTTAGCCGGCGAGAGGCGAGGAGTTCACGATGACGGCATCTGTTTTTATTGGCACCAGCGTCGACGGCTTCATTGCGCGGCCGAACGGCGAGCTCGACTTTCTGCCGGAGGGCGGCGAACCGCACGGCTACGACGAGTTTATTGCCAGCGTCGATGCGATTGTGATTGGCCGCAAGACTTTCGAGACGGTTCTAGCTTTTCAAGCCTGGCCCTACGGCGACAAGCGCGTGGTGGTGCTGAGCAGCCGCCCGGTTGATTTTTCGGCGGTGCGCGGAGGCGTTGTGGAACAAATGGCCGGGCCGCCGGCGGAGATCGTGTCGCAACTCGCGGCCCGCGGGATTAAGCACCTGTACATCGATGGCGGCGTGACCATTCAAGGGTTTCTGCGCGCGGGGGCTATTCAACGGCTGATTATCACGCGCGTGCCGGTCCTCATTGGAGAGGGAGTTCCTTTGTTTGGCAGTGTGCCGCGCGACATTCGGCTGCGCCATGTGGCGACGCGGCACTATGCGAGCGGCTTGGTGCAGAGTGAGTACGAGGTTGCCGGCTAGTGGGCTGAGCGACGACATACGGGACTCCGGAAAGAGGAAGAGAGATTCCTCCGTTTGACATGTTTCCCGCGAGAGTGCCGATGTTTGAGTCCAGCCACGATCCCTCGGCTTCGCTCGGGATGACGGCGAAAGGTGGACCTACGGGATTAGGGCGAATTCGACGCGTTTGCGCATGGGGTCGATGCGCTCGGCGCGTACGCGGACTTTATCGCCGAGATGCCATTCGAGCTGGCGAGGTTTTGCGCCGCGGCCGGGAGGCGAGGCAGCTGTAGCGCGGCCGCTAACGACGCGAGAACCAGAGCTGCGAGTTCCGCGACCGCGTCCGGCACCTCCACCACCAGCGAGGGCGACGATGACGTGATCGCGTTCGCGCAGCACGCAGCGCGCACCGGCGAATTCTTCCAGAGCGCCGATGGGAAGAAGGCCTTCGACGAAGACTTCGAAGAGTTCGACGAAGCAGCCGTACTTCTGCACGGAAATGATCAGGCCGTCGTACTCCTCGCCGAGATGTTCTTCCATGAATTGAGCGGTTTTCCAGTCCATGAGTTCGCGCTCGGCGCCATTGGCGCGGCGTTCGGCTTCGGAGGTCTCCGCAGCGATTTCTTCGAGGTTCTTGTGCGAATACAGCGCGGCCTCGGCGCCCGGGGCGGTGGGGACGCGGAGCTTCGAAGATGTAGGGGCATCGTTGGGATGTACGAGCGCCCATTTTAGAATGCGATGAACGATGAGGTCGGGATACCGCCGAATGGGCGAAGTGAAATGGGTGTACTCGTCGAAGCCAAGGGCGAAATGGCCGAGCGGCTCGGCGGCGTAGCGGGCCTGCTTCAAGGAACGCAGCATGAGGTAGGAGACGATGCGCTCTTCCGGCTTGCCGACGACCTTTTTAATCAGACGCTGATAATGCTGGGGCGTGATGCGCAGGTCGCCGGCCGGGAGCGCCACCTTCATGCCGCGCTCGCGGCCGTGGCCGTAGGAGTCCGGCCGGCCGGCTTTCGCGGGCGCAGGAACGCGGCCGTGGCGAACGGCGACTTCGCGCTGCTGTAAGTCTTCGACGCCTAGAGAGTAGCCAAAGGCGCGGGCCAGTTCCTCGAACTCGAGGACTTTGCGGACGTCGGGCTTTTCATGAACGCGATGGAGCGATTCGATGCCGCGGCGCAGAAGGTACGCGGCAACGGCACGGTTGGCGGCGAGCATGAATTCTTCAATGAGGCGGTGAGCGATGTTGCGCTCGCTGCGCGTGATGTTGGTCATGCGCTGCTGTTCGTCGAATTCGATGACCGGCTCGGGGAGATCGAAGTCGATGGAGCCGTGCTCATTGCGGCGAGCGTTGAGGAGCAGGGCGAGTTCCTTCATATCGCGAAAGCGGGGCGCGAGTGAAGCGTAACGTTTGGACATTTCCGGGTCGCCTTCGAGGACTTTGTTGACGTTGGTGTAGGTCATGCGCTCGGCGGAGCGAATGACGCCGGAAGTCATGCGCGAGGATTTCATGTGGCCGGAAGGGTCGAATTCCATGAGCGCGCTCATGACCAGGCGATCTTCGCGGGGCTTGAGGGAGCACATGCCGTTCGAAAGAGCTTCGGGAAGCATGGGGACGGCGCGATCGGGGAAATAAACGGAGGTGCCGCGGAGACGCGCTTCGCCGTCGAGAGCGGTCTGCGTTCGAACGTAGTGGGCGACGTCGGCGATGTGCACTTGCAGGTGCCAGCCGCCGTCGGCGCGATGCTCGACGTAGACGGCATCGTCAAAATCGCGCGCTGTTTCTCCGTCGATGGTGACGATCGGCAAGTGGCGGAAATCTTCGCGGCCGGCGCGCTGGGATTCGCTGAGGGGCTGAGCGCCACGTTCGGCTTCCTCAAGAACTTCGGCAGAGAAGACGTGCGGGAGATGGTGCTTGCGGATGATGATTTCGGTGTCGACGCCGAGTTCGCCCGGGCGGCCAAGAATTTCGATGACGCGGCCGGTCGGCGATGCGGCGCCGTGCGGATAGCGGAGCAACTCGACGTTGACGACAGCGCCGTCGAGTTCATCGAGGCGCGGGATGCGCCGCAAGCGGATGCTGGTTTCATCGGCGCCGCTGAAGCCCAGCTTTTTCCAGAGGCCGGGAGTGAGTTCGTTGCCGCGAGGGATTTCAATTTCGTGCTGGATGCGGGTGTCGTAAGGCAGGACGACATTTTGTTGAGAGCCGTAGCGAAACAGGCCGACGACCGTGGGGTGAGCGCGGTCTAGGACTCGAAGAATGCGGCCTTCCGCGCGCTGGGCGCCGGTGATGCCGCCCAAGTGCTGGATTTTTGCCAGAACGTGATCGCCGTGCATGGCGTCCTGGATGGCGTCGCGCGGAATGAAGACGTCGCCGTCGAGCTGCGGAATGGGCGAATCCGGAACGACGAAGCCGTAACCGTCGTGGTGAAGGACCAGGCGGCCCTTGACTTCATCGTGACTCGCCAGAGATTGGGGGCGGCGTTGCGCGTCCTGGAGAGATTTCTGGCCAGGCGCGTCCCGTTCGGACTTGCGGGTGGGGAGACGGTATCGTCCGCCAGGCAGCTCCTCGATGGCGCGGCGCTTTTTGAGCTTGGAGAGCATTTTAAAGAGGGGGCGATTGTCGGACTTTTTCAGGTGGAGGCCCTGGGCGATTTCGGCGGTGGACGCAGGAGCGGTCCTAACTTGCAGAAAACGCAGGATGTTATCGGGGCTCAGGTGTGAGGGGCGTGGCATTTGGCATTCGCGCCAGACGGCGGGCGACAATTGGCACGGAGATTTTAGTCAATTTTTTTGAGATTCACAGGAACTTTTTTCCGGCGTTGGGGATTATATAGGCAGGCCAACACACGACCGGCTAGTCGCCCTCCGTCAGACTGGCCGGATTCCCCGAGAGGGGATAGAAGGGAGGCGGGACGACCTGGCCCGCCTCCCTTTTCATTTTCACTTGCGTTTCGCCGGCCATCAATACCCCTGCCGAATGATTCATGAGTTCATCGCGCGACCGTGCTCAGGAACGGATAGTGACTGGCGGCGGCCATGAAAAACAACATCGGAAAAGACAGCCAGAACGAGGTTCGAGCGGTCAGATAGTTCCAGCGCATCAATCGTTCGGCTTCCGGCGGCATGGGTACACCTTGTTCCGTGCTCGCGCGGGACCAGGCGATCAAGCGCTTCTGAACGCGCCAGACCACGCCCCAGGTATTCAGCAGCATGATCAAGCCGAGTCCGCCTCCGACGCTGATGGCGAGATGCGGATTAGAAACGTTGGGTCCGCCGTTCAGGGCGAGAACCAGCCAGGACGCCGCGGTCACCACCAGGGCAATCCCTATCGCGCGAATCCACGGATTATTCAAGATTCCCTTCATGGGGAGTTGCAGGGCGTAGATGAAAACATAAGCGACGAGCCAGACGAGGAACCACCAGCCGAACCACTTTCCAACGAGCTTAGGGTTGCCCGCAAGTTTTGCGTCGGAAGCGAGATGGATGGCGTAATAGCGCATCCCGACAAAAACGGTCACGAGCGCCGACCAACGGAACCAGCCCATCGCCCCAGGCATCAACTCCGGGTAAATCTTGATGCGCAGCTTCGGGTCGCACTTTTTCATCGCGGGCGTCAGTACTAGATTGAAAAAGTAGAGCAAGCCGATCCAGATGATGCCGAAGATGAGGTGCAGCCAGCGCAAGGCCATCATTTCGTTGGCCTGTGGGGTGTCGAGAAAGGAGAAGTGCGGCTGCCACTCCGGAAAACCTAGCGCGATCAAATGCAAAGGCATTCGTACACCTCGGCGATTCTTTGCTGCTTCGTGAGCATACAACAGAGGAATACGCGCTCGCGCGCTCCAATGTATCAGCGGGGGAACGCCAGGTGCTTTTTTGCAGGGTTCGTTGTGGTTCACAGCACCACGCGCTATTCGTAGCGCAGCGCAACTATGGGATCGACGCGCATCGCGCGGCGGGCGGGGACACTACATGCTGCCGCAGCGACCGCCACAAACACAATCGGGACCACAATAAACGTCAGCGGATCGCTTGGCGTGACCCCGTACAGCAACATCGCAAGCGGTCTGGTCGCCGCCAGGGCCGAAACTACTCCCACAGCGACGCCAATCAACGCCAACTTCAGTCCCTGGCCGATGACCAGGGCCATCACCTGCGGCGGACTCGCGCCGAGCGCCGTTCGGATTCCGATTTCGCGCGTGCGCTGGGAGACCAGATGCGACATCACGCCGTATATTCCGATCGCCCCCAAAAACATGGCCAGGGCGCCGAAGAAAACCATCATCTTGGCCAGGACGCGATTCCCTGTGTCCACCACAGTCATCAAAGTTTCGAGCGGCTCAACCGAGGAAATCGGCTGGTCACGGTCCACGGCCCAAATCGAGTCGCGGATGGCTGTTGCCATCGTCGTGGAATTTCCAGCGGTTCGCACCACGAAGCCGAGCGTCGCGGAAGGAAATTGCGCCAAGGGAACGTACATCTGCCGGTCGGGCCGGGGCCGCAGTTGGTACATCTTGATGTTCCTTACCATCCCCACAATCGTGCAGACTGTACGTTGCTCGCCGAAGCGAAGTTGGTGTCCGATTGGATCTTCATTGGGCCATAATTGCCGCGCGAGAGTTTCATTGATGATTGCCGACGGTGAACTGCCTTGTGCGTCGGCGGAAGTGAACACGCGGCCCTTGACCAGGCCAATCTGCATGGCTGAAAAATAATCGCTGGACACGGCCGTGAATCGGGCGCCGAACCTTTCTCTAGGCTGAGACACCGGTTTCTCGGCCGCTTCGACGACGACTGATGCGCCGAAGCCACCGAACGGCACGGAACTTGCGGCGCCAACCGAAGCCACTTGCGGCAGCCCATGGAGACGCGCCAGCACCTCCTCGCTGAAATTGCGCAGGCGCGACTCCTCCGTGTACTTTGTTTTGGGCAGTGCGAGTTGCGCCACCATTACATTCGCCGGATTGTATCCGTGGCTCGAGCGCACGGTAATGATGAAGCTCTTCACTAGGAGTGTCGTCGATATCAGTACCAAGACAGCCAGCGCACACTCCGCAGCGACGAATCTCCGGCGCAGCCGCACGCTGCGTTGACTTCCCGAGGCATGCCCCGATGCTTCCTTGAGCGCGCGGTTCACGTCGAGCGAATGCTCATACGCTGGCGCGAGCCCGAAGACGAGGCCGCAGAGCAGCGCGATTCCCAGCGTGAAGCCGAGCGTTGTGAAGTCCAGATCCACGTGTCCGTAATTCACGATATATCCGCGGATGTGACCGGGGATCTCCGACTCGATCCAGCGCACACCCCAGAGGCCAAAGAGCGCCCCTGCCACGCCGCCGAGGAAAAACAGCAGAAGGGATTCCGTGAGGAGTAGCCGGACCAGCCGGTCTCTTGTCGCGCCAAGGGCCCCGCGAACGGCGAACTCCCTGGTGCGGTTTGTCGCTCGGGCCAGCATCAGATTCGCGACGTTCGCGCAGGCAATCAACAGAATCAGCCCTACAATCACGAAACAGATCAGCAGTTCGGGCGCACCTTCTTTCCTGCGAATTTCATTAGTCATGGAGCTGACCAGCAAAGTCAGGTCCGTGTTGGTCTCCGGAAACTGTTTTTCGAGACGTCCAAAAATCGCCGCGCTTTCTGCTCCCGCCTGCTCCGGCGTGACTCCGGGCTTCAGCCGCCCAAATGCGGACAATCTCGACCTGGCGCGATCGGCCCGCTCCTCGTCCGACAGCGCCAGAGGCGTCCATAAATTGGCGACGCCCATTAGCATGAACTGAAATGTTCCGGGCAGCACGCCCACCACGGTGTAGGGCTCGCCTTCGACCGTGATTGTTCGTCCGATAATTTTCCCGTCGCCGGCGAAGCGGCTCTGCCACAATCCCTGGCCGAGAATGGCTACGTGCCCTGCTCCCGGCTGATCTTCGTCCGGCGTGAACGTCTGGCCAAGCATGGGCTTGACGCCCAGGGCATCAAAATAATTCCAGCTTACTCGTCCCCCCTCGACGAGCGCGGGGGCACCACCGCCGGTAAGATTGAAACTCAACCCTCTCCATAAGGCGGTCTGCTCGAACGAGGTGTTTTGCTTCTGGAAATCGAGGAACGACGCCGTGGACGTGAGGCCCTCCCTCGTCCATCCCTTTTTTGTGTCATGCGACTCGAATATCATGAGCCGCTCCGACTGCGGATAGGGCAGTGGTTTGATTATGAAAGCGTTGATATAGCTGAAGATCGCCGTATTTGCCCCGATGCCGAGGGTGAGGGTGAGCGCGGCGACGACGGTGAATCCCGGCGACTTCGCCAGCATCCGAAGCCCGTAGCGAATATCCTGCAGCAGCGTTTCGATGAAGGTCACGCCGCGCGCATCGCGATGTTCCTCTTTGAGTTGTTCCATTCCGCCGAATTCCAGACGCGCGAGGCGCTTTGCTTCCTGAGGCGGCAGGCCGGAGTGGATGAACTTCGCAACCTGTTGCGCGAAGTGAAAGCGCAGTTCGTCGTCGAGTTCGGCCTCCACCTTTTTCCGGCGGAAGAGGGAACGCAATCGCAACAGCACGTCGTCCAGCATGGGCCTCTCCTACGTGGTTTCCAGGATTTGCGCAACAGCGGCGGCGAGTTTGCGCCAGGCGCTCTCTTCGCGTTCCAACTGCTTGCGGCCGAGCCGCGTGAGCTCATAAAACTTGGCGCGGCGATTGTTCTCTGAGACTCCCCAGCGCGCCTTGATCCAGCCTTTGCGCTCCAGGCGATGCAGCGCGGGATAAAGGGACCCCTGCTGCACGAAAAGAGTTTTGCTGGAAACCTGATGGATGCGCTCGGAGATAGCCCAGCCGTGCTGCGGCTCGAGGGCGAGTGTGCGGAGGATTAGGAGGTCCAGGGTGCCTTGCGGAAGATCAATCCGCGTGTCCGTCATTTGCTCCCCTATTGCTTCTACAGGGAGTGTACTCTTGTTCTTGTAGAAGTGCAAGGGGAAGGTTTTGAATTTACACTTCACTTCCGTGGCCGCCGTCATCGCAGCCCGCGAACCTGGAGGAAATGGTTAAGGATGATTTTGCCAGCCGATGAAGAACGGATTTTTATGCCGGAGGAAATTTGAGGAAAATTGGTGCCCGAGAGAGGACTCGAACCTCCACGACCTTGCGATCACTGCGACCTGAACGCAGCGCGTCTGCCAGTTCCGCCACTCGGGCACGAGTGTGAGAAAGACAACTCCAGCGTAGCTGGAGCCGCTTCGAATGAGACTTTTTCATTCTGCCCGGCACGTTCCCCTTTGTCAACGCAACGCCGCCCAACGCTCATCGGAGTGTGCGTTGCGAAGGGAAGAGTCTTTCTGTCCTTCCAAGCCGCTCATGCAAGCGAGGAAGGCGCGCTCACTTCCTAAGTCTCTTTCGTTTGTTGATTTTGCCGCTGTAGCTAGCTGCATTTTGAGACCGGGTCCCGGCCAGTTGGGACCACGACCTCTTATCAGTCTTTCTGATTCTCGCCACTAGAATTTTTAATTTAGAGTGCTATACTCCGCCCTGTAAATCCCAAAAAACCCTGCCGGCCCCGGCCGGCACCGCGGATTGGTCCCAACGGGAGGTCACCATGGAAGCACAATCATTCCTTTCAGGGCCGTTGCTCTATCTGTTGATCGCGTGGGGAGTTGCTACCGCCGTATTCCTGGGTCTGTTGTTTCGGCGGAGTCTCCTCTCAAGTCACGAAGACGATCAAATCTTTCTCGATGCCGCTGAAGAACACATGGCCAAGGAGCAGCGCGAGCTCGTGGCGAAGATCAACGCGCTGTCCCGGCCCATTCTGGGAACCGGCATCCTTGCAGGGGTTCTGCTGCTGGTCATCGCCGGAATGTGGCTTAAAGAAGGGCTGAAGGGCCTTCTTTAGTTTTGAGGGATCGAGACCCGGCGAGTTTCAGCGTGGCGCCGGCTTTGCGGGTTGCTGTTGCTCCGGAGGCGCGCTTGCCGGGACGGCTTGCGCCGGCTTGGGGGCCACCGAAGTGTGATTGAGCACAATCACCCAATGGTTGTTGCGTTTTTCTAACACCACCGTGGTCTGCCCTTGCGATTTCATCTGCTGGCCGTCCACGACCGCCTGGAAGTCCCATTGATAGCACGCCCAACCCACCGCACCACTCACTTTGATGTAGGTGTTTAAGCGGTCCATGCGGACCTGCTGCATCTGCGCACGCTGCTGTTGGTAAATCGCGAGGTAGTTGGTCCAGCCGAAAATCGGCGGCGCCCACGAGCCGTTCACCATCGCAACGTCGTCACCATAGTCCTTATGGAGTTTTTCGATGTCTCCGATCTGCCAGGCTCCCAGCATATCGGACAGCGTGTAATCAATCTGCTGCTCGTCAGTCAATGGAATCGGTGCCTTGGAAGCGTCCCCGGATGAAGAGGCGTCCGGCTTTTTTTTCTTTTCCTTTTGTGCCGCGGCGGGAGAAACGCAGGTGAGAGAGAGCGCGGAAACCAGCAACAGCAGAAAGATCCTATGCATTGTACCGCGGGCAAAGCAACCTCCATGATGGTTCCACATTCGTGTTTCGCTCCTCGGATGAAGAGAATAGCACGGTGAATTGCGGATGGCGCCGGTGTACCCAGTTGGGTTACCTCGTCGAGGCGGTTCTAGCTATGGCTTAGGGGCACGAGGTTTTTCTGGCAGTTCAGCGGCCC
This sequence comes from Acidobacteria bacterium 13_2_20CM_2_57_6, assembly GCA_001917435.1. Classification (GTDB taxonomy): domain Bacteria; phylum Acidobacteriota; class Terriglobia; order Acidiferrales; family UBA7541; genus Acidiferrum. The sequence goes on from MNEA01000149.1 coordinate 19,286, forward strand.
GTGACGCGTTAAGTAGATTGACGAACAGCCGGTAAGCTCCCGGAATGCCCTCCGGCAATTGGCGGAAGAAAGCAAGTCCCGTGTAGATGTAAGTGCCCTTGCCGAGATGCGTATATACAAGCCCGCCGTTGAGTTCCGGCTCGCCGGGATCATGCATGCCCAGGAGCGGAGTGTACTTGGGGTCGAATTCCGTCCAGAAATAAAGGCCACGCTCCTGCATCCAGCCCTTGAAGTCGTCCTGGGTAATCTTGTTCGGATGATTGAGGAGCGGATCATTCGGCTTCAGGAATTTGACGGGGGAATTCTCATCAGTGATGCGCGGAAGGGGACGAACGACCGGCGGTGTTCCTTCTTTTGCAGGCGGAAGCGGCGGCGAAATCAGAGCCGGATACGGGGCGTACTGGAATTTGTCCCAGGCAAACTCTCGCTGGTACTGCACGACGAGTGTCCCACCCTTGGACACATAATCCAGCAACCGCTGGTTCGCTCCTGCCAACTCCGGCCGAAGTTCGTAGGCGCGCACGCCGATCACGATGGCGTTGAATGGAGATAAGTCGCGGAACGCCAGGGCCACTGCGTCCAGCATTTCGACACGAATTCCCAGGCGTTGCAGCGTTTCCGGTATCGGTTCATTTTCTGCCGTGACGTAGCCGATGCGAAGATTCTCCGGAACAATCACGTCAAACACGTGCACGGAGCAGAGCGCCGGCTCGGTCCAAAGTTGCGTCGGAAGCGTCGGCAGCGGTTCCAGAGAAGTGGTGAATTTTTCCGTCTTTTCGCCGCGGCCACGGCCGGTCCCGCGTTCCACGTACGCCGAAATTTTGAAATTGCCCTTGGCAAGCTTCAAAGGCGGCGTCACTGTAAGCCGGGCATACCGGTCGCCCGTGGCATCAAATTTCAGGGGCACGGCCACGCCGGTTTTCCATCCGCGCGGCACAGTCAGACCGGCGCGAACTTCTCCCGGCTGCGTTGCATAAGAATGCACGCGCAGTAATACGTCAAACGGTTCGCTCCGCTTGGCGGCAATTTCGATGGCTTGCCTGGGCTCGACCGCCAGCGTATAAGCCGGAACGATTCGCAGAGGCACACGATCCGCGCGCGTCGAAGTCGCGCGAAGTTGCACCACGGGCGCGGTGACCGTGAACGAGTAGGTATCGACTACGGCTTCCTGGCTGACGGTCACAAGCGGCGGCGGTTCCGGCAGTAGCGTCGCAGCGGGAGGCGGCGTGCGCTGCGGATTCGGTCCGGCGGAAACGGTAAAGCGAATGGCTCCGCTGTTTTCCGGCTCTTCCTTTGTGACATTCCAGTCGGAGGGCAGCCTGAGGGTGGGTTTCTTGAAATCTCCTGCGATTTCTCCACGATGACGAGGGTCCACACGGACCGTAAACGTTTCTCCGGAGACAGGTTCGCCGCGATCGGCGAGCGCATCCAATCGCAGCCCCGTTACAAGCGCCAGAGCCGCGTCTATCTTTTCTCGTTTCCGCTTCAGGCTTCGCGCCAGGTATGCGACCGGGGCGGGAACCTGGGCCGAATTCGAAGGCACGGGCACTTCATTAATTTTTCTTCCCGCGGTAACCAGGGATCCGGCGGCCGCCTTCCAATCGAGGCGCAACGCCGCATCGCGAGCCGCTACCAGAGTGGCATCCACCGTTCGCATGAGCGGGTCCACACCCATGTTCCCAATTTCATAGTCTTCGTCCAATGGGCCGAGTGGTTGAGCAAGCAGACCGGGATCAAGTTGCCCTCCATCCTCCCGCTGCAACGCGACGGCGCGCCGCAGAAATGGCGAGCCCAGGAATCCGGTGATTCCTTGGGTGCGATGATTGGCAAACGCGTCGAGCCCGATTTCACGCCAGGACTTTCCATAGAGGGGCGAAATGTCATCCAGGGGAAGCAGGTAACCTTTGGGGGCTTCGCTGCGGTCGAGGTCCAGCACAACGACGGGCTTTCGGTCGCCCCAAGGCGCCGAGTCCGGGTCTTCCTGGGAAGAACCGCGCAGCTTGAAGGAAGCATCGGCGGCGAGTTGCACGGCCTTCGGGGTGAGCAATCCCGCGGCTTGATGATGACCGTGTCCTGCGTGCACACCTCCCCAGCCATTGATCACGACGTTTGGGCGGAAGCCTCGAATCACGCGGACCATGTCCTCGAGGACTTGGTCGCCCCAGACGCGTTCCGTTTCCTCCGGCGTCTTGGAATAGCCAAAATCTTTGGCTCGCGTGAAGTAGAGCCGCACGCCGTAGCCACGCGTCGCTTCCAGCAATTCCTGCGTGCGGATCAATCCGAGTTGCGGCGCTTGTTCGGGACCAAGATCGTTCTGGCCGCCTTCGCCGCGTGTCAGGGAAAGCAGCGCCACATCCGCGTGAAGCCCCCGAGCAAGATAGGTGAGCACGGCGCCGCTCTCGTCGTCGGGATGAGCGGTCACGTAGAGGATCCGCGTGGTGATGCGAGCTCTCTCGATCGCCTCGACAGTTTCCGGCAAGCCGGGCCCTGTCCCCGGCGCTGGTGGGAATTGCGCGAACGTGGGGGCGGGCAAAACTGCGATTACGGCGCAAGCCATCAGGACAAGAATCGCCAAACGTTGAAAATAGGAATTCACGCGACCTCCACCGCAATGCTCCATGGAACTCTTACTCTGAACCGGCAACCGTCGACTGCGAACTTGCAAAGGGCCATTGTCTCACTTCCCGCGCGCGAACCAGAAACGCGAGAGTCCCCAGTGCGATTTCCGCAAGCCCCCACTTTCGCGTCGGGCCGGTTTGCCAGAAGAGCCACGCCCATCCGATCATGGTCAGTACGGCGGGCACGGGATACAACCACATCTTAAATGGGAGCCCTTGCGTGTTCAGCGAAACGCTGAATAAGAATGCGAGCCCCGCCAGTACCAGCAATGAAATATGCGGAAAGTGCTTCGTGGGATGCACTTTACCGAACACCGGAAAGAAATTCCCGTCACGCGCCGCCGAATAAGGCACTCGTGATGCGCCGAGCAACACGGAAAAAGCCGACGCAACCGCAATCCACAGGATCATTCCCGTCACGAAGCGCGCCGCCGCTTGCCCGTACAACCGTTCGACAAATAAGCTGGCGATGAAATCGGAATTCTGCGCCTCGCGCCACGGAATCACGCCGAGGATGCTCGTCTGCATGGCCAAGTACAAAATGGCGATTCCCAGCACAGAAAGAAAAATCCCACGGGGAATATTTTTCTCGGGGTCCTTAATCTCGCTGCCGAGGTGGCAAATGTTGTAGTAGCCCCAGTAGCTATAAATCGTGCTCACCATCGCGGACCCGAGACCCGCGAACCATACCCACGACAAGTGGAAGGCACCCGGAGGAAAATCAAACGCGATCCTGGCGTTGAAATGCGTGGCGCCTCCCCAGATCAGCCACAGCATCGTTCCCACCACCCCGATCCACAACAAAACGGAAATTTTTCCGATCGTGGTGATTCGCCGATACAACAGAATCACGATAAGAATGACCAGTCCGCCGGAAATGGCCTTGGCCCCCAACGGAGTGAACGCGTGCAGATATCCGGCGTACTTTGCGAAACCGATCGACGCCGACGCCACGGAAAGCGGCGCTTGCACTAACGTCTGCCAAACAAACAAAAATGACATCAGCCGGCCCCAGCGCTCCGGGCCGTACGCCTCTCGCAGAAACACGTAGGTGCCGCCCGCTTTCGGCATTGCTGCGCCCAGCTCGGACCAGACAAAGGCATCCAACGTAGCTAAGAGGGCCCCCGCCAGCCACGCGATTAACGCCTGCGGCCCGCCCATCGCCCGAATCACAAGGGAACTGACCACGAACGGTCCGATTCCCACGATTTCGATCATGTTCAGGGCGACGGCTTCTTTCAGCCCTAACCCGCGCTCGAGGCCAGGGCTTGCCACATTGTTGTCTGTCTTCACGGGTCCGCCGAGAATAACAAAAGGCTCGCGCGCCGCCTAACCCGATTCCTTCCCCAAAGACCGTTTTGCCCACAGAGTCTGCTGCCCGCACGTATCTGGATCAGATCCAGCGCACCACGGAAAAAGCGGCCGCCATCACCAAGCAACTTCTGACCTTTAGCCGGAAGCAAGGTCTCGAAATCAGGCACATGGATTTGCACGAAACACTAACGGAGTCCGAATTCATGCTGCCTGGTCTGTGGGGCTCGGACATTGAGCTGACATTTCACCACGACGCTGCGAAATCCTGGATTCTCTCTGCTCCCACGCAAATCGAACAGGTCATCGCCAATCTTGCCATCAACGCGCGCGATGCCATGCCCGAAGGCGGCCGCCTGGAAATCTCCACGCGCAATGTCACTATCCTGCCGGAAGAGGGCGCGGATGAGCCTTCACTTTCAGGAGATTGGGTTGTCCTCGAAGTGAGCGACACGGGCACCGGCATCGATGAAAAGACGCGCTCAAATGTTCGGGCCGTTTTTCATTACCAAGCCGGCGGGAAAAGGGACCGGGTTGGGGCTTGCCACCGTCTATGGGATGGTTAAGCAGGGTCACAGCCACATTCGCGTGGTGAGTGCCCCGGGGCAAGGTGCGCAGTTCCAACTCTACTTCCCGCTTGTCGAACCACCCGCTCCGAAATCGCAGCAATTGTCCCCGGCGCAAACCATGGCGCATGCCAGCGGCGGTGCGACGATCCTAATTGCACATGACGAAACCGCTCTGCGCCAAGCTGTTGTAGAGATCCTCCGGGCCTCCGGCTACAAAGTTCTCGAAGCTCGGACTGCTCCGCACGCGCTGGAAATCGCAAAACAGCACTTGGGCGAGTTGGATGTCCACTTGACCGACATCGTCTTGCCGGGGTTGCGCAGTCCCGAAACTCGCTCGGCGCGTAACCGAGCTTCACCCGGATATCCGGGTTATCCACATGTCGGGATACGCCGAAGGGCGTCCCGAAGCAGAACTCCCCCCCAATTCCGCTTTTTCTACAGAAGCCATTTCGATTTGCAACTCTGTTCGAACAGCTTAAACTCGTCCGGCGCAGGACCTGAACCCGCGCAATCTCTCTCGGATGGGGATGATGAACTCATTGCAGTTGGCCCGACGCGCCAGTTTGGCCTGTGTGCTCCTTCTGCCGCCACATTCCACCCCCGCGCGCGCTTCGAATCTAAATTTGCCGGCGGAGACGCCCGCCGTCCTCGACAAAATTTATTCGTTCGACCTCCAGGGTGCTGTCGAAGCTGCGCAGCACATGGAGCAGGAACACCCCAATCATCCACTGGGCTATTTGCTGGAAACCGAAGCATTGTGGTGGCGGATCTGGTGTACTTCCGCCGACTTCAAGTATGGAATGAGCGACGCCCGGCGCCGCCCCAAGCTTGAATCGGACCGGCATTATTTCGAATTGGCGGCCAAGGCCTTGTCGCTGGCGGAAGCGCGGAACAAGCAGAGGGAATCTGCGGAAATGCAGTTTTATGCCGGCATGGCCGAAGCCGCCGCGGCGCGCCTTTACGGACTACGCGGCGAAAATCGCAACACCGCGCGCTCCGGAGTGCGTGGCCGCGAGCATCTCCTGCGCGCCAAGGGTCTCGAAGTGGATCTCGCCGATGCCGACCTGGGTCTGGGTCTTTATAACTATTACGTGGACACGCTGAGTTCGCTCGCGAGGATCCTGCGTTTTTTTATGGGCATCCCGGGGGGCTCAAAGCAAGACGGAATACGCCTGCTCGAACACGCCATGGCACAAGGTGTTCTCACTCCCAATATCGCCCGATTTTATCTCGCCCTGAACCTGCATCGTTACGATCAGCAGTATGAACAAGCGCTCGGCATTCTCGGCCCGCTCGCTGAAAAATACCCGGCAAACCCGCTGTTTCAACTGGCGCGCGGCGACCTCTATGCCAAACTTGGGCGAAAGCTGCAAGCAATGGTCTGTTATCGCGCCGCAAGCGCTTTACCAGTTCAGGATGCGGAGTGTCAAAAACATATTCAGGAACTGGTTCGCGCGTCGCTCGCAGCGCTCGGTCCAGAATAAGGAAGCCAGCCCGGCGGAGTCATAGTCGCAGGCTTCGGCAAAAACTTCGCGCTCTCGTCCTCATCCTCTTCAGAATCCATGCGGCTGTCCACATTGACCGCATCCCCTTCCAGGTGATAATCATGTAGAGTTGCAGGAGTCCCCGGATTCGTGGCAAAGTGCGGCCTCGCGCAGGGGTGGATAAAAGGCTGGGCGGCGTTCCCCGGTTCCCGGCTTCGTCGCGGTCAACGCGCGGCACAAAATTGGCATCTCACCCCGCAAAGTGCGCTCTCGCGACCAGCTCCGCCGTTCGCGCAGGCAAGTTAGCCCTGGCACTGCCAGGTCGTCAGAATAGATGAAGGAGTCTCGATGAAGTGGTATTGGGCAGCATTGGCTGTCGCATTGATGACGAGTTTCGCTGTCGCCGGCTGCAACGACTACGGCAACACATTTCAAAACAACACCGGCGCGGGTCTTGCCTTTCTTTCACCCGCCCAAATGAGCGCCGGCAGCGGAGATTTTACATTGACCGTGAATGGCCAAGGCTTCGTCCTGAAGACGGTAGTCCAATGGAATGGCAAGCCTCTGGCCACAACGGTCCCGGTGGATAGCACCGGAGCCGCTCTTGGGAACATCGTCACCGCGACGGTCCCCGCGGCCTTGGTTGCCAAGCCCGGCGTCGCCACCATCATCACCGTGAATCCCGCTACGGGCGCCGGTCAAAACGGGCTCTCCAATCCGCTCGCCTTCACTATCAATCCGCCCCCCAATCCTTTGCCCGGTCTCACGAGCATCAGCCCCGCGAGTGCGGCGGCTGGCAGCGCGTCATTCACGTTGATGCTCAATGGTTCTGGCTTTTTGCCCTCGACAGATCCCTCGGGCGGCTCCCAGGTGAATTGGAGCGTCTCCGGCGGGGCGCAGAGGAAACTCACCGTCCTTTCGGGTGCGACTTCCTCCCAGATTCAGGCGACCGTCACTTCCGACCTGCTTGTGAACGCGGGCTCGACGAACTTGACAGCGAGCGTGACGGTTTTCAATCCTCCGTCTGCCGCTCCCGCAGGTTGCACGACGGCTTGCACCGGCGGCGGTGGCGGAGGTTCGAGTGCGCCCGCAACTTTCACGATTTGCCCTTCGAGTGGGTGCCCGCCAGGCACTGCGGCGAGCACTTCAGCGGCGGCCCTTGTAGCGGAAGAGACTCCAGCGCTGAGTCTTGATGGGCGCTATGTTGCTTACACAGCGGTACAGAACGACCACGCCCAGATTTTTTTGCGGGATACGTGCGAAGGCGCAGCGACTGCTTGCCAATCGCACACAACACTTCTCTCAGTGGCGGCTGACGGCAGTGCGGCAAATGACGATAGCCGCATGCCTTCGATGAGCGCCGATGGGCGCTATGTAGCTTTTAGTTCGGCCGCGACCAACCTCGTCGTGGAAAATGCGCCGCCGGGGCGTCAGATCTATCTGCTTGATACTTGCGCCGGGGCCGGAGATTCCTGCAAGCCGTCGACACATCTTATTTCCATCGATGCGAATGGAGCGTTGGTCGGAACGGAAAGCATTCTACCCTCGGTTAGCGCTTTGGGACGCTTTGTGGCGTTTCTGGCCGTCACTCCAAGCCAATCTCCGAATCCGCCTACCGCGCAGTTGAAAGCTTCCGCGAGTGGCACGAACAGCGGCTACCGCCAGGTGTTCATCCGCGACACGTGTATCGGGGCAACGAACTGCGTCCCGAAGACGACGCGGATTTCGCTTCAGCCGAGTGATGGAACTGGGATGGCCTCAAAGCCGGCCGGCCCGGCATTGAGCAGCAATGCAAAACGTGTTGCCATGGTGGGCGCGAATGCCGCCATTCTTTTCACCCGCTCGGTTGCCGTGGATGATCGCGTCTTTCTGGCCATCACTGACGAGCAGCGCTAAGCTGATTCGCTCAAATTAATTTTAGTTGAACCGCACTTTTACGTCCGGGCGCTTCTCGAGGTGCACCGAATCGATGAACCGCACGTGCCGTTCATCCAACGTCAGAATCATGGAGCTGGTGCGTACGCCTTCCCCGAAAAACCGCACGCCCTTCAGGAGGTTTCCGTCCGTCACGCCCGTGCACGCAAAAATCATTTTCTTTCCCGGTGCCAGATCTTCCGTGTCGTAAACACGCTTGGTATCCTTTACGCCCATTTTTGCCAGGCGTTCCGCATGTTCCGGCTTGCTTACCACCAGCCGCGCAAGAATCTGCCCGTTTAGGCACCGCAGCGCCGCCGCCGTCAGCACTCCTTCCGGAGCTCCGCCCGTGCCCATCACCGCGTGCACCCCCGTGCCCACCACCGACACAGAAATTCCCGCGGAGAGGTCGCCGTCGCCAATCAGGCGGATGCGCGCGCCTGCAGTCCTAATTTCTTCAATCAGCTTCTCGTGTCGCGGCCGGTCCAGCACAATCACGACGAGGTCCTCGACGTCGCGGTCCAGCCTCTTGGCAATTGCCTTCAAGTTGTCCGCCACCGGCGCATCCAGGTCCACTGCGCCTTTACACGATGGCCCCACCACCAGTTTTTCCATGTACAGATCCGGTGCGTGCAGCAATCCGCCGCGCTCGCTCGCCGCCAGCACCGCGATAGCGTTCGCCGCGCCCGTCGCGCACAGGTTTGTTCCTTCCAGCGGATCCACGGCGATGTCCACTTGCGGAAACAACGCTTTTGGCGCGTGCGTTCCTAGTCCCACCTTTTCGCCGATGTACAGCATTGGCGCCTCATCGCGCTCCCCTTCGCCAATCACGATCGTTCCGTCAATCTCTACCGAGTCCATCGTCTTGCGCATCGCTTCCACGGCCACTTCATCAGCGTGGTGCCGGTCCCCGAATCCCATCGTGCGCGCCGCCGCAATCGCCGCGTTTTCCACGACGCGCAAAAAATCCAGGCTCAGTTGTTCTTCCATCCGTCTCTCCTCAGTTTCCGCGAACCGCCGGCGGCCAATCATAGGCCAATTGGCCCCGCATCGTCGACATGCAAGGCGACTGGGTTGCGCCCCTTCGAAAAACAGTCTATAAAATCACCCGCGATCGCTTCGTCCTGAGGTGTTTCATGATGCGCAGCTTGTTCGGCGTTTTCCTTTCCTTGTGTTTCCTCGTTTCCACCACGTACTCGCAATCCAACCCGTGTTCCCTAAGCGACCACTCGGAGTACACCAAGAAAATCAAGGAGTTCACCACCGAATCCTTCTTCAGCACCGAACTCGTTGACCATCTGCCTCTCAGTTCCTGTGTTCCTGCGCCGGATGTTTCTCTTCATCACATCGTGGGAGCGCCCGATGTTCTCGATTACACCAGGGACATCAACGCCTATTTCCGCCTCCTCGCCGGCAAGAGCCCTAGGGTGAAAGTCTGGAGCATCGGCATGTCCGAAGAAGGCCGTGAGATGCTTGTCGCCGCTGTTTCCGATGAAGCCAATCTCGCGAAACTCGATCGCTACAAGGAAATCACCGCTCGTCTCGCCGATCCTCGAGGCCTCAGTGATGCCGACGCGCAAAAGCTGATCGCCGAAGGCAAGCCCATGTACTGGGCCGACGGCAGCATCCACTCGCCCGAAACCGGCTCTCCGGAAATGCTCATGGAGCTCGCTTACCGTCTTGCTGTCGAAGACACGCCCTTCATTCAAAAAATCCGCCGCGATGCCATCGTACTGATCACTCCCATCGTCGAAGTTGATGGCCACGACCGCATGGTTGACATCTACATGCAGCACAAAAAGCATCCCGACCAGCCTCCCTATCCGCTCATCTGGTGGGGACACTACGTCTCCCATGACAACAACCGCGACAATCTCGGGGTTAGCCTCGCGCTCTCCCGCAACATGCTCAAGACCTACCTCGACTGGCATCCCACCGTGATGCACGACCTGCACGAGTCCGTTCCTTATCTGTACATCATGACCGGCACCGGTCCTTACAACGCCTGGCTCGATCCCATCGTCATCAGCGAGTGGCAGGAGATGGCGTATCACGAGATTGAAGAGATGACTAAGCGCGGCGTCATCGGCGTGTGGACTCACGGCTTCTACGACGGCTGGGCCCCTAACTATCTGCTCTCCATCGCCAACAATCACAACTCTATTGGCCGCTTCTACGAAACTTTCGGGAACGGCGGCGCCGATACCCGCGTGCGCACTCTTCGCCCGCCCGACACCAGCCGCGAGTGGTACCGCCCCAATCCACCTCTCCCCAAGGTGAAATGGTCCGCCCGCGACAATATCAACATGCAGGAGAGCGCCATTCTCTTCGGCATGAACAACCTCGCTTCGAACGGCCAGAAGTTTCTCGACAACTTTTATTTGAAGAGCAAGCGCGCGGTCGCGAAGGCCCGCACCGAAGGCCCCGCCGCATGGGTGTTTCCAGCGGACGACCCGCGCCCTGCCGAGCAAACCAGCCTCTTGAATCTCCTGCAACTCCAGGGCGTCGAAGTTCACCGTCTCGAAAAGGAATTGCACATCCCGGCAGCCGCAGGTGCTCAGGAATCCGCCGGCGACAAAGAGAAAGACAAGGAAAAATCACCCGAAAAATCCGACTCTGCTGCCAAACCGAAAGAAGAGAAGAAGCCCACCGAAACGGTCATCCCCGCGGGCAGCTACGTCGTCCGCATGGACCAACCCTACAGCCGCCTCGCGGATATGGCCCTCGACACTCAGTATTACAGTCCGCGCGATCCTCGCTCCTATGACGACACCGGTTGGACTCTCGGCGCATTGCGAAACGTAAAGACTACCCGCGTGACCGATCTCTCCATCCTTAGCGCCGGCATGCAAAAAATGAGCAGGATCGATCCCCCTGGCGGAATCGACGGTCAGGCCAAGACTTTTATCATCCAGCACAACACGGACAATACTCTCGCGTCACTCCGCTTCCGTCTTGCCAGCGTTTCCATGGAGGCTGCAGAAGATTCCTTTGAAGCCGATGGCATCAAGTTCAAAGCCGGTTCATTTATCATTCGCAACGCTGATCGCTCTCAACTCGAAAAAGCGGCGAAGGATCTCGGAATCAAACTCCATTCCACCAATGCCACACTGAGCGTCAAGACGCATCCGCTTGCCACTCCGCGCATCGCTCTCGTCCACAATTGGCAGAACACCCAGAACGACGGGTGGTTCCGGATTTCCATGGATGAGCTGAAGGTCCCCTACACCTACGTCGCCGACACCTGGCTTCGCGAAACCCAGAACCTCCGCGAAAAGTTCGATGTCATCATCCTTCCTCCCATGGGTGGCGGTGGTCCCGCTGGCCTGAGCGCCGTACTGCGCGGACTGCCCATGCGAGGCGATCCACGTCCATGGAAAAACTCCACCGAAACGCCAAACTTTGTGGCGCCCGGTTTGGACTCCACTGACGACATCCGCGGCGGCCTCGGTTATCAGGGCCTCGCCAATCTTGAGCGCTTCGTCCGCGAAGGCGGATTGCTCATCGCCGTGCAAACCAGCGCTTCGCTTCCTGTGGCCGGCGGCATGACGGAAATGGTGAACGTATCCGACGCCCGCGCCATGCAGGCGCCCGGCAGCGTGGTCCTCTCTACCATCGACGACAAGAAGAGTCCTATCACCTACGGCTATGACGAAAAGCTCTACGTCTATTTTCGCGCCGGTCCCGTCATCACCGTCGGCGGCAATTTCGGCGGCCCCGGTGGCGGTCTTGACGAAGGCGCGGGCGGTTCCGCGCGTTCCAGCGGTCGCGGAACTGCCACCGACCCAGACATCATCCAGGCCCGCTCTTACGAGCCACCCGAAAAACCCGTCAAGCGCACTCCTCGCGAGCAAGAACTTTACGTTCCCGAAGATCTGCCGGACTTTGCCCGCTCTGCGATTCCTCCCAAAGACCAGCAACCTCGCGTCGTCCTGCGGTTCGCCACCGAAAAAGATTTGCTCCTCAGCGGTATGATCACCGGCGGCAACGAAATCGCCGAAAAGCCCGCCGTCGTGGATGTTCCCCACGGCAAGGGCCATGTCGTTCTCTTTGCCAACAACCCGATGTGGCGTGGCGAAACCATGGGCAGCTATTTTCTCGTCTTCAATGCCATGCTCAACTTCGACCACCTGGACGCCGGCAGCGCCGCCACCACCAGCAAATAGGCGGCGCTGGGCCAACCGCTTCTTGCTCCGCCCGACCGAAGCAGGACTCCTTCTTGTAACTGCGAGACTCGGCTACAATTTCGCGGAGGCCCCATGTCCAAATCGCGCAGGGATTTCTTGACCCAGACGTCGCTCGGTCTCATCGGTGCTGCCGTCGCTACGAACAGCAGTGCTCAAGTCCACGCGGAAGAAATCTTCCAAGAGCCTACGCCGCTGCCTCCCGGAGCGCCGCCCGCCTTCGGCGCCGGGCCAGCCGTCGGACCCGAAGTGTCGCCCGCGACTTTCGCCGAAGCCGAAAAACTTGTGCAAGTAAATTTAACGCCCGCCGACCGCGCGCGCGCCGCAGAATCCTGGCGCGTAAACCTTGCCTCCCTTTACGAGCGCCGCACCGGTCCTCGCACGATCGCGCTCGAACCCACGCTCGCACCATTCTCGCGCTACCATTCCGTTCTCCCGAGCCAATCGGGGGGCCCCCGGCGCGATCACTTTATCCGCACCAAGAGCGAGCCCGGCCCGCTGCCTGCCAACGATGCGGATATCGCCTTCGCCCCTGTCACGCAACTTTCCCGCTGGATCGAGCAGCACAAACTCACTTCCGAGCGCCTCACGCAAATCTACTTGCACCGCATAGAGCAATTCGATTCCCAGCTCCGATGCATCATTACTCTCACGCGCGATCTCGCGCTCGCCCAGGCCAAAAAAGCCGACGAAGAAATCGCTGCCGGAAAGTACCGTGGCCCGCTTCACGGCATTCCCTGGGGCGGAAAAGATCTCCTCGACACGGCCGGCATTCCCACCACCTACGGCGCCGAGCCTTTCCGCAATCGCGTCCCGAAAGAAGACGCCGCCGTCGTCAAGCGCCTTCACGCCGCCGGTGCCGTCCTTCTAGCAAAACTCAGCCTCGGCGCCCTCGCGCTCAATGACATTTGGTTTGGTGGGCAAACCATGAATCCATGGCTGCTCGAAGAAGGCGCCTCCGGTTCGAGCGCTGGCCCAGGCGCCGCCACGGCCGCAGGACTGGTGGGCTTCTCGATCGGCAGCGAGACCGGCGGAAGCATCGTCAGCCCCAGTATGCGTTGCGGCATCACCGGGCTGCGTCCCACTTACGGCCGCGTTCCGCGCACCGGCGCCATGACTCTGTGCTGGTCCCTCGACAAGCTTGGCCCTATGACCCGCACCGTCGAGGACGCGCTGCTCGTTTTGCAAGCCATCTCCGGCCCCGACGACGGCGATCTTTCGAGCGTGCCTAGCCATCTCGACTTTGATTCGACCGCCAGCACCAAGGGCTTGCGCATAGGCTATTTCCCCGCGTGGATGAAAGAAGATCCCGCCACGGCGGTAGACCGCGCCGCTCTCGACACTCTTCCCAAGATCGGCCTGGTTCCCGTGGAGGTCTATCTTCCCAACTGGCCGTACAATTCGCTCAACCTGATTCTCTTTGCCGAAGGCGCCGCCGCTTTCGAGGAACTCACTCTTTCACACCGCATGGATCAGCTCAAAGTCCAGACGCCTGACGCTTGGCCCAATCTTTTCCGTCAATCGCGCTTTCTCTCCGCCGTGGATTTTGTCCAGGCCGACCGCTTCCGCCGCAAAGTCGCGCAGGAGATGGCGCGCATCTTCTCGCAAGTGGATTTGTTGCTCGTGCCCTCTCTCCGCGACGAAATGCTCACTATCAGTAACCAAACCGGCCATCCTTCTCTCACCTTGCGTGCCGGTTTCGTGGAAGTTTCCGAGGCGCGTTCGGACTGGGCCCCCGATCCAAAAAATCCCCTGCCCAAGTTTTCTCCCGCGCGCCGCGTACCTCACGGCGTCACCCTGATCGGCCGTCTTTTCGAGGAAGGCACACTCGGCCGCGTCGGTATCGCCCTCGAGCGCGCCTTTGCCGTCGCCAACCAGCGCCCGCCTTCCTTCTAATCCGCCGCGCTTCTACTTTTTGGGGTTTTGCCTAGGTTATTCGATCAGGACGCTTCCTGAGCCAATGCACATTTTCCCGTTGCCCACTTACGTTTTGTAAGTCAACTTGCAAGGCGCAGGGCTGACCCTTACAATCCTGTTGATGTTTGACTCGCGCCATTTCCTGCTTTTCCTCGCCGCCGCCTTTCTTCTGGCCATCACTCCAGGCCCAGGGATTTTTTATGTTTTGGCGCGCAGCCTCGCCGGCGGCCGACGCGAGGGCGTCCTTTCTTCCTTGGGCACCTTTGTGGGGGGGCTCTTCCATGTTCTCGCCGCCGCCCTTGGCATCTCTGCAGTCCTTGCCGCGTCTGCCGTGGCGTTTCACACCGTCAAATACGCAGGTGCCGCCTATCTTATTTGGCTGGGTGTGCGAATGATTCGCGCGCGAAATGCGGAGATGGTCGTTAACGCATCGCAGGTACAGACGGCGGGCGCTTTTCGTCAGGGAATCTTCACCGAAGTTCTCAACCCGAAGACGGCCCTGTTTTTTCTTTCCTTCATTCCGCAATTCATCGCACCTCAGCTAGGTCACGTTTTCCTTCAGTTCATAGTTCTCGGCGCTTTATCCGTGCTGCTCAATACCGCCGCCGATCTTCTCGTAGTCGCCCTTGCCGCTCCTCTTGAGCGCAAACTTAAGAGCAGTGTGCGTTTCCACCGTGGCCAGCGTGTCGCGTCCGGCCTCGGCATGATCACGCTCGGGACGTATGTCGCCCTCGCCGATACGCGATAATGAATCCTTGGAGAAAATGCTTATGAGCAAGAAGAAAGAAATCTCGCGCCGAGTGTTCCTTACAGAAGTTGCCGCTGGCGGCGCGGCGTGCGCTATTGTTCCCAGACATGTTCTCGGCCGTGGATTTACGCCGCCAAGCGACACGCTGAACATCGCCGGCGTTGGAGTCGGCGGCATGGGCCGGACCAATCTGATCAACCTCTCAAGCCAGAACATCGTCGCGCTCTGCGATGTGGACTGGGGCTATGCCGGTAAACGGCTCGATCGGCTCGATATTGATATCGAGCGTCTGAAGAAGCGCATCGAGCTGCCCGCCCCGCCGCCTCCAGGCGAGCCAACCGGAGAGTTTGATCCTGTAAAGGCCCAGGCGCGCGTCGACCTAATGGTCAAACTTAAGACCGAACATGTGCCCAAGGCCCGACGCTACACCGACTTTCGCGACATGCTCGAACACCAGACCGACATCGATGCAGTTGTGGTTGCCACGCCTGACCACATGCACGCGCCGATCGCTTTGGCGGCCATGGAGCATGGCAAACACGTTTACGTCCAGAAGCCGCTTTGCTGGTCGGTTGAAGAAGCACGCAAGCTCTCCCGGCGCGCGAAAGAAACCAAGGTCGTCACGCAGATGGGCAACCAGGGGCACTCCTCGGATGAGGGACGCACCGCCGTCGAATACCTCTGGGCCGGCGCGATCGGCGACATTCGTGAAGTCCACATCTGGACGAATCGCCCTCTCGGTTTTTGGCCTCAAGGTGTCCCGCGTCCTGAGCCGCTGAAGACCGGCCCCGAACCTCTTAAATGGAGTGGCCGCGACGTCAACACGCGCCTGGCCGCGGCGCTTTGTGGCGACTACCCTGTTCCGAGTGGCCTCGCATGGGACCTTTTCCAAGGCACTGCCGCCTCCAACGTGAACTATCACCCCATCTATCACCCGTTCAACTGGCGCGGCTGGACCGATTGGGGAGTCGGCGCGATCGGCGATATGGGAGCGCATTTGATCGATCACACGATGTGGGCGCTCGACCTGGGTTTTCCCACCAGCGTTGAAACCGTCTCGACTCCTTTCAACGGCGCCTCTTACCCGCACGCCACGCTGACTTTCTACGAGTTCCCCGCGCGCAGCGCCATGCCGCCCGTCAAGCTCACCTGGTACGACGGCGGCCTCAAGCCCAACAAGCCCGAAGAGCTTGGCGATGAAGAGTTGAACAAGGAAGGCGGCGCGCTGCTCATCGGCAGCAAAGGCAAGCTTCTGTACGACACCTACGGCTTCAAGCCCAGGCTCCTGCCCAAGTCGCTTCATGAATCTTTTGGCAAGCCCCCGCAGAAGCTTCCGCGCATCGCCGGCCAGGCCCACGAAATGAACTGGGCGGACGCCTGTAAGGGAAAAGTGGAAGCTTCCTGTCCGTTCGAGTACGCGGCCCGCCTGACCGAAGTGATGCTACTCGGTATCGTTGCCCTTCGCGCCGGGAGGAAGATCTACTACGACGCCCCCAATATGCGCGTCACCAACGCACTGCAAGCCAACGACTTCTTGCGCCGCGAGTACCGCCAGGGCTGGTCAATATAGGTCAAGTTAAAATTAGGAAGATGTTCCTGGCAGCGCGAGTGGACTCTTCTCCCGCCACACGGTATTTTCCTCATGAGAGCCGTGCTACGCACCGCTTGATACGAATGTTTGCGGTGCCGGAATGCTTGTCGCTGCCGCGCGGCTCTAGCTTGCGCCTCGGTGATTTGCTCAACTGTCCGTAGGTCTGTGGACTACAGGCGGCGTAGGACGTTGCCCTTGTACCAAAACTGTCCTGTAAACCAGTAGTCAGCCTCTTTATCTTTCTTCTATCCTTCAGGTGAAGTTCAAGACCCGACAAGCAATTTCAGTCTCAACGGGCCCACCCCAGTTCAAGCCCCAAGCTGACTTAAACGCAAACACAGTAATGAGAGTGAAAAGGTATTCGTGTGCGCATTCGGGTGCGCACTTTCCTCTCGATGAACTTAAGGGGAGTCTCGATGAGGGGCGGCCATATAAATTCGCGAAATCAAACTGAACTATTCCTCCAAAAAGTGAGGCGCGTCCTGGGGCAAGGCCTGCTGCTTTCCGCCGTGGCGGCAGGAACTGCCATGCTGGGCGGCTGCACGGGTTTGGTTAGTGGCGCGAGCAGCAGCGGAAATCCGCCCTCGCCGTCGACTCTCGTGATTTCCAACATACAAACCGCGACGATCACAACGTCTAGCTCTCAGATCGTTTGGGCAACAAACGTCCCTGCAAACTCCTCGGTCGATTATGGAACAACCACTGCCTACGGCAATAGTACGCCAGTCGATTCGACGATGGTCACGAGTCACCAAGTGACGATTTCCGGTCTGGCTGCTGGCACGACCTACTACTACCAGGTCAATTCCAGCGACTCCAAGGGTAACAACGGACACAGCGGCGGCAACAAGCTCAAGACTGCAGGTTTCAGCATTGCGGGCACGATCAGTCCGTCAACGGGAGGAAATGGGGCGACCGTGACATTAGGCGGTGCGGCCAGCGCCACGACGACGGCAGACAGCTCCGGGAATTACACATTGGCTGGATTACCGAACGGGACATACATGATTACTCCCAGCCACGCGGGTTATACGTTTACGCCGAGCAGCCAGAGTATGACGCTCAATGGGGGCAACATTACAGGGGTGAACTTCACTGATAATGCCGCAGCGGTGGCGCCGACGATTACGACACAGCCGGCGAACCAGACCGTGACGGCGGGGCAGACGGCGACGTTTGCGGTGGTAGCGGCAGGGACGGCCCCGCTGAGCTACCAGTGGCAGAAGAACGGAGTGAACATCACGGGAGCGACTTCTGCAAGCTACACGACGGCAACGACAACGACTGCGGATAGCGGCTCGACGTTCGCAGTGGTAGCGAGCAATTCCGCGGGGACAGTAACGAGCAGTGCTGCGACGCTAACGGTGAACGCGGCAGCAGTAGCGCCGA
>MNEA01000083.1:0-3589 GCA_001917435.1 Acidobacteria bacterium 13_2_20CM_2_57_6
CCGGGGACGCCTCCAAGGTAGGTCAGGATTTTTTGGCGAAAACCCTTCTACCACGGATTCCGTCCCCTCCCCCTTATCCGAAACGATAAACCTCCGTCCTTCCATCACTTGCACGCGTTTGCAACAAAAACTCAGGAAGGTCCTGTTCTTGGGAAGCGGTAGTGGGTCGGTTTGAATTTTGACCCCTGCTGTCAGGGTTAAGAAAGTGCAAACCGACCCACTACGTGGAAAGTGGCGACTCGTGATCGGTGATTGCGGGTGTATCTATGCGCGGATAAGAACTGGCTCAGCGGGGGAGGGCTGGGAGGAGAAATCCGGGAGGCGCGGGAGGGCGGCGACGAGTTTCTGCGTGTAGGCATGCCGGGGGGCGCCAAATATTTGCGACGGGGGCCCGCATTCGACGATTTCGCCGGCGTTCAGAATGGCGATGCGATGGCACAGCGCGGCGACCGAGAGCAAATCGTGGGAAATATAGAGGATACCCATGCCGAGTTCGCGGTTGAGTTGAGCGAACAGGCCCAGGATTTCGGATTGCGTGATGGTGTCCAGAGCGCTGGTGGCTTCATCGGCGATGAGCAAGGACGGGCGGTGGAGGATAGCCATAGCGATGATAACGCGCTGAGCCTGGCCGACGCTGAGCTGCCCGGGGCGGCGACGCAGAAAGTCGGCGTCGTTAGGGAGGCTCACGCTAGAGAGCGCGTTACTGATGGCTACGGAGCATACTGATTGCGTGCCGGTGGCGTGAGCGCGCCATGCTTCGCTGAGTTGCGAGCCGATGCGCAGAGCTGGGTTGAGGGAGGACAAGGGGCTCTGCAGGACGATACTGATTTCGCGGCCGCGGAGCGAGCGCATCTGCGCCTCGGTCTTTGCAAAGAGGTCTTCGCCCTTGAAGAGCAGATCGCCGCGGGCGATGCCGCCTTTCAAATGAAGGAGACGCAGAATCGCCAGCGACAGGGTGCTTTTTCCGGAGCCGCTTTGCCCGACGAGGCCGAGGATTTCACCGGACTGGATTTCAAGCGAGACATCGCGCAAGACTCCGGGCTTGTTGCGGTAGTCGACGGAGAGCCGGAGCGAAAGAAGTGGAGAAGCCTCGGTCACTTCTGTGCCCCCAAGGCGGGATCGGGACCGAGGCGGAGAACTTCCACGTTCCAGAAAGCATGGGGATCGAGGACGGACGGCGCTGAGCCGATGACGGCGGGAGAAACGGCGGACATGGCATTCTTATTGACGAGATAAATGAAGGGTTGCTGCTCGAAGATGATTTGCTGCACGCGGTCCCAATCGGCTTTACGTTTTTTGTCCGAAGTTGTGGAGGCTTGCGCGCGCATCAGGCGATCGAGCTCGGCTTCCCACGCGGTCGCAGGCTTCGATTGCTTGGGATTCCACTGATGATTTTCCGCCGAGCTAAGCCACACGTTCATCTGGCTATTGGGGTCGAGGTCGGTGTTCACCAGGCCGAGGAGGCAAGCTTCATAGTCGTACGTGCGGGTGATGCGCTCGATGAGAGAAGGAAAATCGAGAGTGACGAGATTAACCTTGACACCGATCTGCGAAAGATCCTGCTGAATCATGGCGACCATTTGCTCGCGGGACCGATTGCCGGAATTGGTGATGACCGTGAACTCGACGCGATTTCCAGAAGAGTCGCGCAGGGTATCGCCCTCAAGATGAAAACCTGCCTGAGAAAGGAGGCGAAGCGCGGCGGCGGAATCGTACTGCGGAACGGGAAGAGAAGAATTGAACCAGAAATGGCTCGCCGGCGAAACAGGGCCGAAAGCTGGTTGCGCGTGTCCGCCAAAAACGATGCGGGACAAATCGGCGCGGTTGATGGCCATGGAGATCGCTTTGCGAAATTCCGTGGAGCGGAACCAGGCCTTCTTGCTTTCGACAAGCGGCGCAGTGGGAACCTGGTTGAACCACATGAATTCGGAATCGAGGCCCGTGCCGGCATCGTGAGCCACTGCCGGCATTTCTTTCTGCAGACGGTCAAAGTATTCGGCGTCGAGAACATTAATCAAATGGATTTCACCGCGGCGGAAACGCAGCAATTCAATGTCGCGATTGCGCTGAATGTCGAGGCGAATGGAGTCGAGATAAGGCAGAGGCTTTCCTTCCTTGTCTTTTTTCCAGTAATTCGTGCTTCGCCGCAGAAGGACGGAGGAGCCGGGCGTGTAGTGCGCGACATAGAAGGGGCCAAGGACGGCCATCTCCTTGTTGGGAGAATGAGCGGAGAGAATCGCGACCTGATCGAAGAGGCGTTCGAGTCCCGCCACAGGAGCGGGAAAAGTGACAATGACGGAGTCTGCGGAAGGCGTTCGGACCGCAACCTGACCTTCGCCGGAGCGGAAAGAGTCTCCCGTAGGCGAGTGCAGCTGCGGATCCATTAACGCCTTCATCGTGTAAGCGACGTCTTCAGAGGTAAACGGCGTGCCGTCGGAGAAGTGCAGCCCGGTGCGGAGATGAAATCTAATGCTACGGCCGTCAGCGCTAACCTTCCAGGAAACGGCCAAGCCGGGCTCAAGAGCTTGCGTTTGCCGATTCAAGCGGATCAATACGCCGCCCGTGAGATAGCGAATGGTCTCGGAAGCATCCTCTTCCACGAGCAGGGGATTGAAAGTTTTCGGTTCGCCGCGGAGACAGAAGTGGAGTTCGCCGCCGGACTGGACAGCAGATTCGGCGCTAGCGGAAACAGGCCAGCACAGAACGAGGATAAGAGCGAGAACAACGGAAACGCGGCGCATTACTGTGCGACCTCCTGCGACGGCAGAACCAGTTGAAAGCACATGACCACAATCACGAGAAGAACGAGGGGGACGAGCCTCCAGGGATTTGCCGAAAGCGTTGAAAAATCCTCGAAGCCGCGCATCAAGTTTCCCCAGGAGGGCATCGGTTCCATCACGCCGAGACCCAGGATGCTTAGATTTGCCTCGGTCAAAATGAAGAGCGGGATCGAGATAAAAAATTGCGCATAAAAAAGCGGGCGCAGGTTTGGCGCGACGTGGCGCACCAGCAGGCGAGCGGGTTTGCAACCGGAGGAACGCGCCAGCAACAAGAAGTCAGAGTCGCGAACGCCACGCGCCGCAGCGCAGATGAGGCGGACGGAAGCCTGCCAGCCCAGCAGGCCCATCATCAGGAAAGCGATGACGACGGACACCAGCGGTGGAACGTCGAGAGGCAACATGGCCCGCACGACAAGAAGAAGAAATAGCCAGGGCAAAGCGAGAGAGAGGTCGGTCGCCGCGAGAACAATGCGTTCGAACCAGCCTCCCAGAAGGCCGGCAACGCTTCCCAACACGGCAGCGATCAGAGTCGAAAGAAGAGCGGCGGCCGGCGCAAGAAGCAGGGAAACGCGCGTGCCGTAAAGCAATCGAGCCAAGAAATCACGGCCCAGCGGGTCGGTCCCAAGAGGATGCCCCGACGAAGGTCCGGCATTGGGAATATCCCTGAACTGCCGTGCATAGTGAGCGGGCAAGAGAAAGGTTGCAAGCACCATTAACGCGAAGATTGCGCACAGGATGGAGGCGGCCACTTTCTGCAGGAACGTCATGACGGGCTCCCCGCAAAAGTGCGCCCGGCAAAATCGGCGAGC
>MNEA01000083.1:3615-22946 GCA_001917435.1 Acidobacteria bacterium 13_2_20CM_2_57_6
GAAAGAAATGGCGAACGAGACACCGAAAAGCGAAAGAAGCGGCGGAGCCGCCAATGGCAGCACATGACGAAACAAGATGGCGCTGCTCCCCAAGCCTCTCGCGCGAGCTGCGAGAACGTGGGGCTGGTCGTAAGCTCGGACCAGCAGGTTTCGGACGTAACTATAGAGCCGGGGGAATACGACTATGGCGATGGCGAAAAAAACAGGCGTTCGCAAGTGAACGGCGAGCATAGCAACGACGGCGGACGGCAGAGACAACAACAAACTGTTCAAGGCAGTAGTCGAAGCTTCAAAAAGCCAACCGCGAAAGGAAAGTCCTATCGAGGCCAAAAGCGCCGCAGCCACCCATGCCAAACCAAGTCCTCGAATGACCGAGTTGCCGGTTACCGGGAACCTTTGGCGAAGAAGTTCGCGAACCGGCCGTTTCAATGAATCGGACTCCCCCAAATCGCCGTGAACAAGCGCCGAAAGATAGTGGAAGTAGAATGAAGGCAGACTTTGCTGTAGCGCCTGCTTCTGGCGCAAGGCTTCCACACTGTTCGCGCTCCATCTTGGATCGAGTTCCCGTTCTGCAACGCCGTATCCCGGCGCAAAACGCACCAGGGTTGCGCTGGCGAGGGCGCCGACGAGTCCGAGACAGACAAGGCACACCAGCCGCCGCACGCCAAGCCGAAGCAAATTCCTGGATTTTTTGTTCTCGATCACTTTTGGTCCGCGCTAAAAGGGTCTGCCCCCTCCCTCAGGTCAGGAGGCTGACTGAATCTTCGAATAGTGCTTCTCTTTGACCTGATACATGCTGCGGTCTGCTTCCGAAAGAAGTTCTTCCGCCGAAACGCCGTCGTCCGGATGAAAGGCGCTGCCAACGCTGACGGAGACGATCGTGTCCCCGCAAACACTGTGGCTCGCCTCGCGCACCGCGCGCGACAGCCGTCTTTCCATCTCGGTAACCACATCCTTGGTCACTTCAGGCAAGACAAAGACGAATTCATCTCCGCCCAGCCGGCCGACCTGGTCGTATTCCCGGCAAGACGATTTAAACTTTGTGGCTACTTCCTGAAGCAGCTTGTTTCCCGTCAAATGGCCGAGTTTGTCATTAACCTTTTTGAACCCATCCAGGTCGCACAAGAGCACCGCAAGAGGCCCCCTGGAGCGACGGAGGCGAGCGAGTTCTTTGTCGAGATGCAGACAGATTGATCGGGCATTGGGCAGGCCGGTGAGATAATCCGTGCTGGCGGTGCTTTGAGCTTGTTCGAATTGGAGAGCGTTTTCGACAGAGAGCCCGAGTTTGGAACTGGCCGCCAGGAGCAAGCGCAGATGATCCTTTGTGAAGCCATTCTTCTCGCGATGGTAAAGAGTAAGCACACCGGCGACGCCGTTGCGGCCACGAAGAGGGACGCACACGGCGGATTGCAAGTTGGTGATGCCCGAGGAAGCGCCGAGATGGAGAGTCTCGGCGGCAGGATTGCCATTGGTTATCGGTTTTTCGTTGCGCGCGACCCAGCCGGAAAGGCCTTGCCCCATGGGAATGCGCAATGAGCTGAACAGATCGTAGTCCACGCCATGAACATATTCGGGAATCAGCATCCCGTCTTGGCAAACAAAGAAAACGATGGAGTCGTGCGGAATCATTTCCTTTAATCGGACCGCCACAACGGAAAGCGTTTCCTTCAGGCTCAATGAATTTCCGAGCGTCTGGGCAAGCTCGAACAGAAGCTGGGCCTCCTGGCGCGCAGAAATGATCGAAGACAGGAAGGACGTGGCGCGGATTTCGGCTTCATCCGGCACTTCCGCGAAACCGGACGAAGGAGCAACCTGACGGTCCACTTTCGGAGCGACGTCCAGGCGCACTCGTTCGGTTTCCATGGAACTCACCATCATTTCCAATTCCTGATAGCGGCGCTCCATGACTTCCACAACGCGAGGATCAAAGCTACGTCCTTTTTCGGCGCTTAGGTTGTTCATAGCTTCCGCCGGGGTCATGGCCCGGCGATAGGGGCGCTCGGAAGCAAGAGCATCAAAGCAGTCCACGGCGGAGAGAATACGCGCTCCGATGGGGATTGCTTCGCGTTTCAGGCCGTCGGGATAACCTGTGCCGTCCCATTTTTCGTGATGGGAACGCACGATGGGAACGACTGGATATGGGAATTGAACGCGATCCAGAATTTCCGCTCCGACGATCGGATGAATTTTCATTTTCTCGAACTCTTCGGGCGTCAGGCGCCCCGGCTTGGAGAGAATGTTCTCGGGAACAGCGAGCTTGCCAATGTCGTGCAGCATGGAGGCTGCACGAATGGCATTCAACTGGGCCTCGTCCACGCCGAGGTCCTTGGCAATCTCGATCGCATAAACCTGTACGCGGCGCAAATGATCGTGCGTGGTGTGATCCTTCGCTTCGATCGCCAGCGAGAGTGCCTCGATGGTGCGCAAATGAAGCGCGGCAATTTCCTCGGCGTGTTTTTTCTGCGCCTGGAGACGGCTCAGGTAGGTTTGATACGACCGGTAGATCCAATAGACGATGGGGAAGGCCAGAAGGCCGAACTGCCAGCCGATCAGCCGGTTTACGGCGCTCACTCCACAAGCAATCAGCGCACCGAGCAAGTAATAGGGAAAGGCCCACAGATAGCATTCCTTCCAAACGTGGACAGGATTGCGTCCCTCGGTCATGGCGATGATGCCGGAGACGGAAATGGTGTTGAAGGCGAAGTAGGTTGTGGCCGCCGCGGCCATCAACATGGGCCAGCGAAATCCGACGCCAGCCGCGACTTTGCTATGAAATACCAGTTCCGCGGCGCTAATGGAGAGGGCGAGGTTGGCTAAGTTAAAGAGCCATTGAATCGGACGGGGACGTGGGTTGGCGTGCCACATGGTTTGGACAAGCCCTCCGAGACAACCCATCAGCAGCGTCTCGGAATAAGAGAGGTCCAGGATGCCGACGAGAATAAAGAGGAAATTCGCGGACATCGTGGCCTTGATGCCCGGCAAGTGCACTTTGAGCACGGAGGCGCACAAAGCCACGGTTAGAAAACAGCCATACCGGAAAATATCGTCGGAGTGCCATTTAAGGAGAGCATAGGGCAATAAAGGCAGCCCTCCGACAAGCTGAGTCAAGATAAATGTGAGCGCAGGAATCCCGAGTGCCTTGACGTCACTCCACGTGTTGCTCCAGTAGTTTCTCGCAACAGTTGCTACCACACGCGTTCCTGCTCTCTGCCGATCGGCTTCCGCAGCACTCTTACACGGATATTGAGCGCCCAAGCCTTACGCGTAGACAAACCAGCAAACACCCCATTCGCTAGCTAGAGTGGACCTGTGACCTCTTCGCTGTTCCGGCACAGCAAGCAGCGCGGAACGGTTCCGTATTGGAAAATTTTGATAGTTGAAGCGTGGATTGGGAATAGTACGGCGTGCGATTGTATTGTAAAGGATAATGCCTTCGAGTCTTGACAGGGTTTCGAGGAGTATCGAATAGGACTCTCACACAAGTCGCGGTCGGACCGCTTCTCGGATGCCACGAAGACCAGCTGTCCCTACGTACTACCTTTAGTCCCCCACCTGTACTATCGACGCTTCGTTGGCCAGACCTAATACTCACGGCACTGACACCAACAAGAGTTCGGACCACCTCATCGGGCTGGTCCGGCAACTCGGTCAAGGAGCCCAGTCCATGGCCTTTGCGGCGGAAACACAGCCATCCTCCGATGGCAGCATCCTAAAGACGACAACGACCTGGGGCGCGCGGCTCGTGCTCTTTGCCCTGATCACGTTGCTGGCCTCCGGATTGTCCTTTGCCGACGGCAAGAAACATAAGCTGTCCAAAGACCTTGATGCTCTCAAAGGCGGCCATAACGGCGCCACGGTCGACGTGATCATCCAATTCAATCAAACACCGACCGCTGTCCACCATCAGAAGGTGCAGAACAAGGGCGGAGTACTGAAGACAAAGCTGGACGTCATCAAAGGAGCCCATTATTCCGTCCCGACTGGTTCGCTAGAGGACTTGGAAAACGATGCCGACGTTGCTTACATCTCGCCCAATCGCCCGCTAAGCGGCACCTCAGCGTCAACTCTTGACTATGCCGCCGAAACTGTCAACGCGCCAATGGCGCGGCAGCAGTGGGGCTTGGATGGCACGGGCATCGGAGTGGCAGTCATTGACAGTGGCGTCACCGCCGTTGGTGACCTCTACTGGTGGATTCCGTCGAATCAGACCTACGGTTCACGCGTTGTCTATAGCCAGAACTTTGTTCCCGGCACAACGGATACTTCAGACCAATATGGCCACGGAACGCATGTGGCCGGGATTATTGCCGGTGCAGGTTGGTTTTCCACCGGTTCGAACTTTACCCACACATTCAAAGGGATTGCGCCGAACGCAAACATCATTAACCTGCGAGTGCTGGATCAAAACGGAGCGGGCACCGACAGCAGCGCGATTGCGGCGATCCAGACCGCGATCAGCCTGAAATCTACGTACAACATTCGCGTAATCAACCTGTCGTTTGGCCGCCAAGTATTCGAGAGCTACACCCTGGATCCACTTTGCCAGGCAGTTGAGGCCGCCTGGAATGCAGGCATAGTGGTTGTTGCAGCGGCGGGCAACCAGGGCCGGAGAGACAGCGCGGGCACGGAAGGTTACGGCACCATCGCCGCTCCCGGCAACGATCCGTATGTCATCACTGTGGGCGCCATGAAGACGGCGAACACGCCGACGCGCACCGACGACACCATCGCGAGCTACAGCTCGAAAGGACCGACGGCATACGACTATGTGGTGAAGCCTGATATCGTCGCACCCGGAAATCAGGTCGTCTCCACGCTGGCGCCGAATGCAGCATTACTGGGCTCCCCCACCGACGTTTTTCTGTACGAATATTCCAACTCGACGACAACCACCACTACCTCTGGGGGCAACACCAAGAACAATAAGAAGAACTTCACGTCAAGCCTCTCTACCGTGGCCACGAGTGCGATCTCAACCTTTTATATGCGGCTGAGCGGCACGAGCATGGCTACGCCTGTGGTCAGCGGCGCGGCCGTGCTTCTGTTTCAGCAGAATCCAAACCTCACGCCAGACCAGGTGAAGGCTCGCTTGATGAAGACGGCCTCCAAGAACTTTCCGTCTAACAGCACCGTCACGGACCCGACAACGGGTATCACCTATACGGATTACTACGACATTTTCACCGTTGGCGCCGGCTACCTGGATATTGCCGCAGCACTATCCAACAACGATCTGGCCGGTGCTTCGGCTGTGTCTCCGACTGCGGTCTTCGACCCTACAACACAAAGCGTTTCCTTGCTTACCGGAAGCAGCGTCGTTTGGGGCACAGACGCCGTTTGGGACACCTCCGTGGTCTGGGGCACGAACGTATTCGTAAACGGTACATCCGTGCTTTGGGGTAGCAGCGTCTGCTGGGGTTCGAGCACCAGCGATGGCTTCAGTGTGGTCTGGGGGACGGGCGTCGTCTGGGGTACCTCAGCGAATCAGACGACCTCCACGGCTATGAGTATCCTCGTAGGCGGTGAGAATTGAAAGCGTTGACGCGGATTGGAAGTGGGGAGAGCCGATGACCACTAAAGCCAAGCTCGACGTCGCAATCATGACCGCCCTTGCCGGAGCGATACTTGCCATCGCGGCCTCTCGATGGGATCCGGAAAACCTCGGACACTTCGTCCTGTTCTTCGCGCTTGCGATGGTGGGCTCCGCGATGAAGATTCGCCTGCCGGGCTTTAAGACCACGATCTCCATAAACTTCGTCTTTATTTTGATTGGCCTTGCTTGGTTCAGCTTTGGCGAGACCGTTTTGATAGGTCTCGGTGGAGCGCTCGTCCAGTCGCTCTGGAAAGTGCAGACACGGCCAAAGCCGGTGCAAGTGCTTTTCAATGCGGCATGTCTGACGGTTTGTACCGCCGCGGCATTTTGGACCTCGCATACTGTCCCCGTGATGCTGGGATTGCATTCCACGGCAGCGATGATGGTGCTGGGCGCCTGTGCCTACGTGGTGCTGAACACCGGGCTGGTCTCGCTGGTCATTTCCTTGGCGGAGGGACGTCCCCTCACGGAGATTTGGTCCTCTTGCTACGAATGGACGTTCCCGTACTTCCTGGTGGGAGCGGCATTAGCTGGTCTGGCTAACGCCACCAGCAACGCCGGCAATCTAAGCGTGGCGTTGCTGGTTGTGCTGGCAATGTATTTTGTCTACGTGTACTACCGAATGCATATCGTCCGCGCCGTGCTCGACAACATTTCCAACGTGAGCCAGGAGAATGAAACGGTACTTGCTGGCGCATCGCGAGGCCGCTGAATCTTCCCTTCTCAGTCGCCGCAGGACTCCTTCAGGCTAGCGGACTTCTTATGTCCGGGCATTATCCTCGGAAATGATGACCTAAGCCCCGACCTCGCTTCCTTTGCCTACAACGCGTGGCGTCTCCGCAAACCGGTGTCATCGGCCTTCGCATCCGCCGCTCTCATTTCTCGGAACAAGTGTAAATTCGACGACATTACCAAGCCGGGGCTCAGGTGCACGGCGGGAGGCAAATGTATTTTGTTGGTGAGTTTATCCGCCATAAGCCTCACGGCAATCTGACCTTGCCGGTGCGGTTGCTGGTAAATCGAGGCCGTGATGGTGCCCTTCTGGAAGTAGGGAGACATTTCTGCAAACAGGTCTGTGGTGATCAGCTTTACTTTTCCGGCGAGCCCCCGCGCTCCCAGCGCACGGCACACCGGTAAGCAGTTCACCGTGTTTACGTATATCCCCGCAAGGCCGGGGACACGAGTGAGAAGGGCGAAAGTTTTCTGGAAACTTTCATCTTCCTCTTCGTGCCCTTCAACGACACTCACTATCTTCCCGCCGGCGCAGTGCCGCGGAAACGACTCCGAAAAGCCATCGGTTTTCTTTCGATGATCTTCGGTAGTGAGCATGCCCGCAATGACCGCAACCTCGGAACCAGAGGGAACCAGCTTGCCCATCAATTCGCCCGCGAGACTCCCGTTCAAGAAAGGTTCTACGCACACGATAGTGGACCGACGGCTCTCAGGGGCGTCGGTGGATACACAGACTACGCGGATGCCCTTTTCCTCGGCGTCATCAATAAGTGGACTCAGGTCTTTTGGATTTCCTGCGGTGAGAATGATTCCGTCGACGCCGCTCCGCACAAGTTCCTTGAACGCCTCGGTATCTCCCTCTCCGAGCGCCTGAACCGGGCGATCCACGAACTGAATCCCCAGCTGGCCAACGCGGCGGGCTTCATCCAGCACTCCGCTCCAAAGCTGGTCGTAGAAAAAGTGAATCTCCCGAGGTATGCACACACCGATACGGGCGCTGGCTTTGGCAAACGACAAAGCACGAGCCGCCAGATTTGGGCTATACCCGATTTGCCGGGCGACTTGCAGAATTCTTTGCCGCGTGGAATCCTTGATTCCTCCGCGTGCGTGCAACGCGCGATCCACGGTTCCAATAGATACTTTTGCCATTTCGGCAATCAGGTGGATTCCGCTTCTCTTCTTGGCCACACCTGACGCCCGCAATTCCTTAGGTTCTCGACTCATAAGATTTGTCCCCGTTTCGCCGTGCAGATCGCAGCGAAAGACAGCAGTTAGCCCTTATCTTACGTCACCCGACAGGGGTTCCACGCGGAGAAAGGAACTTCGTCCTCGACCGGGTCCTTCGCGGGTGCGTAAGTCGAAAGAGATGAAAAATCTGCATCCTTGCAATCTAAAATGCGAATGTTACTATAGCACCGACGTTAACGTACACGGTAGCTCATTTCCGTTGATTCATCAGGCTCACTCTTGTTGCGGTGAGGACCTTTCCATGTCCCCCGACGTCGTTCGACTTTCCATTCCTCGTCTTGTGGAAATACCGATTACACTTATGCGCGAGCTCCTCGTCGGCCTGCGATGAAAACGCCGAACTTGCGCATGCTGCTTTGTGTGGGTGTGCTATTCGCGGCAGTGTGCGCAAGTCCCTTGTCTGCTGAATCGACCCATGGTGCCTGGTTGCGGTACGCCCCCATCGAAGGACGTGCGCAGGAAAATTACGCATCGCTTCCAGCGGCCATCGTTAGGTTGGGAGATTCGTCGGTCCTTACAACAGCACAAGCGGAGATGATTCGCGGCGTCAGGGGCATGCTTGGAAAGACGTTGCGCGCCGAGAAGGATCTGCCTCGAGAGAAGGCTATAGTCTTGGGTACGCGCGCGTCGATTCAGGCAGTCGTGCCTGGATTTGGGGCTCGCAGTCCGCTGGGCGAAGAAGGTTTTTGGCTGACGACCGAAAATTTGCGAGGATTTCCGTGCTTCATTGTTACGGCGACAACTGACCGCGGCGTGTTGTACGGCGTGTTCGCATTGCTGAGCAAAATGGCCCGCGACGAGAGTATCTCGGCTTTGAACGAAGTCCAACAGCCGTATGCTCCACTGCGCTGGGTGGACCAGTGGGACAACCTCGATGGTGGGATCGAACGGGGATATGCTGGACGCTCCATCTTTTTTGAAGGTGGCAAGGTTCGTCCCGATTTGACGCGCGTTCGCGAATACGCGCGTTTGCTAGCTTCCCTCGGGATCAACGGCTGCGCTATCAATAATGTCAACGCGAATCCCCACCTTTTGGAAGAAGATTTTCTGCCTCAGATCGCCCGCATCGCTGATGCATTCCGCGAGTGGGGCATTCGAATCGCCATATCTATTGATTTCAGCAGTCCCAAGGTCATCGGCGGCCTGGATACGTTTGACCCTCTCGACCCTCGCCTCAGTCAATG
Source organism: Acidobacteria bacterium 13_2_20CM_2_57_6 (assembly GCA_001917435.1). Lineage (GTDB taxonomy): Bacteria > Acidobacteriota > Terriglobia > Acidiferrales > UBA7541 > Acidiferrum. Next base: position 12,373 of record MNEA01000083.1, read on the forward strand.
GTGGCGCGAGAGAGTGGACAGCATCTATCGCCGCATTCCGGACTTCGGCGGATTTGTTGTCAAGGCGGATTCCGAAGGCCGGCCTGGTCCGTCCGCTTACGGCAGGACGCCAGCGGATGCCGCCAACGTGATCGCGCGCGCGCTCAAGCCCCACGGCGGCATTCTTTTCTACCGTGCATTTGTGTACGACCATCACCTCAACTGGCAAGATCCCAAGAGTGACCGCGCGCGGGCCGCGTACGATATATTCCATCCGCTCGACAGCAAGTTCGACGACAACGTAATCATTCAGGTCAAACAGGGGCCAATCGATTTTCAGGTCCGTGAACCTGTTTCTCCGCTTTTTGGCGGCCTGCTACAAACGAATGTCGCCATGGAGTTGCAGATCACGCAGGAATACACCGGCCAGCAGCGGCATTTGTGTTTTCTGCCATCGATGTGGAAAGAGGTGCTTGACTTCGACCTCCAGTTGAGTCGCAACGGAACTCCTGTAAAAGTCGTTGTTTCCGGCAAAACATTTCGTCGTCCGCTGGGAGGACTCGTGGGCGTTGCCAATGTTGGCATGGACGAGAGCTGGCTCGGCCATCCATTGGCGATGGCCAATCTCTACGGTTTCGGGCGCTTGGCGTGGAATCCAAATCTGAGTCCGAAAGCCATCGCTGAAGAATGGACACGGCTGACGTTTGGAAACGATCCAGCTGTGGTAAGGACTCTTTCTGAAATGCAAGTCAATTCGTGGAGAGTCTATGAGAGCTACACGGGCCCACTCGGCCTGCAAACCCTGACCGACATTCTCGGAAGTCATTACGGGCCCGGAGTGGAATCCTCCGAGCGCAACGGGTGGGGCCAATGGCACCGCGCTGATCATGAAGGCGTGGGCATGGATCGCACTCTGGCCACGGGCACCGGCTATGTCGGGCAGTATTCTCCGCCAGTAGCTAAGCAGTACGAATCTTTGGAATCGACCCCTGACGAGCTGCTACTTTTCTTTCACCATGTGCCTTACACATATGTGCTCAAGTCCGGCAAAACCGTGATTCAGTACATTTACGACTCGCACTACGAAGGGGCAGAACGCGCTGCGGACAATGTCCACTACTGGGAATCGCTTAGGGGCCTGATTGATGAGCAGCGTTACTCGGATGTGTTGGCGCGGGTTGAATATCAGGCGGGACACGCCATTGTGTGGCGGGACGCCGTCTGCAATTGGTTCTTTCGCGCTTCTGGCATACCTGATGCGAATCGCCGTGTAGGGAATTATCCTGATCGCATCGAAGCGGAAGTCATGCAACTTGCAGGCTATTCGATCGTGGACGTTGTTCCCTGGGAAAACGCGTCCGGCGGCAAAGCAATCGAGTGCGCGCAGCCGCGAGGATGTACGGCCTCCTTTCGGTTTACGCGTGACGCGGGGTGGTACGAAATGGATGTTGCGTACTTCGATCAGAATAATGGTGATTCGAGTTTTCGGGTCTTCGTGGGCGATCAGTTAGTCGATGAATGGACGGCGAACGACAATCTTCCCGCTAAAAAAATTGGAGGCGACTCTTCGACGCGACGCCGCATTCGTGGCTTGGCGCTACGGCCGGGAGACGAGATTCGCGTCGTGGGAATTCCCGACAGGGAAGAGCATGCGCCGGTCGACTACGTCGAGATTCGCCCCTCACAGAACTGAGGCCATTCCTTGCGAACGCAGGAGCGGAATTTTTGTGGATAGTTCATCGGACTCTGCACCGTGTTCCCGAGGAAGTCTTTGGCCTCATCGAATTTTACCGTTCTTCACCAGGCCATCCAGCCAGCGCCGCGCCGTCGCGGCCTCAGGGCGATCGCCGTGGCTCTTCAGAAAATCGCGCAGAGCCTGCGCCGCGTCTTCATACCGCCCCACAGCCGTAAGCGACTGCGCGACAAGAAGCTCAATCTGGGGAGCTCTTCCGTTCGATTCCGACAGCGCCTGCTGCGATGCTCTCAACGCCTGGTCATATTGTTGGCGATAATAATACGACTTGCCGAGCGCCCAATGGGTCTCCCACCTGCCTGGTTCCATCTGCAACGATTTTTCGAGCGGGGGGATGGCCTCTTCGTATTTCCCCTGGTCGGTTAGAGCCATTCCCAGCGCCGACAGAACGCGAGCGTTACCCGGATCCATCTGGACGGCTTTTTCGAGAACGCCTTGTGCTTGCCTCCAATTGCGAAGGCTGAGGTATAGCACGCCTTGCACAAAGAGCACGTCGGGGTGCCCGGGCGCCAGCTTGGCCGCTTCATCAACAAACTTCTCGGCTTCCTTCGGCTTGTTGTCGCTTAGGGCTTGCAAGCCTTTGTCGAGAGCCTCTTTTGCCTTGGGGGCCAGCAGCGGTTTGCCAGGGACTCCCGCACTTTCATTTGAAGAGGGTTCTCGTTGCAGGTAGATGTCAAGTTCGGCTTTGACGGCTACGGGCACGGACACGTCTTTTTGCGCGGACTTGTATCCGGTGGCACTGACAATCACGGTGTAATCTCCCAGCGACCGCAGGATGAAGAAGGCGCGGCCTCGCGCGGCCTCTTTTTGATCGGTTGGCATTCCTTCCTTGAAGAGTTTCACAGTCGCGGGCGCGGAGATAGGCTCTCCGGAATTGTCGCGTACGGTTACCGAGATTTCCGCCTTGTCACCGCGGAGGAGAGTCCCTTCGGCGCCGCTGTCCTGGCATCGGGTTCGAAGAGGCAGCAGAATAAGGCAAACAGCTAGAGGCACCAGGAATCGGACAATCCGCTGAGGCCCGCGTTGCTTCGCAAAACGCATAAATAAATGTGAAGAGCCGATTAAAGAGTAGTCTTGCGCTTAGGGCGCGTCAAGGAACAACGCCACCATTACGGTTGCAACGGCGGGGGAGAGCCGGACATTTTTTCCAGCAGGACGTCGTCGGCCTCTTTGTGGAGTTCGCGAACTTTGGCGAATTCCTGCTTGGCGGCGGCGGTATTGCCCATGGCTTGATACAGACGTCCCAGTTGGAAGTGCGTGTCGGGCTGGGCGGGATCCAACTTCACGGCCCGTTGGAATGCCGCGAGGGCGTCCTTATATTGCTTCTGCTCCCTGTAGATAGCTCCCAAGTCGGCATAGGCGATGCGAATGTCGTCCTTTAGTTGGACGGCCTTCTTGAGCAAGACAAGAGATCTCTCCGGATTGTTCGCCTTCATTTCAATGTCACCGAGATAAGCCAGGGCTTGAGGATTGGCAGGATCGACCGAGAGTTCCGCCTCGAACGCGTTTTTTGCGCTGTCATACTCGCGAAGCTTCCATTGCAGGTAGCCAAGACCAAAATTAACGCCCGGTTCCCGCGGAGCGACTTTTATTGCCGCCTGGAACTCCTCGATGGCTTCGGTTGTTTTGCCGAGACCATCGAGCGCTTCGCCGGTCAGAACGTGAGCAGCAGCGGAATCAGGGTTCTGTTCCACGATTTGGCGGAACTGGTCTAATGCGCAAGAATATCTTTTTGCCCATAAGCAGCTCTGAGCAAGCATCTGTTGCAATTGGACATTTGATGGATCAGCCTTCGCGGCTAATTCAAGGTGCCTCGATGCCTCGGCAAATCGCCTTGCCCCGTAGAAGCTCAAGCCCAGGAGGGTGCGCGCCTGGCCGTTATTTGGATCCGCTGCTAAAGCGCAATTCAGAGGAGCAATGGCGCCATCGAATCGTCCCATTTTGAATTCCGCCAAGCCCAGATTCAGTTGAATTCCAGGCAGCTTGGGATTGAGGGCAAGAGCTTTCTTATAGGCGGAAGCTGCCTCCTGATACTTCTGTTGTTTGGAGAGAACCACACCCAGACTCCCGAAGGCGGCGGCGTCCTTGGGATTTCGTTGCGTGACGGAGCGCCATGCGCCGGCGGCTTCTTCCAGTTTTCCCTGTTGTTCGAGGGCGAGTGCGTCGGAGGGACTGGGCTTTTGCGCCGTCGCGGATGTTGGTAAGAGCAGCGCGATTGCAAGCAGAAATCGTCTCCACTTTGTCATGACCGAACATAGCCCACGGACCCTATGCAAACAAGCGGGCTGGTAATATTCCTATCGTAACGCCGGACTGCAGGCCGGGAATAGTTAGGAGCTCGGCGTTTTGCGCCTGTTGCCGGGACTAAAACAAACGCCCCGCTCGCACGCCGTGCGAGCGGGGCGTTTTACTGCTTCCCGGGGTGGGGTTAGAAATAGATCTTGCCGCCAAGCTGCAAGATTCTCGGGTCAAACGCTGATGTAAATTGGCCGAAGCGGCTGTCCGCTTTGGTCGTATCCACGCCGTTGAACTGAGTATGGTTCCAAGTGTTGAATGTTTCCAAACGGAGTTCGAAACGGCTGCCGCGAGATTCACTCAGTGTGAAAGTCTTGAACAACGACATGTTCCAGTTGTCGCGGCCAGGTCCACGCAAGGCGTTGTGGCCCAACGTACCCCAAGGGGACGATGTGTTGGTCACCGTAGGGGACGAAAAGGCTGACGAATCGAAGTATTGGATTTGCTGGTAGCACTTGGACGCGGGAGTGCAGGTAACCGGTGTCTGCGGATAGGAAATCGTACCCGTCAAATTCGGCCGGTTGGTGCCGCCTACTCCGTTGCCGCCTTGCCCGCCTCCGAGTGTGACGTTGATTGGGAGGCCAGATTCCATGGTAACGATGCCCGAGATTTGCCAGCCGCCAACCGTGGATCGAACGAGACGGCTTTGATTATGCCGCAAGAACGGGATGTCGTAGATGAAGTCCACGACGGCGATGTGCGTGCGGTCATATCCGCTGGGGCCGACGTCATACACCCAGCCTGCATAGGGATTCGACACAGTTCCGAGGTCTCCGCCGCCGCTTCCGCCAGTGGTCGGGTCAACGGCACGCGAAAGCGTGTAGAAAGCCCGAAGGTTGAGGTCGTGGCTGAGCTGAGAGTTGAGGTCCACTTGCAACCCATTGTAATGTGCGTTGGCCTCGTTGTCGGCGAGCCTGATAGTGGTGAACCCTGGGTAGGGCAGAGTGGGTATGGTCTGATAAGGATTGGCCGGTTGGCCGGGTATCAAACCCGCCAGCGCCGGAAGCTGACTCTGGTCAGGCAAGTTGATGTTGCGGTAGTCGTTCTGATGCCTACTTTGATTGCCGACATAACTTACCGACAAAACCGTCTTGGCGGCAAAGGAGTGCTGCACGCCGACGCTGTACTGGTAACTAGCCGGCAGCTTGTAATTGTCCACGGCCAAGCCGACGATGCTGGCAGCGTTAATCGGCCTAGCCGCCGCCGAACCAGTGGAGAGTGAAAGGCTTGGGTTCGTCATCTCGACGTTACTGAGGCTGACTTGCAAGCTGAATGGAATGTTTGGTCCGGCGTTGTACATGTCGTTGCCCTGAATGCGCTCGTACATGATGCCGAACCCGCCACGGACAACAGTCTTGCCGCTGCCGCTCACGTCGTAGGCAAATCCGAGACGCGGACCAAATGCTGCCCAGTGATTGTTGACCAGGCCTTTGGGCACGCCGTTCTGGCCCGGGATACCGATGCCGTTGAGATAGAGTGGAATGCCTGCAAGGATCGAATTGGGGCTGGTACTGAGGCCGGGGCTGGCAGCGGAGCAGCCCGGATCAGTTGCCTGGTTTCCGCTGCTGCAGATGCTGTTATTCGTGTTGAAGGTGGCCGCTTTGGCTGGGTCATAAAGAGAGGGGTAGAAATTCCCCATGCGGTTGTTGGCTTCGTAGGTGTGCGGCACACCATCCCAGCGCAGGCCGAGGTTTAGGGTCAGCCGCCTGTTTACGCGCCAATTGTCCTGGACGTAGGCAGCCCAAGAAACGTTGTTCCAGTAACCATGGTCCTGAACAGCCAACTCCTGATAGGAGGTAGGCAATCCCAGTAGAAAACTGGCGAAGCTGTTTCCGCAGGCAGTGTTGGCAGGGCAGGCGGCGCTTCCAGCAGTGAGGTCTTTGTTAAAGGTAAAGCCGCCCTGGGTCTGACCGAAGAGGTCCTGAACCTTCTTGTAGATGGCCCAACTGGCTCCGAACTTAAGCTGATGGGCTCCCTTGGTCAGCGAAATGTCGTCGCGGATCTGGTAATCATCAGCCTTGTTGTGCCACGGCCAGCTGGAGATTTCGAACTGGGCGCCTGTCCCGCCGCTCAAGTCGATATTTGGGATGCGGTTCAGATTGTTTGGTCCAGTGAATAGTCTCGAATTCGTATTGACGTAGCCACTGGGCAGCGCCAAGCTAGTCAAGCCAGTAGCCGCGTAGGGAACGATGTTGATTACGTTCCCGTTGTAATTGAAAGCCACCTCGTTGAGTAAGGTTGGGCTGATCGCATAGGTTGTGTGGATAACGCCGCTACGAGATGGATTGCCGAAGGTATCGCCGACAGTTGGAACATTATCTCCGCTCCACTGGCTGGTGGCGAAACTCTGTGTCACTTGTTCAGCAATGTAGTGTCCGAAGACGGAGAACTTGGAGCTGAAGTTATGGTCAATGCGAACGACTTCTTCCCTAAGATTGGTAGGAGCATTAGCGCCGCCAACGAACGTGCCTACGGAGTTAGCAATGTTGGTGGTCGGTGCGGGGAAGATGCCTGCCTTGAGCAGAGCAGCGGCATTCGGATTGATCATGCAAGATGGAATCACATTGCCAGGAAATTGCCCACCCGAGGTGATTCCCGCAGGGGGCGCCTGGCCGGGACAATTCGCGAACAAAGCGGTTTGCGCGACTTGCGCATTCGTCCCGTTACATGTCCCAGGCGCGCAGAAGGTTGGAACAAATATCGGGTTCGGTGTAGGTGCGGTAAGAAGACCGGCGAGGTTACCGCCATAGGTCGCGGTGTCCGGAACGTTCTGATTAGTTCCGCCGCCCTGAATGAGCTTGCGCCATTCCATGTTATAGAAGAAGAAGGTCCTCTTCTTGTCTGGGTTGTAAAGCTTGCCGAAAGTTATCGGACCGCCGACATTGAACCCATATACATTCAGCCGTAACTCTTGGATCTTGGCAGGAGCTGGGCGGAAGAAGTCGCGCGCATCGAAAGCGTCGTTGCGATTGAACTCCCAGGCTGAAGCGTGAAGCGTGCTGCTTCCAGACTTCAGAACCATGGTCATTGTGCCGGCGGAGGAAAGTCCATAGTCAGCGCTGTAGTTCGAAGTGAGCTGACGGAACTCAGCGATAGCATCCGTGGAGGGCGCAATGCTCATGCCACCGGCGCCGCCACGGTCGTCATCTTCTCCACCGTCGAGCAGATAGATGTTGTGGTTCTGACGCATGCCGTTAAACTCCACGCTGGCGTTTCCACCAACTGGAGTGTTGACGAATCCGGTGATCTGGCTCGACGCTCCAGGCGCCAACGCAGCCAATTGGTAGATGCTGCGACCATTCACAGCGATCTGGCTCATCTGTTGTTCGTCAATGACGTTGCTGACCTCACCAGTGTCGGCTTGCACGCGGACGGCGTTGGCTTCAACAGTAACCGTTTCCGATGCCGCGCCCAGAGACATCTGGAAATCCATGCGAGTGCGGTCGCCGACTTGCAGCACCAAGCCCTTTTGCTCTGCAACCTTGAATCCCGAGGCTTCGGCCTTAATGTTGTAGTGGCCGACTGGCAAGTCGACCGCTACATACTGGCCAGCTTCGTTCGTGGTGAACGTGTGCGCTAGACCAGTCTCTACATGGGTCACTGTAATCTTCACATTGGCAATTACCGAGCCCGATGGGTCTGTAACCGTCCCAACGATGGTGGCGTTCTGCGCAGATGCGCGGAACGGCAAACCCACTAACAGCACAAAAAGAATGAGTAGATAGCGGAGATTCGATATCCTTAACGCGGTCAAAAAACTCCCAACACACTTCGGCACGACAAAACGCATGCTTCACCCCTTCCTGCAGACTGAGAAGATTTCGATTTCAACCACCACCAGCCGCATCGGTAACGTTAACGGTTGGATTCCTTTTATTCTTATAGTGAATGCTTGTCAAGCAAATTGTTTCTACACGGAATGATCGGGGATGCGGTCATCCAGAATGCCCTCGGAGTGAAGAGAACATCAAGACGCGCCGAATGGGCAAGTCCGAGCATCAGGTTAAGCGGCATAAGCAATCGTGCTTGGGTCACGAAGGATTGAAACATCTGAGTCAGGTCCCTACGGAATAAACGTTATTCTTCGTGTGATTCCGAGTGAACAACAAGATCGAAGCGGCTGCACCACGGACTTTCATTCATGATGCACCGCAACATCGAGTTCCAACGCTCTGCTCCGACGCCAAGAATTGGCGAAGGCAGGCTCTCATCCGGGCTCACTCGTCTTATCCGCTTTATGGATGGAACAATCCGAGAAATGTGGTTCACACAAGACCGTGTAGGCTAACGATGGTATGCTATTAATCTCATCCTAAACTTCCGGAATGATCTCCTCCAATCGAAGGCGAGTGACACCACTGTGCGCGGTCGTGGGTGTTGCACCAGCCCAAATCATGGCGTTATTTTGTGTATTGCTGTTTCCCTTAGGATCCTCAAGTCAACAGCCTTCCGATCAAAAGGCAAAACAAGCGCCTTCTGGCATGGGCGTGGCCACCGGCGCAGCCCATCCCGCGATTAAGGACTCCCATTCCCGGCCGATCACAGCAGGCGGATTCGTGGACGGTGCCCCAGTCGTATTCCGCGATATCACAAAACAAGCGGGCCTTGATAAATTCTTGCATCGCTCTGGAAGCCCGGACAAGAAAACGATCCTGGAAACGATGGGTTCGGGCGTGGCATTGCTCGACTATGACAACGACGGCTGGCTCGACATTTATCTGCTGAATGGCTCGACGATGGCAGCGATGAAAGGGAAAGAAGCTGTGCCCAAGGCCATGCTCTTGCACAACAACCACGACGGGACATTTAGTGATGTCACGGAAAAAGCGGGCGTGGCAAACGAACGTTGGGGGTTCGGCGTGGCCGTTGGCGATTACGATAATGACGGCTGGCCGGATATTTACGTGGCGAACTATGGCAAAAACCGCCTGTATCACAACAACCACGACGGTACTTTTACCGATGTCGCCGAGAAGGCCGGTGTGGCACTGGGGGGCTGGTCCACTGGACCAACGTGGGGCGATTATGACCACGACGGATTGCTCGATTTGTTTGTTCCAGGTTACGTGAAATTTGATATTGACCACCCACCGATCGCGGGACAAGGCATTATTCCCCCCAATTTTTGCCACTTTCGAGGCGTTTCCGTGATGTGCGGGCCCCGAGGACTGCCGGGAGAAACCGACCATCTGTTCCATAACAATGGAGACGGTACTTTCACGGATGTGAGCATCAAAGCCGGCGTCTCCGATCCCAACAGCTACTATGGCTTGGCCGCTGTTTTTGTGGACGTGGATGACGACGGCTGGGTAGATCTAGCAGTGGCCAATGATTCCGTGCCGAACTATCTTTACCGCAATCGGCACAACGGAACACTTGAAGACATAAGTTACGCCTCGGGATTTGCTCTGAGCGATGACGGACGCGAGCAAGCAACCATGGGGATTGCTGTGGGTGATTACAATCGCGACGGAAAGGTCGATCTCTTCACGACCACTTTTTCCGATGACTACAAGACACTCTATCGAAATGACGGCGGGAGCAGCTTTTCTGATGTTACGTATAGGGCTGGTTTGGCGGGGCCGACCATCCCCTTTTTAGGTTGGGGAACCGGCTTCCTCGATTTTGACAATGACGGCTTGCTGGACATTTTTGTTGTCAACGGTCACGTCTACCCGGAGGTGGACCGCCAGGATTGGGGAACAACGTGGGCGGAACGGCCGCAACTGTTCCGGAATCTTGACGGTTCCAAGTTCGAAGAAGTGCCGCCAGCCACCGGCAGCGGTTTGGCCGCCGTCATCACCGGCCGAGGAGCGGCGTTCGGAGACCTTTTCAATAGCGGGCACATCGACGTCGTCATCAATAGTATTGATTCGACGCCCACGCTGCTGCGCAATGTCGTAAAGAACGGCAATCACTGGCTGGCATTGAAACTAGTTGGTGGCGCAAAGAGCCCGAAAGACGCGATCGGGACGAAAGTCTTCGTCACGGCTGGCGGAGTCCGGCAACGCGCAGACATAGTCAGTGGGGGAAGTTACGGATCGAGTTCCGACATGCGCGTGCACTTTGGATTGGGTTCAGCTACGAAGGTAGAGAAAATTGAGATTCATTGGCCGAGCGGAACACGACAAACGGTAACCGTCCCCGGAGTTGATCGCATCACAACAATTGAAGAAGGAAATCCCGGCATCGAGAAGAATTCTCCACAACGAGGAGGTTCTAAGCTGCCGTGCTCCAATGGCAATCCATAGCCAACCCGGCCATTCGATATTTTGCTTCGCGAATGGACAAGCACATTCCATTAATCTAGCAATGGAACTTGATGCCGTGTGCAGTTCGACGTAGCGCAAGTCTTTGCAATGTGAGAAATTATGGAATGTGCGCTCGTAGCTCAGTTGGATAGAGCGTCTGCCTTCTAAGGAGTCGCTACTTCTATATTGCGTTGCTTCGGTTGCGCTTACGAGTTTTGGGCCATCCTTGAGTTGCTCCAGCGTCGTTTGCTTCTGATCCAGCCCTCTCGTGTCAAACTCAGATCGACATAGCCGAT
>MNEA01000150.1 GCA_001917435.1 Acidobacteria bacterium 13_2_20CM_2_57_6
TGCAGCATCGAAAGCACGACCAATTGCTTCATGCTCGCGAGTTCGGATTGCATTGCTTGGAAGTCTTGGGAATGGGATTTGGAACCAGCCACCTGAAGACCCGCGTAAACGCCGATAGCAAGCAGCGCGGCGCTCCACGCTGCGGCCCCCAGAGGTGAGCGAAGCCAATGGAACACATTCCAGCTCCAGGCGGAAGCGCGTTTTCTCCACGACGAGTCGTCCGCAGGCTGATTCGAACGACCCGCTTGGTAGGCCTGCAGCATGGCTTCAAAACGCGCGCGAGAGGCAGGACCTGGCTGTTCGACGGGCAGAAGCGAGAGTTTTCTCCAAATGACCACTTCTTCTCTACAGTCCGCGCACTGTTCGAGGTGGGCTTCGACGTTGTGGTGCAGCTCGGCGCTCAAACGCCCTTGCAGGTAGTCCGGCAAGAGTTCCGCGATGTGTTCACACTTCATGGTGACCTCCTCGGGGAGGAATACTCTCTGCAGCTGCCGCCTCGGCTTTCTTCAGCATCGTGCCGCGCGCGAGTTGATGAAAGGCCTTGCGCAAATCCTGCAGGGCCCGGTGGATGCGCGTTTTGACGGTGTTGAGTTCGCAGCCGAGAAGAGCGGCAATTTCCTCATACTTCAGTTCTTGAAAGCGGCACAGAAGCAGGATTTCTCTTTTTTCCTCCGGCAACTGCTGGAGCGCGCGTTGCAACAGTTCGACTTCCTGCTGCTCCTGCGCAGAATCCGTGGGAAGAACAGGCGGCAGCATTTCCGGCTCGAGAGCGGTCTGCCGAGGAAACTTGCGAAAGTGATCGATGCGCGCGTTGCGAGCAATCTGGTAGACCCAAGCGCGGAAAGGGGTGCCGGGGCGGTAGCTCTGGCGGTATTTCAGGATACGGAGGAATACCTCCTGGACAAGGTCTTCGCTCAGCGTTCGGTCGCCCGTCAGCTTTGAATAGAAATTGAAGAGCGGCGTTTGGTAGCGATCAAACAACACGCCTAGCGTTTCGCCCGCGCCATCGCGCACTTGGAGCATCAGATCCTCGTCGGGAACGACAAGGCCTAGTGGCGCGTAGGGCTTTCGCCGCCCTGGGAGTTCCTGGCCAGTGAGTCGCCTCCAGTCTGGCCGTTAAGTCCCGATAACGCGTCACCGGACCTAGGAAATTGCTGGTCCGGCAACACCGCGCACTCTTACGCCCCGAACCTCTGCCGATATGCGCTAGGGGAGAAGCCGGTGTGCCGCTGGAAGAGCGCTCGGAAAAAGGCGACATCTTGATAACCAACGGCGCCGCTGATCTCCTGCATGGTGCGATGGTTGCTTTCGAGCAGCCGCTTGGCGGCGGCGACTCGCAGCTTCTGTAAATAGAGCAACGGACTGTCTCCGGTGGCTTGCTTAAAGCGACGAACGAAATTGCGCAGGCTCATGCCCACGCGCCGGGCTGGGGCCTCGAGGGGGAAGCTGCTGTGAAAGTTCTGGTGCAACCACTCCTGCGCGCTGGAGATGTTGTCATCGCTATGCTCAGTCTTCAAGGGGACGATGGCGAAACCAGCCTGCCAAGCGCGCCGTGTCTCGATGAGGAGCGCCTTGGCAGTCTGCACGGCGATATCATGGCCGCAGAATCTCTCCACAAGATACAGACTGAGATCGAGTGCGGCGTGTACGCCCCCGCCACAGTAGAAGCCGCGGTCCTCGGTCACCATCAACTCCGGCATCCACTTTACATTGGGATATTTCTCCCGGAAGCGCTCCGCCAGGCCCCAGTGCGTGGTGGCGCGCTTGCCGTCCAGCATGCCGGTGGCTGCAACCAGACCCACACCTGAGCACACACTGGCAATGGCAGCGCCGCGCTTGTGCCAGCGCCGCAGCCAAGGCACAACCGGAGCGTTGCGCTCGACCACGTCGTCCAAACTTATTCCAGTGGTCGGAATGAAGATGAGGTCGGTCTTGCGGATGGCTGCGAGCGCTGCCTGAGGGCGAATGTGAATTGGCCCGTCGCAGCGGACCGCACGTCCGTCCACAGAAGCGGTGGTCACTCGAAAGCGAGGCACTTGCCGTTTTCCCGTGAGGAAGTTCCACAGCGTGCCGGCATGACGGAAGACCTCCATCGGGCCAATGGCAGTAGACGAGAAAGTTTGGTCGAGAAACAGGACGGTGACCTCCATCATGTCTATCCTCCGGGTGGCGAAGCGCCAAATGGCCTAATCACCTATGTACAATGGCATATCCGCCATCCTGATTTCAACCTTATTAGGCGTCTAATCTTGGGAATCGCGAATTACTTGTTTTGAAAACCGTTGGCTCACCTGGGAGGAGCAAATGAGCGAACACTACCATGACATCGGGGATCTACGGTTTCTCAAGGACATGGGCAAACTCGCGCCCACAGAATTCAACGCCTGGCTGGGCCTGGATAAGATCGTTGGCCGTGAGGACGGTGCCATTCCGAGGAAATACCGCGAACTCATTGCACTGGCTGTTGCCTGCACGACGCAATGCCCCTACTGCATCGAAGCGCACGTAAAAGCCGCAAAGACCGCGGGCGCCTCGCGCGAGGAAGTTACCGAAAGCACGCTCCTTGCAGCCGCGCTGCGCGCCGGGGGAGCGGCAACGCACGGGGCCATGGCGTTGAAATTCTACGAGTAACTCTGAAATCCATAATAGCTTGATTGAATACAGATTCCATCACGGAGAGTGCTATGAACAGAGAGCGTGCATTCCAAATCGTCCTGAGACTGGTAGGGCTAATCTTCGTAGCCGGGATCTATCCGCTCACCGTTGTTTGGCCGTCCGGCTGGTCGTGGCACACAGGCCACTCGGACTACCTGCAGATGATTTTGGGCGTTTACGCGGCGCTAGGCGTCTTCTTGCTGATTGCTTCGCGTCGCCCGGCGGACCATCGCAGCCTCATCGCATTCGCCGCATGGTCGAGCCTTGTTCACGCGGGCATCATGGCAATGCAGGCATTGATGAACACGGGCGAGCAGGCTCATCTGCTGGGCGATGTTCCCGCCCTAATTATCGTAGGCATCGCACTGATCGCGTTGGCGCCGAAACCTTTGCGCCCATGGTTGCCTAGTTATCCCTGCGCGGTATTGATGGTCTGCCAGACGCCAACCAGACCTTCAGCGATCGGCCCTAAGACGTCCGTATCTCCAAAATACGCCATGTGCGAGAGCGGATTCCAGAATGCAAGCGGGCCCCCAACAAGGACCGGACAATCGGAAGTCACCGCCACACGATAATCGGCGTTGAGTTCCTTCAGCGGATAGCCAATGACATCCGCTTTGCCATAGAAATTCACCCATTCGCCAGCAAGATTCGGGTAGTAACTGTGTAACTTAGTTGATGGCACGTATATGGGTTTACCGAAGTTGCCGTAGCGCAGGCTCCACAGCGCGACGGGGCTGCCCATGGTATAGAACAGGGTCAATGTATCCCCGCAAGCGAGCGGAGCATCTCCCAACTTTTGGCGCACAGTTGGCGCAATCAAGGGTTTCTCAGCGGAGTGCGCCTGCAGGTCATAGAAGAAATTGCAGGCAATGACTGTGCCGAGGCTGTGGGAGATGACACATAGAGGGGCATGCGGGCCAGCCTCCTGCGCCAGACGCCGCAGGGAATCCGCGAACACAGCATGTACCCGGTCATAGGCATCGCGTCTGCCTGCGATGGGTTGATAGGCAATGGCGTCAGCAGCGAAATCCACCATGAACTCGCGCAACCCGGTCCAGCCCAACCGTCCCCCTTTGCGGAGGCGGCTCCAGAGTTCGTCCTCTTCGTTTTGCAGGACCGGAGCCCAATAGACTGGCTGGTAGAAGAAGCGCGGAGCTTCTTGAGGGTCGTCCCCGAGCTGCTGCACCACACGGTTGCGCAGTTGCTGAATTATTGCCGATGCGAAGTCTTCTTTCTGCCTCCCAATCCCATGGACGATGGCAACTGCGACGCTCTGGGGCATAATTTGCACCTCCGGCCTGTTACGACGGTGAGATTCTACTCGACACGACAGCGGCAATAGAGGAATTGTTGTGTGGATCTGCCCGGGCGCGATTTCACTTGGTTGAGGCGAGTACGCGTCTCGGCTTCTTAGGCCGCTTTCTGATTCTCGCGGCTTACTGGGCCCACGCTCATGACCGGCCGGCGAATATCTGCAAGTCGCACCACGGCCAGTTCCCAGCAATGCTGAAGCATGTAGAGGCTTGCGACCAGGATGGCAATCGTTGCAAAGCCCAGCGCGAAGAGGGCAAACACTGCGAGCAGTTCCTCAAAGACGTAGAGTTGGGACATCACGACAACTGCCAGGAACCCCCACAGCCATATGCGACCGTTGTCCTTGAGCTTGGTTTGCACGGCAGCCTTCTGATTCGTGCGGCCCCAGCGGTTGGCCGCTAATTTCTGTTACAACGCCTGTACTGTCCAACGATGGTGTGCACTTTCTCGCGTTCAGGGCGCTGGAGCAATGCATCGAGGATGAATTGTGGATGAACTGGAGGTGAACCGAAAAGGGGCGAACGAAGAGTCCTACTGAAAGTCGAGAACCAGGAGCGTGATGTCGTCCTCCTGTGCGCGGGCGGAGTTGTGGCCGGAAAAACCGGCGATGTTGTCGAAGAGAGAGTTAGCAAAACGGGCGGCAGGGATACCGAGCTGCGTTTCCAGGAATTCTTTGCAGCGTGCCTTGCCGAATTCCTCCTGCGCGGCGTTCTTGGCTTCGAAGAGTCCGTCCGTGTAGAGCATACAGATCCACGAAGAGATAAGCAGCGGTGACGAAGTGCTCTTCGAACTTGCCGCAGAGGGCGCCGTTCAATCCGGTTAGAACGCGCACGGGATCGTGGGCGTGAGCCGCTTGGCTTGCGAAAGCAACCTTGAGCATGGAGGCGATCAGCGCAGCCGGCACGCCGTGTCCAGTGACGTCGGCGACCAGAATGCCGACGCGCTTTTCGTCCACGCAAAGGAAATCGTAGAAATCGCCGGCGACGGCGCTCATGGGTGCGTAGCGCGCGGCAATTTCGAGTCCTGCGAAACTGGGGACGAATTGCGGTAGCGTGGAAGACTGAATCCGGCGGGCGATTTCCAACTCTTTGTTGATGGCGATGAGTCGTTCTTCGTTAGCGAAGGTTCGGTACGCGGAAATGTATCCGAGACTCGCGACGAAGACCAGGAAGCCAAGAAACTCCACGTTTTGCCCTTTCAGGATCTTAAGGCCCAAGAGATTTGCGTGCACGACGAACAGCATCCAAACGAGAAAACCGCCGACAAAGACGAGGAATTCTCGGCTTAAGCGTTGGCGCGGGCCGGGGCGCCATTTATTGGCGACCAGGAATAGCGCGGTGGCCAGGAGCGTGCCGAGCACCACGAAGTTATTCGCGAAGGAGAGCTTAGTGAGACTGACTCTCAGCGCGGCGGCAAGAATCCCGAAAATCGCGAAGGCCGTTTGTGCGGCCAGAAGCCAGCGGAAGAAGTTTCTGAGGCGTTCGTCGAAAAGTTGGTAAAGGAAGAGGCCGAGGGGAAGAATGATTGTGCATGTGATGACCCAATTGACGTAGCTCCAAAACATCTGCGGCTCGTTGAAGATAGACCGAAAGGACGAGAAAGAAGCCAACACCCTGACGGCATAAAGAATGCACAGCAGGCCAAAGTAAATCAGCGTCAGGTCGCGCGTCCCGCGACGAAAACAGAAAAGAGCGATGGCAGCGACAGCGATAGACAGAATAGCGACGGCGGCCCCAATAATCGCGAGCTCCCAGCGCAGCTCCGAGCGCGAAAAAGATGCCACGGTTTGAGCCAAGAGAAGCGTGTTTGTGTTCGAGGGGTCGGCCATGTGGGATTGAATTGTATCCAAGTCCCCGATTCACTGCCAAAATCCGAAATGACACGCAAGGAGTCGCGGAAGTGCGAGAATAGTTCGGCAATTTTGTTGGACTCGCTCTTTTGAGATCGTCGAGGCCGTCTTGGCTTATTGCTGAGGCTTTTTGCGACGAGGTACTACATGGGACAGGCACTGGACGTCCACCGACTGCAGTTCGCCTTCACTGTCACCTTTCACTATATTTTTCCGCAATTGACGATGGGGCTGGCACTGCTGCTGGTATACCTAAAGACCAAGGCGCTGCGAACCGGAGATGAACACTACAATCGAGCGGCGCGATTCTGGGCGCGGATATTCGGCATCAATTTTGCGCTCGGCGTCGTGACGGGAATTCCGATGGAATTCCAGTTCGGGACGAACTGGGCGGCGTTTTCGAAGGCGGCGGGAGGAGTGATTGGTCAGACGCTGGCGATGGAGGGAGTGTTTTCGTTTTTTCTGGAATCAAGTTTCCTGGGATTGTTTCTTTTCGGAGAAAAACGGCTCGGGCGAATCGGACACTGGGTGGCGGCATTTCTGGTCTTTCTGGGTTCGTGGCTGTCCGGTTATCTGATCGTTGCAACGGACGCTTGGATGCAGCGTCCGACCGGTTACCGGGTTGGCGCCCACGGTGAAATCGAACTTTCGAGCTTCTGGCAGCTCTTGCTAAACAAGTGGGCGCTGTGGCAGTACGCACACAACATGCTGGGGGCGGTGCAAACCGGCTGCTTTGTCATGGCAGGAGTAGGCGCCTTTTATTTGCTGACGCAGCGGCATGAGAACTACGGCCGCACGTTTGTGCGGGCAGGAGTTTTGGTAGGGGCGGCTGCGGCAATCCTGCAACTCTTCCCTACCGGGGACATGCAGGGAAAATTGGTTGCGTACAATCAGCAACCAACCCTGGCGGCGATGGAAGGGCTGTTTGAATCGCAAGAAGGAGCGCCGCTGGCCATTCTCGGGCAGCCGGACGTGGAAAAAAGAAAACTCGACAACCCGCTGGAAGTTCCGAACATGCTGAGTTTTCTGACGTACCGGCAGTGGCGCGCGAACATCGGTGATGGTTCTGGCAGCACTGCTGCACTGGCGCGGAAAATTGTACGAGTCGCGATGGATGCTGTGGATGCTGATGGTTTGTGTGCCGCTCCCCTACATTGCCAACACCGCCGGATGGATGACCGCGGAACTGGGGCGGCAGCCGTGGCTGATTTACGGATTGATGCGCACTGCAAGCGGAATCTCTCCGCGCGTGGCGGCGGGCAATGCGTGGTTCACGCTGATTGGGTTCATGGGGATGTACACGATCCTGGCGATCCTGTGGCTGTTCCTGATTTATCGCGAGATCGAACTCGGACCGGAACAGGGAAATCGTCCGACAGGTGAAGATGCGGTCGTTCTAGCAGCGGATTAAGGAGCGCCTGATGGGCACGATCTGGTTCTGGCTGGTAGCCATCATGATCACGATTTACGTGCTCCTGGATGGCTTCGATCTGGGCGCCGGGGCGATTCATCTCTTGGCGGCAAAAACGGATGAAGAGCGGCGGCAAGTTTTGGCGAGCATCGGCCCGGTCTTGGATGGAAACGAAGTATGGCTGCTGGCGGCGGGTGGAACTTTGTATTTCGCGTTCCCCGCGCTTTACGCCAGTGCATTCAGCGGGTTTTACTTGCCGCTGATGATCGTTCTCTGGCTTCTGATTTTACGCGGAGCATCCATCGAATTCCGGAATCACATCCAGAGTGCGGTGTGGGATCCGCTGTGGGACTTTCTGTTTTGCACGTCGAGCTTGTTGCTGGCGGTGTTTTTCGGAGCGGCGCTGGGGAATGTGGTGCGGGGTGTGCCGCTGGATGCGAGCGGCTACTTCTTCGAGCCGCTGTGGACTAATTTTCGGCTGGACGACGAAACGGGGATCCTCGACTGGTACACCATTCTTGTAGGCGTGTTGGCTTTGCTTGCGCTGATGATGCACGGCGGGCTGTGGGTGCAGATGAAGACCAGCGGGGAAGTTAGCAGGCGCGCGAAAAGAGTGGCGGGGCGAGCATGGTGGGGCGTGGTGGCAATCACGGCGATCGTGACCGCGTTAACGTTCCGAATCCAGCCGCAGGTGAAAGAAAACTTTACGACGTGGCCACTGGGATTTGTTTTCCCGGTGCTTGCGGTGGCGGGAATCGCAGGCGTTATTTTTGAATTGAGAAAACATGATGAGCGCAAAGCGTTCTTCGCTTCGTGTGCTTATCTGGCAGGCATGTTGACCAGTGTGGTTTTTGGCGTTTATCCGATGGTTTTGCCTGCGCGGAATCCGGTGTACTCGTTAACCGTGGCGACGGCAAAAGCCGGAGAGTACGGCTTGAAGATCGGATTGGCCTGGTGGATCATCGGAATCATTCTGGCAGCGGGATATTTTACTTATGTGTATCGCTCTTTCGCGGGCAAAGTAGCGGTCGACAAAGACTCGCACGGTTACGGCGATTGAAGCATTGACCCTTCTGAAGTCCTGGGGTGACCAGGATTCGATTCTCAATCGCCCCAGTTTCATGTCCTAAGCTCACCGACACTTTCATCGGTCAAGACCGAAAACAGTCGTCTCACTTGGCAGGTTCCTTTGCGGCGCTGTCTTTGAGCAGTATTTGAATCTCTCTATCGAAGGCGTCTTTGTCCACCATGCCAACGTGTAAGTCAGCGACCTTGCCATTACGGTCTATGAGCAGAGTCACCGGCAACGCGGTAATGCCGAAACGCCCCGCCAAATCCCAATCGCCGATAACCACGGGGTAGTTGACTTGCTTCGCTTCCAGGAACGGTTTGACTGATTTCCAGCCATCCTCATCCACGGAAACGCCAACAACGGATAGTCCGCTCTCTTTGTACTTCTTCTGGAACTCCATGTACCAAGGAATTTCTAC
>MNEA01000120.1 GCA_001917435.1 Acidobacteria bacterium 13_2_20CM_2_57_6
CGTCTTCATCGCGGATAGCGGGAACCAACGCATCCGGGAGGTGGTAGCTTCCACAGGAACGATTCAGACCGTCGCTGGCAACGGTGCCCAGGGCTTCAGTGGTGACGGTGGCCCCGCCACCAGCGCTTCTTTGCGAAACCCCTTCGGCCTCTCTGTCGACGGTTCTGGAAATATCTTCATAGCGGATCGTGACAATAATCGCATTCGGAAAGTGGTTGCCGCTACGGGGAACATTCAGACCGTCGCGGGGAATGGAACCTTTGGCTACAGCGGGGATGGAGGTCCAGCCACCAGCGCAACAATTAATGTTCCCAGCGATGTGTATGCCGACAGTGCCGGGAACCTCTTCGTTGCGGATAGCTTCAACAATCGCATTCGGAAAGTGGTTGCCGCTACGGGGGACATTCAGACGGTAGCCGGGAATGGAATCGCTGATTTCAGTGGGGACGGGGGCCTGGCCGCCAGCGCTGCACTACATTCCCCCGAGGGAGTATTCGTTGACGGTGCTGGGAACATCTTCATTGCCGATCACTCAAACGGGCGCATCCGGGAAGTGGTCGCCGCCACTGGGAACATTCAGACCGTGGCCGGGAATGGAACCTTTAATTTCAGCGGCGACGGCGGCCCGGCCACCAGCGCCGGCTTAGTTCAGTCTAACGGCGTTTTCGTGGATAGTTCAGCAAACATATTCCTTCCCGACAATAGTCGCATCCGGGAAGTGGTTGGCACTACTGGAATCATTCAGACCGTCGCTGGGAATGGAACGTATGGTTCGAGCGGAGACGGAGGGCCGGCCACCAGCGCTGAACTCTATCTTCCCCTTGGCGTGTACGTTGACGGTTTCGGGAACATCTTCATTGCGGATAGCAACAACAGTCGTATCCGAGAAGTGGTGGCCGCGACAGGAACTATTCGAACTGTGGCCGGGAATGGAACCTCTGGGTTCAGCGGCGATGGCGGTCCGGCGACCGGTGCCCAGCTCGCCGGACCGAAAGGCGTGTACGTTGACAGTGCAGGGAACTTGTTTATTGCCGATACCTATAACAGTCGGATCCGGGAAGTGGAGGCCAGCACGGGGATTATTCGAACGGTGGCCGGAAATGGAGCCTTTGGCTTCAGTGGCGACGGTGGCCCGGCGACCAGCGCCGAACTTGATCTTCTAGTTGGCTTTTCTAACGGAATCACAGGCGACCGCCAAGGCAACTTATTCATTGCAGAGGAAAGTAACAGCCGCATTCGCAGGATATCCGGCTTGGCAGCGGTAGTTGGAATTAGTGTCGGACCGTCTACAGCTACAGTGAGTCCGAGCGCGACGCAGCAGTTCAATGCCAACGTCACCAACGCAATCAACACTGCCGTTACTTGGAGCCTCTCTGGAACAGGCTGCACTGGCAACGGCTGCGGGACGATTTCGCCGCAAGGTCTTTACACCGCGCCTTCAGCAACCGGCAGTCCGCTGACGGTGACCGTGACCGCCACTTCTGTCGCTGACAACAGCAAGTCCGCCACGGCGACGGTAACGGTCCCTGCCAAGCAAGCCAGTACGGTTGCTGTATCTTCCTCCGCCAATCCTTCCGTTTTCGGTCAAGCGGTCACCTTAACAGCCACGGTCAGTCCGTCTTCCAGCTCAAGCGTACCTACCGGCACGGTCACCTTCAGCGACGGCGCAAACACGCTCGGCACTGTGCCGCTGAACTCCTCTGGATCAGCCACACTCACAGCCTCTTCGCTTGCTGTTGCCGCGCATCCGATCACCGCTACCTATAGCGGCGACAGCGGCTTTTTCGCCAGCAACGGAAGTCTCACAGAAAATGTTTCCTATGGGATCTGCCCGCTCTACGACCAGACGCGAGCGGTTACTAGCGGCGCGACGTTCCCCATTAAACTTTACCTCTGCGACGCCGGGGGCAATGATGTTTCTTCCGCTGCCGTCGCCTTGCACGCCACTCAGATCACCATCGCATCGGGCTATTCCGGCAGCATGAGCTTGCCGGGGAGCGCAAATCCCAGCGGCAATTTCCGCTTTAACGCCTGGCTCGGTCCTGCCGGCGGCTACATCTTCAACCTCAACACCGCTGGACTCCCCCCCGGCACATACAGCCTGCAATTCACTGCCGGAAGCGATCCCGTACCTCACGCCGTGAATTTCGTCGTGAGGTAATTAGCGCGGAGCAACAAACGGACGCCTCCGCGTCCGCTTTCGGAAAAGCTTCGAGGACCTGCGGAAGTAACTGAGAAAGTCCGCCATGCTGCTGTCGGTAAGCGCGCAGCGAGACACCACTCAAGGGTTTGGCGGAGTAGGGATTCATGTTTTCACCCAATTGCGAAGGCCATAAGAAGAATCAAGAATCGCGCGTGCTTCTTATCCAGTGTGTCGGGTGGGAGGCCCGGGCAGGACGATCCTCGACCTGTTGGGTGTCCGGTGTGTTCTCAAAGAGGCTGTCACACGTACAATCCAGTTCCTGCCGGCCATTTTATTCATATTTTTGTTCCCGCTTCCAACGCCAAATCCCTCAGGTCACACCTAACTGATCGCCGGCTGAATTCCAAGGCGATCCAATAGTACTTTTTGACGAACCCGCTGAATAGGGAGGAAGGAATCATGTTCAAG
Organism: Acidobacteria bacterium 13_2_20CM_2_57_6; assembly: GCA_001917435.1. GTDB lineage: Bacteria > Acidobacteriota > Terriglobia > Acidiferrales > UBA7541 > Acidiferrum. The sequence goes on from MNEA01000120.1 coordinate 2,612, forward strand.
TTCATGCGCAAGATGAGTCCGAATTTCACAAGAGAAAAGTCGTTCTGTATCAAGAGAATGGCGCCGGGATGGTTCCTGTTGACTGTGCTGTATCCCGCCCTCGCCTCGGCGCAAGTGAGCGAGCTATGGGTGGCTCGATACCATGGATCGGTCGATGGGAGCAATGATGCCGCCGTGGCCATGGCCCTGGATAAAGCTGGCAACGTGTATATAACAGGGCAAAGCTCGGGCGCGGGAACCGGCATTGATTACGCGACGGTGGCGTACGATCCCAAGGGCAACCAGCTTTGGGTGGCTCGCTACAACGGGCCTGCAAACGGAGATGACTCTGCCCGCGGCGTCGCCGTGGACTCCAAGACAGGCCATGTGTACGTGACCGGCTCTAGCGAGGCTCAATTTGCGACCGTCGCGTACGATCTCAAGGGCAACCAACTTTGGGTTGCCCGTCTCACTGCGGAAGGCTATGGTGCCAGTGCGATTGCGATCGACAGCAATATAGGCAACGTGTACGTAACTGGCGCGGAAACAACGGCGGCCTACGATTCCAATGGCAACCAGCTTTGGGTGGCCACCGATCAGCAGCCTGACCCCCACCATCACTTTGTTTTTTTCACAGCCATCGCGGTAGACACTAAGTCAAGGGTTTACGTTACCGGCAGCATCAGCATCTTTGGCGGATACGAAACCCATTTTCGGACGGTTTCTTATGACCAGACGGGGACCCATCTTTGGGCGGACCAACCCATTTTTGGCTTCCGATTCGGGGGAGCCAATGCCATCGCATTAGGGAATGCAGCGAATGTCTACATCGTAGGTTCTATTGTCGATGACGCAAGCGGGCGGTCACTGTATGTCACGCTTGGGTACGGCGACCAACCTATCTTTGGAGCAACATATCCGCCCGTCCTGGCGGGCCACGACGTTGCTAACGCCGTCGCGGTGGACAGTAACACAGGCAATGTTTATGTGACGGGGCAGAGCAGTGGTGATTACGCCACCGTTGCCTACAATGCCGCGGCCGGTGGCAGACCGCTTTGGGTGGCCCGTTACCACGTAGCCGGAGCCTCTAGCAGAGCGAACGCCATCGCCGTGGACAGCGCTACCGGCAATGTATACGTAGCCGGAACAAGCCAGGGCAATTACGCCATGGTGGTGTACGATTCCGGAGGCCACGAACTTTCGGTGGCTCAGCACAGCACGTTCCTTCCCAGCCGCGTCGCGGTGGATAGCAACACGGGCAATGTCATCGTGACGGGGAAGAGTCAAGGATCAAGCGGTGGCAATGATTTCACAACCATCGCCTATTCGCGGGACACCACCCCACCAGTAACCACAGCAAGCGCTTCACCCGGTCCCAACGGCAATGGCTGGAACAAAACGAACGTCACCGTGACATTGAATTCCGTGGACGACAGCGGTGGCTCAGGCGTCAAGCAAATCCAGTACGAGCTCACCGGCGCACAGAGCGTCGATATGCAAACAGTGCCTGGAAGCGCCGCCTCGGTAACGCTCTCCGCCGAAGGCATGACCACGCTGAACTACTTCGGCACCGACAAGGCTGGGAATGCGGAACAAAGCAAGGCCCTTACGGTGCAAATCGACAAGACTCCGCCAGTTGTCTCCGGCTTGCCTGCGTCCGGCTGCACCCTCTGGCCGCCGAACAATCAAATGGTTCAGGTTGCCACGATAGCGGCAGCGGATGCTCTGTCAGGACTTGCGCCCGGCTCATTCCAATTGACGGGATCAAGCAATGAGCCATCGGACCCGAATAATCCTGACGTAGTCATTACTTCAAATGGTTCCGGCGGTTACGTCGTCCAGCTGCGGGCGGCGCGGCTGGGCTCCGGAACTGGAAGGATCTATACCATGAATGCGACGGCCATGGACTTGGCGGGGAATACCGTCACATCCACAGCAACTTGCACCGTGCCGCGCGACCACAGCACTGCCGTGGCCCACTGACCAAGCGTCAATCAGATCGAATAGGGCGGACGCCAAGTAGAGTGGGTAAAGGCCCTCCCGGAACGCGCTTCGGCGTCCGCCGTCATCTCCTTGGTTGTCATCCCCTCGATTCTTTCTGAAGTTACCGCGAGTCTCAACTCCCGCAAGTCTCCCATTTGCAATCGCTTGCAGGTCTCAAAGCTTCCGTTTCCGGGTCTCATTCAGTGGAAGTATTTCCGGAACGAATAAAACGCCACAAGAAAAATCGTCATCAGCACGGCCACTGAATTTCGCGTCCGGTTCGTCTCTTTCTTTTCCTCCAGCAGGTCGCCAATCGCGGAACTCACAAAATAAGCTTGCAGCGCCGTAACGATACTCGCCGCCATTTCCACCAGCGCATATTGATCGAACAATGCGACTACGAACACTGTTCCGCTGATTACCGCCGCGGCGGAGCTCATCACCACGGACAGCACGTGTCGCTTCATTCCCACTCCTCACTGCTCTGTCGCATTACGCCACTTCATTGGAGCGCACGCGCTCCTTCACTTGTTCGCGTAGCGTGTTCAGGCTATTCACAATCCGGTCCGCTTCTACATTGACCAGCGCGTACCGCTCGATTTTTGGATCGCCGGATTGCACCAGAACGTGATAATCCTCGCGCAGGTCTGGGAACTCATTCAGTTGTACATGTTTGCCCCGAAGCGCTGCCGCAAGCAGTTCGAGCGTCTTCTCTACGTCCGCTGCAAACGTGTCGAACGCCGTTCGCGCCGGAACTGCGGCCGTGTGCAACCAGCACGCGTCCAGCGCCATCACCGCGTGCACAAAACGGTGTGAGCTGGCCAGCAGCGCATTCAAGTGGTGCATCTGCTCCGCGGTCGTTCCGGGTTCCGCGCCCAGGCGGTCGATCGATGCTTCCAGGTTCGTGCGCGCCATGCGCGCGCTCAGCCGCACTCGGTCGAGTTCGCTTGCGTTGCTGGTTTCATTCCGCACATAGGTTTCCGACAGACTGTGAAAATATTCCCGGTACGCATCGAGCATGGCGGCGATCCTGTCGGAAACTTGCGTGCGTTCCCAGGTCGGCCAAATCCAATACGCGAGCAGTGCCAGCGCGCCTCCCGCCGCTGTATTGATTCCGCGCGCCCAGATCACTTCCTTCGGCGAAACTCCGGTGATGGCGATCAGTAGGACCACCAGAGCGCTGATAGCCGCGGCGAAAATTCCATAGTTTGCGGGACCAACCCACCGCAGCAGCAGCGTGAATACAAAGATGCGAACTACTTGCAGCGTTTGGCTCTCCGGAAGAATGCGAAAGAGTGCCGTGGCCAGAAAGAGTCCGACGATCGTTCCGCCAATCCGTAAAAGACCGCGGCTGAACGTTGTCGTGAACTCCGGCTTCAGCACCAGGACAATCGTCATCGGCAGCCAATAGGAGCGGTGCCAGTAAAAAGCGCGCTCCAGGCCATTGCCGAGAGCGACCATAACCGCTAGGCGTATGGCGTGCCGCAACACCGAAGATTGCAAATTCAGATTGGCGCGCAGCGTCGCCAGCAACCCGCTGAACCGGAGCGACGACGGCTGGTGCGCTTCCTGTTTCGCGAACGCCGCTTGGCCGGCGGGCGTCGCATGTGCAGTCAAGTCCAGGGCGGCTCGAAGCTGACCATTGAGCGCGTCCATCTGGAAACGCGCATCCCGCGCCACGGCGGCGAGAAAAGACGCCGGCAAATTCTCCGCTTCTTGCCGCAACCGCAGCGTGAGCGACTCGCACGCGGCAAGGATATCTGTGCTCGCTTCCGCCGGGATTCCCGAAAGCAGGGCGTTGCCAATCGCTTGCAGAACCTGCGCTGTTTCTTTCAGGTACTCGCCGAGAATCTGCACGCCCGAATGCACCGCACTCTCGCGTTGCATCCGAAGATGCAACCGCGAAAGCATCAGCAAGCTAAGCCGAATGCGCTCTGCCTGGCTGAGCAAAGCGCGGTAACGCACGGCTTCGATGGACCTCTCACGGTCAAGGCTGGAGAGAGCTTCCTGCGCTTGCGTACTGTGAACCGTCGCCGGCGGCGCGGTAGTCGCGCTCAGCGGCTGTTCTGCAGCGCGCGCGAGTTCGAGAAAGAAGTTGGCAAGCGCGCGCCGCTCCGGTTCATAGCGTTGCACAGGCCACAGCGCCACTGAGAGCGCCGTTTGGAGAAGTCCGCCGCCAAGCGCGAGCCCCGTGGAGATGAGGGCCTGCCGAGGTGTCAGCGGCTGCGCCGCGTAAATCAGCAGCGTGACCAGGCTGATCACGGCCAGATCGGCGGCTGTGGTGCCCGCCGCCACCAACATTCCTGCGGCAAATGCCCACAGCGTCGCGATGGTGACAGCCGCGACGCTATGGCTCCCGGAGAGCGCTCCGAAAAGAACAGCCAGTGCGCATAAACCGCTCGAAGAGAGCATGCGCTTGGCGCGCTGCGCATAGGAATCGCTTCCGTCGGAGTAGGCCACGTTGAGCGCGCCGCTGGCTACCACCAAGCCACCGCGCGGCATGTCCAGAGCAAATCCTGCCACGAGCGGAAGGAGCACGCCGATCGAGTTGCGCAGGGCCAGGTAGGGAGACAGCTTTGAGGAATCGAAGCGTGTCAGCACACGCCAGAACACGCGCGCCGCACCTTCATGGGCGACCGGGGCCGCTGAAGACGAGGCCAGTAGCGTCGACGCATCTTGTGAAGGGGAGGCCATCAACAAGCCAATGGGAGCGGGCCCTGTTGTGCACGCCGGGTCTCATTGTAACGAAGGATGCGCGATCGCGCTGGCCCTATCCTGGTAACGGAAAGCGCGAACTCTTCATCCAACATCGAGAAGCCCTATCGAAAACTCTCAAGGAGCAATCATGGAAAAGCGCCGTCTTGGGAAAAATGGTCCGTTGGTTTCCGCCCTAGGACTTGGGTGCATGGGCATGTCCTTTGCTTACGGACCCGCTGATGAAGGGGAATCGCTCCGTGTTCTTCACCGTTATTTGCAACTCGGCGGCAATTTTCTTGACACCGCCGAGATCTACGGGCCCTACACCAATGAAGAGCTGCTGGGCCGATTTTTGCGAGAAGTGCCTCGCGACAGTGTGGTGATTGCCACAAAATTCGGGTTCCGGTTCAATCCCAGTGGCGTCAGGGGCGTCGACAGTTCGCCTGAAAATGTCCGGCGCGCTTGCGACGGCAGCCTTAAACGGCTTGGCATCGAAACGATCGATCTCTTCTATCAGCACCGCGTCGATCCGAAAGTTCCGATTGAAGACACTGTCGGCGCCATGGCCGGACTGGTTTCGGCCGGGAAAGTACGCGCGCTCGGACTTTCGGAAGCTGGCCCCGAAACTTTGCGGCGCGCCGCCAAAGTCCATCCGATTGCAGCGCTGCAAAGCGAGTATTCGCTTTGGTCCCGCGACGTGGAAACGAATGGCGTCCTGGCTACTTGTCGCGAACTCGGAATCACCTTTGTGCCCTACAGCCCGCTTGGACGAGGTTTCCTGACAGGGGCGATTCAAAAACTTGAGGACCTTGACGCCAGCGATTGGCGCCGGACGAATCCGCGTTTCGGAGAGAAAGCCTTGCAGGCGAATCTTAAGCTGGCGGAAACGGTAAAGGAGCTCGCCGGCAAGAAAGGCTCGACACCTGCTCAGTTGGCCCTCGGCTGGGTTCTTGCGCAGGGCAAAGACTTGATCCCCATCCCCGGCACCAAGCGCGTCCGCTATCTCGAGGACAATATGGGTGCGCTCAGCGTAAAGCTAACCGAAAGTGATTTGAAGGAGATCGGTGTGCGCCTTGCGCAGATTGAGGTCGTCGGCGAACGCTACGCGCCCGATATGATGGCGCTTGTGAATCACGCATGAGCGTCTCGAACCAGGATAAAAAGTGGGGCGCAGTTCTCTCTACGCCCCGTTCAGGTTCAGTTCCTGCCGTATTTACAAGAGGGTTTGATCCCAATCGCTAGCGGCATCTAGCGGACGTGAAGTGTCGCGAGCGTGAATTTCGGCTCGGCTTCGACGAATGCGCACTTTGTTTCGGCGAGTTGCGTCAGCCGCGTTAGAATTGCTTGCCTGCGAATTTTTCCGAGCGCCCAATGAATCGATACGAAACGTGGTTTTGTGGAACGCGTCTGTGGCGTTGGGTCACGCGGCGACAAGTTTTGCCTTGGATGCTGCAGGGCTCGGAACTGGGCGATCACGTGTTGGAGCTGGGCGCCGGGCCAGGAGCAGCAACGGAGGAGTTGGGACGCCTCGCGAGTCGCGTGACGAGTCTCGAGTGCGACCACGCGTTTGCGGCAAAGCTGGGCGCACGTATCAATGGTTCGAATGCGGCGGCGATTCAGGGTGACGCGGCGGCGTTGCCTTTTGCAGACGGAACATTTTCTTCAGCCATCGCGATCCTGATGCTTCATCATTTGCGATCAAATGAGTTGCAGGACCGCGCTTTTGCGGAAGCCTGGCGAGTGCTTAGGCCGGGCGGAGTGTTCCTCGCGTTTGAGATTCAGGATGGCTGGCTGCACCGCTTGGGGCACATCCGGAGCACGTTTGTGCCCGTGGCGCCCGCGACAGCGTTTGCAAGATTGACAGCCGCGGGATTTTCAAAGGTGACTGTTGATATCCAGCGGGGGGGCTATCGAATCCGGGCGCTGCGTGCGCGGGAGAACTGAACACCGACACGCCGGCGATGGGACAGTCACCTGCTGTTTGCTGCCAGCGGGCCAAGCTCGGAGCGCGTCTGCATCACGCGGAGGATGGAATCGCGCGTGACGATGCCAACAATTTGCGGCGCGCTTTCCTTCGCGCCGCTCACCACGGGCATTTGGTTCACGTCCGCGCTCAGGAGCCGTTCCAGCAAACGCAAGAGTGGTTCTTCAGGCGACGTCCACAGAATTTTCTCCCGCGGGATCATGGCGGCCTGGACGGAGTTGTGGGCCCACTCGTTGCGCGGAACAGAGTTGAGGGTGTGGACATTCATCATCCCGACGAGGCGGTCGTCGTTGACCACCAGGTGGCAGCGGCGGCCGGTGCGTAGAACCTCGGCGCCATATTCTTCGAGCGTGATGTGTCCTGGAACAGTAGGCACTTCCTTGCTCATGACGTCGGCGGCGCTTAGACCAGAGAGAGTTTGGCGGATGGCCACTTGAGCGACGCTCTCCTGCGCAGCGTTTAGAAGAAACCAGCCCACGAACGCGATCCATAGTCCATTTTGCAGATATCCGTTGAAAGCGCCCCAAGCGCCTGCAAGAATCATCGCGTAGGCGATCAGTTTTCCGCTGGCGCCCGCCACTCGCGTGGCTTTCTCATAATTTTTGGATGCTCCCCACACAATGGCGCGAAAAATTCTTCCGCCGTCTAGCGGAAATCCCGGCAAAAGATTGAAAACGGCCAGCGCAAAATTGGTTTGCCACAGCCAGGTGGCCAGGGCCCCGACCGTCTGGCTGTAAGGCAACAGCAGCGCTAATCCAAAAAAGCCTCCAGCGAGGAAACCACTAGCTAGCGGTCCGGCAACTGCGATGTTGAATTCTTGAACGGCGTTGGAAGGCTCGCGCTCGATGCGCGCCAGGCCCCCGAAGAGAAACAACGTGATGGAAACGACGCGAATCTTGTAATGCTGGGCCACAACGCTGTGGGAAAGCTCATGGAACAGAACCGAGGCGAAAAAGAGCAAGCTGGTCAGGACGCCAACGGTCCAATGCTGTGTGTCTGTCCAAAGCGGATGCTGCTGCTTGTACTGCGAAGCGATGATATAGGTGATGGCTACAAAAATGAAAACCCAAGTCGAATGCAGATAGATGGGAATGCCGAGAATTTTGCCGATGCGTAAGCCTGATCCGCGTCCCATGGGTTCTAGGATTAGCCTAGCACAAGACGACTAGGGAAGCGGGAGAGGCTGGGAGCCCGGAACGCAGGCGAGACGTTCTCCATAGGTCTGGACGGAGGCGGTCCCCTTGTGCCGCGTCCGCCGCGACACGCCGTGTGCTAGTCCCCACAGTTCCATAATCCTTCCTTACCGATAAGCTCTGTATTTTCAATGTACTGAGATTGGCCGTGGCCGTGCCATTTCCCAAAGCGCAAGTCGGGAGGCACATCATGATCGCCATGCTGGAACTTACGATTCTGGCTCTCATCACGATTTTCGCGGTGGCTGTTGCTGCGGGGCTGCACTGGTTGTTCTTGAAGGTGGCTTTCTTGATGATGCAGCCGGCTACAGCCCCAAGGATTCCTGCACGAACCCAATTGGCGCGCGGGACCAAGCAACTGGCCCGGGCTTTCGCGTCGCAGCGTTGAACGCGAGACGGCGGCTACAGGCGTGGGCCGTTCGTTATCACTCGGCGAAAACGGAACCCTGCGCCACTGGGATTATCCGGATCAACGTAAGCGGCGGCGGCGGCGGTCACCGCTCCGCGGCGGCGCTCCGGGAAATAGAAAGGAAGGGGTAGGTCCATGGTGGCCTTGAAATGGCTGTTGATGATTGTCGGCGCGGGACTCTTTGGAAGCGCGGGAGCTCTGGTCGCCTACGACGTTTATCTCTCCGAACAACTGCGGCGGCTCTTGTCGCGGAACAAAACGGACGAATCCGGCGCGGAGGTGGGAACGCTGGCTCGCCGCCCTTTCCGCCCGGTGCGCTGGCGGCTGGCGCTGCAGCTGACCACGGCGGGCGCCCTGCTCCTGTTGATCACGGAGAGCTTCGCGGTTGTTCCCGACGGAGCGGCGGGCGTCCGTGTGAGCGAATTCTGGGGCGCTCGCCCCGGTACGTTGTATCCCGGCGTGCACCTGATTACGCCGCTGGTGGATTCCATCGCCATCTACGACACGCGCGAGCAAGTGTATTCGACCGTCGCGGCAGAAAATCCCAAGCAAAAGGGTGACCTGCTGACGGTGCAGGCGCGGGAAGGACTCAACATCGGGCTGGCTGTTTCCGTGCGTTACCGGCTGGACCCCAAGCGGCTGGATTCGATTCACCGGAATTTGCCGCAGCCGGTCGGGGAACAGGTCGTAGCGCCGGTCGTTTCGACGATTTACCGGCAACTTGCGCCGAATTATATAACGCGCGAAATCTTTGCCACCAAACGCGAAGAATTGCGCACCACCGCTGCCGACGCCATCACCGCCCGGCTGGCAAGCGACGGCATCATCGTGCGGGAAGTGCTTCTCCGCGACCTGCAGCTTCCTGAGGAATATGCCAAGGGACTAGAGGGGCTGCTGTTGAAAGAGCAAGAGAATGAGCGCCTGGGTACCGAGCAGGAGATTAAAGGAAAGCAGGTAAAGATTGCCGAGCTGGAAGCGGAGGCGCAGAAAGCGCGTGATGTGAAACAGGCGGAAGCGCAGGCCCAGGTGCGCGTTCTGCAGGCAAAGGCGGAGGCGGACGCAATGCAGTACACGCTTCCGCTGAAACAAAAACAAATCGAGCAAACCAAACTGGAAGCGCAGGCGCGCAAAGAGTCTACTCTCCAGAATGCCGAAGCTGCGGCGCAAGCCAAGATCATTGACAGCAAGGCAGAAGTCGAGCGCCAAAAGAATCTTTCCGACGCCGAGGCCAACCGCATCCGCGTGACGGCTGCTGCGGACGCCGAACGGATGAAGTACGAAGCGTCCGTGCTGAAGTCGAACCCCATGCTGATTCAAAAAATCATCGCCGAACGGTTGTCGGACAAGCTGCAAATTATGATGGTGCCGATCGACGGAAGGAATTTCTTTGCGAATGACGTAATGCGGTCGGCCTTTTCCGGTGTGACTTCGGCCGACAATCTAGATGATCCGCCGGCACCCGCAGCGGCCACGGCTCAACGCAAGCAGCCGCGCAGGCCATGATGTTGAGAAAAGAATTGCGCACCGCCTGCAGTGGCTGTGCCAACAGGTTCCGCTAGCCAATACCCCTGCGGGTGGCCCGGGACGCGAAACTGGAAAGGAATAGAAACTATGGCTTTGGTGACCGCAAGCGGTCAATTTTATGGCGACCGTAAGACGGTCAACAAGCACAGAGGCAAGCACCGCCGCGCTTAGCCCTTTAGCCAGAGACTACTCCTTTTCCGGCGACGCGTTCCTGGCCACCCGGCTAGCGGCCAAAACAAGAATTGAAGACGGGAATCGATGCAGTGCGAAGCATTGAGTTGAAGGAAAACGGTTATGAAGATTTCGACAGCAGTTTCGAGCCACGCGCTTGTCCGAAGCATCGCAAAAGATTTGTGTAGGCGAATCCTGGCCACCACCCTGCTCGCCGCTTGCGTGTTTGTGATTCCGGCGATTGCCTCATTGACGCCCGCGCCGTTCCATCGATTGCGTGTACCCAGAATTGACAGACGCGCGTTTGAAAATCTGCAGCGCTGGGCCAGCGATGAAAAGGATTCCTGGTCCGATGAGTTTTAAATTTCATCTTTACTAGCGGTCAGTCCCTCATTTGCACCCGTGATATCATCAGTCCGTAACCCATGTTTGCCGAGCCATGAGCTTCCGAACCAAATTGCTGCTTGTTGTCCTGCTGACCATATTTGCGTCGGTATCCGTGGTTGCCTATGCCGTGACGCATTACACTCAGGCCGCATTCGAAGCCATGGACGCGGAGCGCACGGAAGCACTGGTCGCGCAATTCAAGAAGGAGTTCGTCCAGCGGGGCGAAGAAATTGCCCATCAAGCAAAAAACATAGCGGAAGCGAACCTCACCGAGCGCATGGCCATTGACCTCTCCCGTCCCAACGCTGACCTGTCTCTCTATGTGCGCGATGCCGTCGGCACCGCTCAAGAGCACGGGCTGGACTATGTGGAGTTTGTGAATCACGACGGAGTACTGATCTCTTCGGCGCAGTTCCCCGCTCGCGTGGGATATAAGAACGACTGGGTGACTGCGGTGAAGGACTGGAATGACACTCCGGCATTTTTGAAGAAAGAAGAATTGCCCGACGGCGTGTCCCTTTCCCTTAGCGTTGTGCGAACGAACAACACCGTGGCGGACAAGAGCCTGTACATCATCGGTGGGCACCATCTCGATAAGAATTTCCTCGCCTCTCTGGTCTTGCCCGCCGGAATGCGCGCGCTCATCTATACTAACCTCGATCCAAATTTTACGGCCACGTCCCTGCTGGCAGAGAAAATCGATGCGGAACAAGCGGAACGGTTCGCGCCTCTCGTCGAGCAGTTGCAAAGGCAGCCACAGCCCATGGTTCGAACGATTGAGTGGACCAGGGATCCGGCGGACGCGGAAACGTTTCATGCCATTCCTTTGACTGGCCGCAACAATGAGCTGTTTGGCGTTTTCTTTGTCGGCAGCTCGCGAAAAGAGCTAGTGCTGCTGACCCGCCAAATCCTGAAAACTGCCGCTGCCGTCGCGGCTGCCGCACTATTCGTCGGATTGCTCGTCAGCTTCTGGATCTCCGCGCGGATCACCAAACCGGTCGAGGAACTTGCCGAAGGCGCCCGCGAAGTTGCCGGCGGAAGATGGGACACGCGCATCGATGTACGTGGACGCGATGAAGTCGGCGAGCTTGCTAAAGCGTTCAATCACATGACGCAAACGCTTGCGGCGCAGAAGGAGCGTCTGGTGCAGACCGAGCGCGTCGCCGCATGGCGCGAACTGGCGCGGCGTCTTGCGCACGAATTGCGCAACCCGCTCTTTCCCATGCAGATTACCATTGAGAATTTGCAGAAGGCCCGCCAACTCGACGCCAAGCAATTTCTGGAAGTCTTCCATGAATCAACGGCAACTTTGAAAGCCGAGCTTGCCAATCTCAATACCATCATTGGGCGCTTCAGCGATTTTTCGAAGATGCCCGCCCCGCAGTTTGTGCGCGTAAATGTCAATGAAGCGCTCCGCAATGCCGTCCGCCTGTTCGAACCGCAGTTCAACGAAGTCGGCAAGCCCACCATCACCCCCGAATTGTTTTTGACGGAGCCTTTGCCCGACATCGACGCGGATCCCGATTTGCTTCACCGCGCGTTTCAGAATTTGGTTCTCAACGCGCTCGATGCCATGCCCGCCGGCGGAACGCTGACACTAAGAACTTCGGAAAAGGCCGGCGCGGTGCGCATTGAAGTCGCCGACACAGGAAAAGGACTGACGCCGGAAGAGTGTTCGCGGCTGTTCACGCCGTATTACACGACGAAATCGCAGGGCACCGGGCTTGGGCTCGCCATCGTGCAGTCCGTGGTCAGCGATCATCACGGGACTATTTCGGTGACCAGCGACGAGGGCCGCGGTACAGCGTTTCGAATCGATCTGCCCCAGCGTCCGGCCGGCCGCACCCCGAGAGCGCGCGAGGCGGCGCCAGAGGCGAAGAGCACGCCGTCCACACTCGCAGCGGCTTCCGACTAACTTTTGTTCGAAGGGATCGACGTTTGCCGCGCAAAGCTAATCTCCTCCTTGTTGACGACGATCACAATACGCTGGCATCTCTTTCCCGCGCCTTTCGAATGGCGGGGCATGAAGCCACGGTTTGCGACAACGCCGCCCGCGCACTCGATCTGCTGCGTCGCGAATCGTTCGACCTAATTCTTTCCGACGTGGTAATGCCGGGAAAAAGCGGCATGGAGCTGCTTGAAGATTTGAAAAAGGCCGGGCTGAAGACGCCCATCGTGCTCATTTCCGGACAAGCGAATATCGAAATGGCCGTAAAAGCCACGAAGCTGGGCGCGCTTGACTTTTTGGAAAAACCGCTCTCGACGGACAAACTTTTGGTGACTGTGGAGAATGCCTTACGGCTCTCTCGGCTCGAAGAGGAAAACCGTGAGTTGCGGCAGCGCCTGGGGAAGCACGAACTCGTCGGCTCCGGCCCGGCGATGAAAAAGTTGCTCGAGCAAATTGACCGCGTTGCGGCAAGCGAGACGCGTGTTTGCATTCTCGGCGAGACCGGCACAGGCAAGGAGCTTGTCGCACGCGCCATCCATGAAAAATCCCCCCGGCAAGGGCACCCTTTCATCACGCTGAATTGTGCAGCTGTGCCGGCGGAATTGATCGAGTCGGAACTTTTTGGTCATGAAAAAGGCGCGTTCACCGGCGCAGCGACCAGGCATCTTGGCAAGTTTGAACAAGCCGATGGCGGCACGCTCTTTTTGGATGAAATCGGCGACATGCCCTTGGCGATGCAAGCGAAATTATTGCGCGTGCTGGAAGAGGGCGAAGTCGAGCGCGTCGGCGGTGACAAGCCCATGAAGGTGAACGTGCGCGTGGTGGTGGCCACGCACCGCAACCTGGAGGACCTCGTCAAACAGAACTCGTTCCGGCGCGATTTGTTCCATCGCATTTATGTTTTTCCGCTGCAACTGCCACCGCTGCGCGAACGCCTGGAGGATTTTTCCGGCCTAGTCGCGCATTTTGCTCGGCAGGTGGCGGCGCAAAACGCCTGGAAAGAAAAACTCTTCGCGGAAGAAGCCATCGCTGAATTGCGCAAATATGCGTGGCCCGGAAATGTCCGCGAATTGCGCAACGTGGTGGAACGCCTCATCCTGCTCGCTTCGGACGAAAGTGTTACCGCTGGCGAGGTTCGTCTCGTAATTCCCACTTCAGATTCTTCATCAAGTGGTTCATCCGGTTCCACGAGTGGAAATTCGACCGGCACTCTCGCGGAGCGCACGGAGTCGTTTGAAAGGG